>DASVXU010000056.1:0-8814 GCA_036392515.1 Gemmatimonadaceae bacterium | reverse complement strand
CCTCGATCGAACGCCGCCCGAGGCGGAGTGCGCGCACGAGGCAGCTCCAGTTCGATCGCAAAACGGTTCACCGATTCCGTCGGCACCCGTCGCTCGTCTGTCAGACGGCCCCTCCACATTGATCCGGTTCCCGACCCCCGATCATTGCGCCGCCCTCTGACAACCGTTATGATCGCCGCCCCACCTCCGCCGCTCCCCTCCCGCCCGTACTCCATGACCCCCCGCATGGCGCACGACGAGGCTCCTGCCACACCCCACGGCAACGGCGACCGCCATCTCGGCATGGCGGGAGCGCGCGCATGACCGGGCCAACCCCCACCCCCTCCCCCCTCCTCGCCTCCCTCCTCTCCGCGACGGAGTGTCACCCCACCACCCGCAAACGCCTCCTCGGCCCCGACGTCAACTACGGCCGCGAGCTCCTCGTCTCCCTCGCCCGCCTAACCGGCGGCTGGATCGGCTGGGAAGCCGTCAACCTCCGCGGCATCGCCGAGCAGCTCGCCTTCGTCCCCCTCGCCCGCTCCGGTCGTCGCGCAGGCGGCGACATCGAGATCGGCGCCATCGTCAACGCCGCCCTCGACGCCGCGATCGCGACCAACACGCTGGACCCGCGCTTCGTCGCCCTCCAGCCCAGCCTCGGCTTCCGGCACGCCGTGCGCGACGCGGTGCTCGAGCTGCGAACCGCCGGCGTGTCGCCCGCCGAGCTCCGCGCCGCGACGAAGCGCGGCACGCCTGCGTACGATCTCGCCGCCGTCGTCGAGCATTACGAGCGGCTGCTCGCCGCGTCGGAGCTCGTCGATCCGGCGGGGATCTTCCGCGCGGCGCTCGATGCCTTCGACGCGGAGGCGCCCTTCGTCCTCGACGGCGAGACCTTCGTCGCCCCGGGGCTCGTCGCGCGCGGGCTCGCCGGCGAGCTGCTCGCGCGGCTCGTCGCGCGCGGCGCGCACGTGCTCGATGGCGACGACGCACTCGAGCCGGCGATCGCGAACGCGGAATTCTTCGCCGCGGCGACGCCCTCCGACGAGCTGCGCGAGGTGCTGCGCCGCGCGCTCGCTCGCGGCGCGCGCTGGGACGAGATCGAGATCGTCGCCTGCGACACGGACACCTACGGCATCGCGCTCGACGCCCTCTGCCAGCGGACGGGGATCGGCGCGACGATGCTCCAGGGCATCCCGCTCGCGCGCACCCGGCTCGGCCGCGCGATCGATCGCTGGATGGCGTGGCTCTCCGACGGGCTTGCCGCCGACATCCTCCGCGAGGCGCTGGAGGCGGGGGAGATGACGCTCCCCGGTGGCGACATTCCGTCCACGCTGCTCGCTCGCGAGCTGCGGCGGCTGCAGATCGGGTGGGGGCGCGGGCGCTACGAGTCGGCGGTCGCGTCGCTCGCGTCGCCCCCCGCACCGGCGCGGTACGAGGACGAGAGCGACGAGGAGTACGCGGCGCGCACGGTCGCGCGCACGCGCAGCTCGCGCGCGTTAGGCGACTTCCTCGCCCGGCTGCTCGCCGCGACGCCCGCCGTGCCGGAGCGCGGCTCGCATCGCCCCGTGCACATCTCCACTCCGCGGCTCGCGGCGCTCATGCTCCGCTGGCTGGAGCTGGTCCCGGTGCACGGGATGGCCGAGCGGCAGACGATGGACCGCATCACGACGCGCATCGGCCAGCTCGCGGGCATCGAGCAGCCGGAGGTCGGGTTCGCGAGCGCGCTCGCCGCCCTGCGCGACGCCCTCGCCGACGTCCGCGCCTGGCCCCTCGTCACCGAGGAACGGAAGCCGTGGAGCGCGAGCGGGGGGATGGTCCACCTCACCGACCTCGCGCACGCGGGGACGACGGGGCGTCCGCACGTCTTCGTCGTCGGGCTCGACGCGGACCGCACCGCGGGGCCGGTGCGCCAGGATCCCTTCCTCACCGACACGGTGCGCGGCGCGCTCCCCGCGGGACGCATGGCGACGAACGCGGAGCGGCGCGAGGAGCGCGCGACGCTGCTCCGGCGCGCGCTCGCGACCCTGCGCGGGCGCGTCACGCTCTCGTATGCCACGAGCGGCTCGCTCGACGGACGTGAGGCGGGGCCGGCGCCGGTGCTGCTCGAGTGCTGGCGCATCGTCGCCCGGGATCCGACGCTCTCCTTCGAGAAGCTGCGCGACGCGCTGCGCCCGCCGGCCTGCGCGGTCCCTGACGAGGGCGATGCGCCGGTGGATTCGCGCGACGTCTGGCTCGCGGCGATCGCCGACGGTGCCCTGCTTCTCGACGGGACCGAGGTGGTGCGCGAGTGCTTCTCCTCGCTCGACGCGGGACTCCGCGCGGCGGACGCCGCTGTCGCACCCGAGGCGGGCCCGCATCACGGAGTCGTCCTCGCGGCGATGGGCGAGTTCGACCTCGTCGGCCGCGGGCGCAGTCTCTCGCCCTCGTCGCTCGAGCTGCTCGCGAAGTGCCCGCTCGCCTGGTTCTACCGCAACGGGCTCGGCCTGCGACCGCCTAACGATCCGGACTACGATCCGGACGCCTGGCTCGACGCGCTCGATCGCGGCTCGCTCCTCCACGAGATCTACGAGGAGATGGCGAAGCGCTACCTCGGCAGGCAGCGGGAGATCCTCGACGACGACGCGCGCGACGAAGTGCTGCGCATCGCCGACGAAGTGATCGCGCGCTGGCGGGAGCGGGTGCCGCCCCCGGGCGAGACGGTCTTCGAGAGCGAGGCCGCCGAGGTCAGGCGCGCGGCGATCGCCTTCCTCGAGATGGAGCGCAACCTGATGCGCGGCGGCGATCGCGGTGAATGGCTGCAGCTCGAGGTGAGCTTCGGCGGAGCGGGGGAACCGCCCGGCGTGTACGAGCTCGGTAACGGACGCAAGCTGAAGGTGCATGGACGCGCCGATCGCGTGGACCGGATGCCGGGCGGCGGACTGCGCATCGTGGACTACAAGACTGGCAGGCCTACGCCGTACCAGAAGTCGCCGAAGAAGGCGCCCTTCGACGGGGGACGCCAGCTCCAGCCGGCGATCTACGCCGCGGCGCTGCGGCAGGTGCTCGGCGAGCGCGTCGCGCGCTTCGAGTATCGCTTCCCGACGGAGCGCGGCGAGAGCGAGATCGTGGCGTACGAGGAGGAGGAGATGCGTGCGGCGTTGGGGATCGTCCGCGGGCTGCTCGAGCAGGCGGAGAGCGGCGCCTTCCTCCCGACGACGGACGCGCACGATTGCGGCTTCTGCGACGCGGGAACGATCTGTCGGGCGACACGCGGCAAGTACGGCAACTCCACCTCGCCGCGCGCCGAGTGGGCGTCGGCGAACGTCGAGCAGGAAGTCTTCAGGCTCATGCGCGAGCTGCGCGGCGCGGCAGCCGACGCGGAGGAAGAGGCGTGAGCGCGAAGCGGACCGCCGCGCCCCCCGCCGACCAGGCGGCGCGCGATCGCATCCTCACCGATCTCGACACCAACCTCCTCGTCGAGGCGGGGGCGGGATCGGGGAAGACGACGTCGCTCGTCGGACGGATGGTCGCGCTCGTCGAGCGCGGCACGCCGGTCGATCGCATCGCCGCGGTGACCTTCACGCGCAAGGCGGCGAACGAGCTGCGCGAGCGCTTCCAGCTCGAGCTGGAGAAGCGCGTGCGCGAAGGTGCGCGGGACGACGAACGGACCCGGCGCTGTGACGCCGCGCTGCGGGACCTCGAGTCGGCGTTCCTCGGCACGATCCACTCCTTCTGCGGCCGCCTGCTGCGCGAGCGGCCGCTGGAGGCCGGGCTCGACCCGAGCTTCCAGGAAGTCACCGACGAGGACTGGGTCGAGCTGCAGAAGGAGTTCTGGACTCGGTGGCTCGAGCGGACGAAGCGCGAGGGCGATCCCGCGCTGCGCGAGCTGAGCGCGGTCGGCGTCGATCCGCGCTCATTGTGGAAGGGCTTCGAGCGGATGGTCACCTATCCGGACGTGACCTTCCCGTCAGGCGCCTCGGTCGCGCCCGACGTCGGCGACTGCCGGAAGAAGCTGGAGAATCTGCTGCTCCGCGCGCAGAAGATGCTCCCATCCGCCGAGCCACCCGAAGGATGGGATCCGCTCATGAAGCTCGTGCGCCGCCTGACGGTGCAGGCGCGCATCCGCGATTGGGGCGACGTCGCGGCGTTCTGCGGCGCCATCGAGCGCATCACCGCCTCGGCGTGCAAGATCGTCCAGAAGCGGTGGGGCGCGGACAAGGCGACGAAGGACGCAGCCAGGGAGCTGTGCGCCGATCTCACCGAGTTCGTGAACGGCCCGGCGGCCGAGGTGCTGCGCTGCTGGCGCGAGCATCGCTACCCGATCGTGATGCGCTATCTCCGCCGGGCCGCGGACGCCTTCGCGGCCGAGCGGCTCGCGACCGCGCAGCTCGGCTTCGAGGATCTGCTGCTCCTCGCGGCGAAGCTGCTGCGCGAGAACGAGGAGGCGCGCGAGCAGCTCGGGGCGCGCTGGGCGCATCTTCTCGTGGACGAGTTCCAGGACACCGACCCGGTGCAGGCCGAGGTGTGCCTGCTGCTCGCGTCGCCGTCGAGCGAGGGGAATGACTGGCGCAGCGTGAGGCCGCGCCCCGGCGCGATCTTCGTCGTCGGCGACCCGAAGCAGAGCATCTACCGCTTCCGCCGCGCCGACATCCAGGTGTACGAGCTGGTGAAGCGCCGCTTCGCGAGCTTCGGCGCCGTGCTCGCGCTGACGCAGAACTTCCGCTCGACGGAGCCGATCGAGCGGCTCGTCAACGCGCACTTCGCCGGCGTCTTTCCGCCGGAGGGCGACGCGAAGCAGGCGGCGTTCAGCGCGATGAAGACGAATGGAACGGCCGACGGGGCGGAAGGGGTCTTCCACTACACCGTCTGCCCCGACGCGCGCAACCAGGACGCGCTCTTCACCGAGGACGCCGCATTGCTCGCGTCGTGGATCGCGGGGCGGATCGAGCGCGGCGAGCGAAGGGCGGGGGACTTCCTCATCCTCACCGAGACGAGAAAGCCGATCGAGCACTACGCGCGCGCGCTCGCGGAGCGCAACGTCGCGGTGAGCACGACTGGCGCGCCGCTGCCGCAGGAGCGCGAGCTGACCGAGCTGCTCATCGTGCTGCGCGCGATCGCCGATCCCGAGAATGCGGTGCTCGTCGCGGCGGCGCTGGAGGGACTCTTCTTCGGGCTCTCCCCGGCCGACCTCTACGACGGGCGGAAGGCGGGGCTGCACTGGTCGATCACGCATCGGCCGAGCGAGGAAGAGAGCGCGTGCGGCAGGGCGCTCCTCCAGCTCCACGAATGGTGGAAGGTCTCGCAGCGGCAGCCGGCAGACGTGCTGCTCGAGCGCATCCTCGACGACACGGGGCTGCTCTTCCACGCGGCGAGCCTGACGCTGGGCGACGCGCGCGCGGGCGCGCTGCTCCATCTCGTCGAAGCATTGCGCGCGAGCTCGACGGCGGGTGCGTCGGGGGTGAGCGACGCGACGGAGCGGCTGGAGCTCCTGCTCGGCCAGGAGGCTGCCGACGCACCGCTCCGCCCGGGCCGCACCGACGCGGTGCGCGTGATGAACCTGCACAAGGCGAAGGGACTGGAGGCGACCGTCGTGATCCTCGCGGCGCCGTACGAGCGCGAGGACTTCGAGCCGACCGTCTGGATACGCCGCGACGAGAAGGGCGCGACCGGGGCGATGCTGGTCGAGGGCGACGGCCTCCGCATCGCGCAGCCGCCGGGGTGGGCGCAGATGGCGGACGACGAAGCGCTCTTCGCGCGCGCCGAGGACGACCGGCTGATGTACGTCGCGGCGACACGCCCGAAGCGCGAGCTCGTGGTCGCACGCTGCGAGAAGACGACGCAGAAGCGCGGCACCGAGCACCTCGGCTGGGCGTGGACGCCGCTCGCGGCGACGCTCGGCACGATCGGGAAGGAGCTGTCGCTCGAGATCACCGAGGCGCCGGGGCGGAACCGTGTCGAGATGAGCGCCGCGGAGATGCGCGAAGCCGTCGACGCGGCGGAAGCGAATCTGCATGCCGCCGCGGCGCCGACGATGCGCGTCGCGACGGTCACCGAGTCGGTGAAGGAGCAGCGCGAGGAGGCGCGGCGGTACGATCTCCCCGTGAAGCCCAACGCCGGCGCGGCGTGGGGACGCGCGGTGCATCGCGGACTGGAAGCGGCGGGACGGGGCCGCACCGGGGACTCGCTCGCGGTATTCCTGAATGCGGTCGCGCGCGAGGAGATGCTCGACGAGGACCGGAGTGCCGCGCTGCACGCGCTCGTCAACGCGGTGACCACGTCGGAGCGGTGGAAGCGGCTCGTCGCCGGGAGCGCCTCGTTCGAGCTGCCGGTGATGCGGGTGACGAGCGAGGAGGATGCGCAGCTCTTCACCGAAGGCGTGATCGACGCCGCGTCGCTCGGGCCGGATGGATGGACGGTGCTCGACTGGAAGACCGACGGTGTCACGGATGCCGAGTGGGCGAAGCGCGTGACGCAGTACGAGGCGCAGGTCGGCGCGTACTCGACGATCCTCACCGCGCTCACGGGGAGCGCGGCGAAGGGCGAGATCGTACGGACGCTATCGGGAGGGAAGTGAGATGACCACCTCTCGCACCACCCAGAAAGTCCAGCGCTGGATCGACCTCCTCACCACCCTCCTCTCCCACAACTTCCCCCTCACCTTCCTCGACCTCGCCCGCGGCGTCCCGCAGTACCTCGCCGACGGCTCCGTCGACGCGGGTGAGCCGAGCCCCACGCTCAAGCGCATGTTCGAGCGCGACAAGCTCGAGCTGCGCAACATGGGCGTCCCGATCGAGACGATCGGCGAGGAAGGCGAGGAGGACATCAGCTACCGCCTGCGCCCCGGCGATTTCTACCTCCCGTACCTCGAGGTCGCGGCGCAGCGGGGGACGCTCAAGCCGAAGAAGATCGACCGCCACGGCTACCGCTCCCTCGCGCAGCTCACCTTCGACGCCGACGAGCTGGTGGCCGTCGCCGAGGGCGCGGCGCGGGCGCGGCAGCTCGGCGACCCGATCCTCCGCGCCGACGTGGACAGCGCCGTGCGCAAGCTGGCGGTGGACCTGCCGTTAGGCGCGGCGTCGGCCGGGGACGCGACGTACGTGCGGCAGCCGCGGGAGCGGGCCGACGCGGCGACCTTCGAGGCGCTGAGCGACGCGCTCTTCCGGCAGAAGCGCGTGAGCTTCGACTACCGCGCGATGGGGCGCGACGAGACGGCGCGGCGCACGGTCGAGCCGTACGGGCTCTTCTTCCTCAACGGGCACTGGTACCTCGTCGGTCGCGACGTCGATCGCGACGCGCTGCGAAACTTCCGCGTCAGCCGCGTCGGCGGGGTGAAGGTGAACGCGGCGAAGGAGGGGACGCCGGACTTCGTCATCCCCGACGGGTTCTCCCTCCGCGACCATGCGCGCTCGCGCAACGCCTGGGAGCTCGGCGACGACCAGCCGCTCGAGGCGATCGTCGAATTGCGCGGGAGGAGCGGCGCGGCGCGCGCGGCGGCGGCGCTGGGCGAGCCGGTGGAGGAGCATCCCGACCGCCGCTGCTACGACGTACGGCGCCGCGACGTCTTCGCCCGCTGGCTGCTCTCCTTCGCGGGGGAGCTCGTCCCCGTCGCGCCGCCGGCGCTCGTCGAGGAATTCCGCGCGCAGGTCGCGGCGACGCGCGCGCGCTACGTGAGCGGGGAACGCGCATGAGCGCCGCCGAGCAGCTGAAGCGGATCCTCACGGTCATTCCGCGCCTCGCCGACGGGGAGGAGCATCCGGTGGACGAGGTCGCGGAGCTCGTCGGCATCGATCGGCGGAAGCTCGTCGCCGACCTGACCTCCGTCTCCGAGCGTTATGACACGCCGGGCGGCTGGGTGGACGGCGTGTCGATCACCGTCGGTGCGGGCCACGTCAGCGTCCGCACCAGCCACTTCCTGCGCCCGATGCGCCTGACGATGGCCGAGCTCTGCGCGCTGGAGCTCGGCCTCGGCCTGCTGCGGCGCGAACGCCACGCCCACGAGCTGCCGGCGATCGACCGCGCGTCGGAGCGGCTGCGGAAGGCGATCACCGAGCTTCCGCAGAACGAGCAGCACGAGGGGATGCGCGCGGCCGAGCTGTCGTACGGGGGAGATCCGACGCACCTCGCGACGCTGAGTAGGGCGCGGAAGGCGAAGAAGAAAGTGCGGCTGCGCTACCGCTCGGGGAGCGCGAAGGAGAGCAGTGAGCGGGTGATCTGCCCGCACGCGCTCCTGCATTCAGCGGGAAGCTGGTACGTCGTCGCGTACTGCGAGACGGGGGAAGGTATGCGCATCTTCCGCGTCGATCGCGTCGAGGAGGCTTCGCAGCTCGCGGAGGAGTTCATTCCGTCTAGGGAGGCCGACGTCGCGCGGCTGGCCGCCGAGCGCCCATTCGTCGGCGAGCCCGAACGGACGATGACGGTGCGCTACTCGCCGCGCATCGCGCGCTGGATCCGCGAGCGGGAGGGCGGGGAGCTGGACGCGGACGGCTCGCTGGTGCGCGAGTACCCGTTAGGCGACATCGGCTGGGGGGTGCGCCACGTGCTGCAGTACGGGCCGGACGCGGAGGTGCTGGAGCCGGTGGAGCTGCGGGGGGAGATCGTGCGGAGGCTGGAGTCAGTCGCGCTCTGAGCGCGGCGGCCTCTGGTCGATCAATGCCGCTTCTCGCCAAGCACGTCCGCGAAGTACTCCGCGAGGACGATGACGAGCGGCTCGACGGCGCCTTCCGGCCGCCATTCGCGCTTGAGGATCCGGTCGCGTCTCGCCGTGCCCGGGGACAGGACCTCGACCGCGAGCAGCATCCGCCCGGCCTCCTCCCAATCGGCGGGGCGACGGCCCTGGACGAGGGGAACGACGAAGAGATC
>DASVXU010000055.1:0-14146 GCA_036392515.1 Gemmatimonadaceae bacterium | reverse complement strand
GGCGGCGGCAACTCGGCTGTGGAGGCGGCGCTCGAGCTCTATCGCGCGGGCGCGCGCGTCACCCTCGTGCACTTCGGGCCGAGCTTCGACCGGAACATCAAGCCGTGGGTGCTCCCCGACCTCACCAACCGCGTCGCCGAGGGGAGCATCCGGGCGCGGTGGGAGTCGCGCGTGGCGCGCATCGAGCCCGAGCAGGTGGTGATCACGGGCCCGACGGGGGAGGACCGCATCCGCGCCGACCGCGTCTACACGATGATCGGGTACATGCCGGAGACCGGGCTGCTCGAGCAGCTCGGCGTCCCGCTCGACCCGGTGACGGGGATCCCCGCCCATGACCCGGCGACGATGGAGACGACCGTCCCCGGTGTCTTCATCGCGGGGGTGATCGCGTCGGGGTACGACGCGAACAAGACGTTCATCGAAAACGGCCGCGGGCATGGGGAGCTGATCGTGCGGCGGCTGGTATCGGGGGGGATGCGGGAACTCGGGAAGTAGCGATGCGGGGTGTCCGCCTGCGGCGGGATACCGCGATGCGCGATGCCTGACGCGGGGCAGAGCATGATGCGGGTTGGGCCGAGCGCGGCGCCGCAGGCGGCCCGCGCTCGGCCAGTCCCGTATCATTGGGTATTTCCCGCATCCCGCATCCCGCATCGCGGTCTCGCGGCCGCGCCGAAGGCGCGTGCCGCCCCCCCGCATCGCTGGTTCCCGAGCTCCCGCATCGCTGGTTCCAGCGCACGCGAATCCCCTATATTCCGCGAATCCCACTCTCCACCCCGCAATGCCAGCTGCCTCCGCTCATCCCGACGTCATGGACAAGCTCGTGTCGCTCGCCAAACGACGCGGCTACATCTTCCAGTCCTCCGAGATCTACGGAGGTACCGGGTCCGTCTGGGACTACGGGCCGTTAGGCGTCGAGCTGAAGAAGAACATCAAGGACCGCTGGTGGAACGCGATGGTCCGGATGCGCGACGACATCGAGGGGCTCGACGCGGCCATCCTCATGCATCCGCGCGTCTGGGAGGCGAGCGGGCACGTCGCCGGCTTCACCGATCCGCTCGTCGACTGCAAGCAGTGCAAGAAGCGCTTCCGCGCCGACGATCCGAAGATCAAGGGCACGCCGGGCACCCCGGACGTCACCTGCCCCTCGTGCGGGAACAAGGGGACGCTCTCCGCGCCGCGGCTCTTCAACCTCATGTTCCGGACCTTCATGGGGCCCGTCGAGGACACGGCGTCGGTCGTCTACCTGCGCCCCGAGACCGCGCAGGGGATCTACGTCAACTTCCTCAACGTCCAGCAGAGCACGCGGCAGAAGGTCCCCTTCGGCATCGCGCAGATCGGCAAGGCGTTCCGCAACGAGATCACCCCCGGGAACTTCATCTTCCGCACGCGCGAGTTCGAGCAGATGGAGATGCAGTTCTTCGTCAAGCCGGGGACGGACATGGAGTGGTTCGAGTACTGGAAGGCCGAGCGTATGAAGTGGCATCACCAGCTCGGGCTCGCCGACGCGCGGCTGATGTTCCACCAGCACACGAAGGAGGAGCTGGCGCACTACGCGCGCGCCGCCTTCGACGTGCAGTTCGACTTCGGCGGAACGTTGGGCTTCCAGGAGATCGAGGGCGTCCACAACCGCGGCGACTTCGACCTCACCCAGCACCAGACCTTCTCCAGCAAGAAGCTCGAGTACTTCGACCAGCCGAACAACGAGCGCTACGTTCCGTACGTGATCGAGACCTCGGTCGGCTGCGACCGGACGACGCTCGCCGTGCTCGTGAACGGCTATCGCGAGGAAAGCGTCCCCGGCGAGGACGAGGGGCGCGTCGTGCTCGGCATCCATCCCTCGCTGGCGCCGATCAAGGCGGCGATCTTCCCGCTCACGAAGAAGGACGGCCAGCCGGAGATGGCGCGGCGCATCGAGAAGGAGCTGCGCGCGAAGTTCCCCGTGGACTACGACGAGACGGGAAGCATCGGGAAGCGCTACCGGCGGCAGGACGAGGTCGGGACGCCTTTCGCCGTCACGGTCGACGGCGATTCGACGAACGACGGCACCGTCACCGTGCGCGACCGCGACACGCTGAAACAGGACCGCGTCGCGGCTGACCGGCTCGCCGGCTTCCTCGCGGACAAGCTCGGCGTGTGATCGAAGCGCTCGACCGGCTGCGCCGGTTGGGGGAGCCCTTCATGGAGGAGCTCTCCCGGGCGCAGTGGCTCGTCGGGGCGGGGCACAGCGCGGAGATCGACCTCCGCGGGATCTACGCGCGTCACGCCGCGGCGCTGAGCGAGGAGTCGCTCGCCGCGGCGCTCGAGGCCTATCGCGGCGCGCCCGCCGGGAGCGAGGAGCACCGCTCGGCACGTTCGCTCCTCGACTGGCAGATCGAGGCGCGCGCCGCGCGCGAGACGGCGCGGCTCGAGGAGCGCGAGCTGGAGTGGGAGGCCACCGCGATGGTGCGCCTCGCCGACGGGCGGGCGATCCCGTACCAGCGCGCGCACATCGAGATCGCCAACGGCGCCGACCGTGCCGAGCGGCTGCGCGTGGATGCCGCGCGCGCCGACGTCGTCGCCCGCGAGCTCGCGCCGCTGCGCCGCGAGCGCTTCGCCCGCGAGCGCGAGGTGGTGGAGTCGCTCGGCGTCGCGCCGAGCTACATCGATGCCATCGAGACGATCTCGGCGCTCCCCCTCCGGGCGTTAGGCGAGCAGTGCGCGCGCTTCCTCCGCGACACCGAGGACATGTCACGCGAGCTGCTCGGCGACGTCCTCAGGCGGCACCTCGACATCGAGCCGGCGGACGCCGCGCGCTCCGACGCGCTCGCCCTCGCCCGCGCTCCCGAGTTCGACGCCGCGTTCCCCGGAGCGGAGCTGCAGTCGCGCGTCATGCGCCAGCTCGGCGAGATGGGGCTCGACCCCGACGCTGGCGGCCGCATCGTCTACGACACCGCGGAGCGCGAAGGGAAGCGCGCGCGCGCCTTCTGCGCGCCTGTGCGCATCCCGGCGGAGATCCACCTCGTGCTGCGCCCGCACGGCGGCGCGTCGGATTGGACGACGCTGCTCCACGAGGCCGGCCACGCGCTGCACTTCGCGAACGCGCGCGCCGACCTCCCGTTCGAGCATCGCTGGCTCGGCGACAATTCGGTGACCGAGGGCTACGCGATGCTCTTCGACCACCGGATGCAGGACAAGGGGTGGCTGCGCCGCTACACCGGTCTCGCGGGAGCGGAGCTGTCGCGATTCCTGCGCCGCGCCGGGTTCGAGGAGCTGCGCTTCCTGCGTCGCTACTGCGCGAAGCTGCTCTACGAGCTCGACCTGCACGGTGGAGCCGTTCCCGAGCGCGACATTCCCGCGCTCTACGCGGAGCGGCTGAGCGCGGCGACCGGCTTCCGCTACAGCCCGAACGACGCCTACGCCGATGTCGACCCGCGCTTCTACGCGGGACGGTACCTGCAGGCGTGGCAGCTCCAGGCGGTGCTCGCGGACACGCTCACCGGGAAGTTCGACGAGGACTGGTGGCGCAATCCGCGGAGCGGTCCCTGGCTGCGCGACACGCTATTCGCGGAAGGGCAGCGCGAGACCGCGGGCGAGCTCGCCGCGCGTGTCGCCGGACGGCCGCTCGACTTCGCCCCGCTCGTTGCCGCGATCGTGCGCCTCGTCGAGGGATGACCGATACGTCGATCGGCGCTCGCGCCCTCGTCACGGAGCCCGACTGGACGGCGGCGACCGCCGAGACGGTCGCGCATCTCCAGGCGATGCTGCGCATGAACACCGTGAACCCGCCGGGGAACGAGATCGTCGTCGCGCGCTACCTGCAGGACGTGCTGACCCGGGACGGAATCGACACGAAGCTCTTCGAGCCGGCGCCGGGGCGCGCCGCCGTCGTCGCCAGGCTGCGCGGCGACGGATCGCGACGGCCCGTGATTCTCATGGCGCACATGGACGTCGTCGGCGTCGAGCAGGACAAGTGGTCGGTCGACCCCTTCGGCGGCGCGGTGAAGGACGGCTACGTCTACGGCCGCGGCGCGATCGACGACAAGGGAATGCTCGCCGCGAACCTCGAGGCGATGCTGCTGCTGAAGCGCCACCTGGTCGATCGTGGAGCGACGCTCTCACGCGACGTCGTCTTCGTCGCGAACTCCGACGAAGAAGCGGGCGGCGACTGGGGGATGGGGTGGCTCGTCGCGAACCATCCCGAGCTGCTCGAGGCGGAGTTCGCGGTGAACGAGGGGGGACGGACGCGCATCGTCGGGGGACGACCGCTCTACCTCGCGGTGCAGAACACCGAGAAGGTGTCGCACGTCGTCGAGATGCACGTGAAGGGGAGCGGAGGCCACGCGTCCGTCCCGCTCGCCGACAATCCCCTCTGGCGGCTCGGCCGCGCGCTGGCGGCGATCGGCGCGCACCGCGAGCCCCTCGACATCCGACCGACGACGCGCGAGTTCTTCGCGCGGCTGTCGCGCGTCTGGCCCGACGCCGCGGAGTGCGAGGCGATGGCCGACGTCGTCTCGACCGAGGCGACGCGCCAGGCGCGCGGCGCGGACCAGCTCGCGCGCATCCCCGTGCTCGACGCGCTGCTCCGCAATGGCGTATCGGCGGCGATCGTCAGCGGCGGGATCCGCTCCAACATCATCCCGACCGAGGCGATCGCGACGTTGAACGTGCGCACGCTGCCCGGCGCGGTGCTCGAGGATGTGATCGCTCGCCTGCGTCGCGCGGTGGACGACGAGCAGGTGGACTTCCGCGTCGTGGACCGCGGCACCGATGCGCCGGCGTCCGACTTCGAGTCGCCGATGTTCCGCGCGATCGCCGACGCGACGCACGCGCTCGACCCCGAGATGGCGGTCGTCCCCTACATGAGCACCGGCGCGACCGACAGCGCGCGCCTCCGCCAGCTCGGCATCCAGGCCTTCGGCATCCTCCCGTTCCCGATGGACCAGAACGACGAGGACCGCATGCACGGCCACGACGAGCGCGTGCCCGTCGCGTCGCTCGCCTTCGGGACGAGGGTCATCTACGGCGCGCTGGTTCGCGTGACGGCGTGATCGGTTGCCCGCTGTCGGGTTGCCAGTGACCGGCAACCGGCAACGGGAAACCGGCGGCCATGGTCACGTAAAATCTTTCCCGCAAACGAATTACTGGCGCTACCGACCCGCCCGTCAGTACATTTGTCTCCGATGACCAGCACCCGAACGGTCACCGGAGCGCCGGGGGGAGGCGCGGGAGGAGCGTCGGACTCGGCGGTCCGCGAGCTGATGGCCGTCCGCGAGATCGCGCACGCCTTCCTCACCGCCGACAGGCCGCAGGACGTCTACCAGTTCGCGCTCGACCGCGTCAGCCCGCTCGTCGGCGCGCACTTCGCGAGCGTCTACCTGGTCGACGGCGCCTCCGAGCTGATGCCCCTCGTCGCCGCGTACAACTGGCCCGAGCAGTGGCGTCCCTTCCTCGGCGAGATGAAGGTGCGGCTAGGCTTCGGGCCGAGCGGCGAGGCCGCGAGCGAACGGCGCGTGATCGAGGTGCCCGACGTGTTCGCCGACCCCTCCCTCGAGGATTGGCAGGAGGTCGCGACGGAGATGGGCTTCCGTGCCATCGTCGCGATCCCGTTGCAGGCGGCGCAGAAGGTCCTCGGTGCCGTCACCTTCTACTTCGCCAACGCCGGCGGCTTCACCTCCGAGACGCGCAGCCTCCTCCGCCTCGTCGCCGACCAGATGGCCGCGACGGCCGAGAAGGCCGCGCTGATCGAGGAGCTGCGCCGCGCCAACGCCGCGCTCGTCGACACCAACGCGGAGCTCGAGTCGCAGTACCTCCACGCGCTCGAGGCGCGTCGCGTGAAGGACGAGTTCCTCGCCAACGTCAGCCACGAGCTGCGCACGCCCCTCACCGCGGTGATCGGCTACACGTCGATCATGGAGGAGGGGCTCGCCGGGCCGGTCACGCAGGAGCAGCAGACCACGCTCCGGCAGGTGAAGGGCGCGAGCGAGCGGCTGCTCGAGCTGATCGACAACCTGCTCGACCTCACGCAGCTCAAGCGCGGAGACTCGTCCACCTCGGTGGATCACTTCGACCCGCGCGATCCGCTCAACGAGGCGGTGCTCGTGACGGGTGGGAGGCCGTCGGGTGTCGATCTCCGCATCTCCATCCCCGACCAGCTGCTGCCGCAGATGCGCAGCGACCGGCGGAAGATCACGAAGATCCTCGGCGCGCTCCTCGCGAACGCCTACAAGTTCACCCCGCAGGGGGAAGTTCGCGTCTCGGTGGACGTGCGGAACGGGCGCGTGGTGTATCTCGTGCAGGATACCGGGATCGGCATCCCGGTCGAGACGCAGGAGATCGTGTTCGAGGAGTTCCGCCAGGGCGACGGGTCGATGACGCGTCGCTATGGCGGCTCGGGGCTCGGTCTCGCGCTCGCGCGCGGGATGGCTCGCCTCCTCGGCGGGGAGATCGACCTCGCGTCGATCCCGGGCGAGGGATCCACCTTCACCGTCGAGCTGCCGCTCGACGTCGAGGCGCGCGCTACGCTTCCGCGCGCGCCCCGCTAGACTTCAGGCCCATGAAGACCGTACAGACGCTCCAGGAGTGCGTGACCACGCTCGCGCCGGCCGAGGTCCTCGCCGCCGCGAAGCAGTTCTTCGCCCGCCGGCCGGGCATCTACGCCGCCTTCCTCGATCGCGAGGGCCCCAACTTCGCGACCTTCCGCGGCCAAGGCGGGGAGGAGATCGTGATCGGTGTCGCGCCCACGGATGGGGGCACGCGCGTCACCGGCTCGACCTATCTCTTCGACATGCAGATCGCGCGCTTCTTCACGACGCTGCCGATGGCCGAGGGGAACGGGATGCGCACCGGCGAGACGAAGGGAACGGCGGCCGACAGCGCGGCGACGGCGAGGGCTGAATGACCGCCCGTCCCTTCGTCTCCGAGCTCCGCTCGCGCGACGGCGTGATCCGCGTCGGCACCGGCACGCCGAGCCTGACGCTGCGCGTCGAGGTGCCCGAGGTGTGGGACGTGGTGCTCATCGAGACCTCGCCCTCGACGCCGGTGGCGGAGGTGAAGCGCGCGGCGGTCGCGGCGCTGCTCGGCGCCGGTACCGATCCCGACGACATCGTGCTGAAGCTGCGCGGCTTCGAGGTGCTGAACGAGGGCGTCGCCGTAGCCGACACGGGCGCGGTCGACGGATCGATCTTCCTCGCCACGTACCGCCGGCGCCGCCCGGTTCGCTGAGGCGCTCCGCCTGAGCAGCACCGCGTTCATCTCTCACTCCGACTGCGGGCGGCACGACACGGGGTGGGGGCACCCCGAGCACGTCGGCCGCCTGCGGGCGATCCCACGCGCGCTGCGTGAGGAGCCGGAGCTGTTCTCCTCGGTGCGCCACCTCGAGGGACGGCACGCGACGGAGGCCGAGCTGGAGCTGGCGCACGACGCGCTGTACGTCTCCACCGTGCGCGATCTCTCGACGTCGGGGGGCGGGCGCCTCGACGCCGACACCGTCACGAGTCCAGGCTCCTGGGACGCGGCGCGCGCCGGGGCCGGGTGCGTGCTCGACGGGGTCGATCTCGCCTTCGCGGAAGGGGTGCGGAGCTTCGCGGCGGTGCGTCCTCCCGGACATCACGCGGTGCGCGACCGCGCGATGGGATTCTGCCTCTTCGGGAACGTCGCGATCGCGGCCCACTACGCGCGTCGCAAGCACGGCGCCAACCACGTCCTCATCGTCGACTGGGACGTGCACCACGGGAACGGGACGCAGGCGCTCGTCGAGGACGAGCCGGCGATCCGCTTCGTGTCGATGCACCAGTGGCCCTGGTACCCGGGCACCGGCGCCGCCGAGGACCGAGGGCCACACGGCTCGGTGTGGAACGTCCCGATGCCCGCCGGCCGCCCGCGCACCGAGTACGTGGACGCGCTGCGCCGAGCGGTGGAGGCCGCGACCCGGGGGTGGACCCCCGATCTCGTGCTCATCTCCGCCGGCTTCGACTCGCTCGCCGGCGACCCGCTCGGAGGCTTCACCCTCGAGATCGAGGACATCGTCGGATTGACGCGCTTTCTCGTCGAGCGGGCGGAGAGCTGGTGCCGTGGACGCGTGGTGAGCGCGCTGGAAGGTGGGTATGCGCCGGAGCGGCTCGGCGCCGCGGCGGTCGCGCACCTCGGCGCGCTGCGCTGAGTCTTATGGGCGCGAGACGCGGGCCGTATCTTCCGGTGATGCGTGAGTCCTCCGCGAGCTCGGCGGCACGATGAGCGAGGCCGGTCGCATCCCACCCGCGCCCGCGGTTCTCCGCCTCGTGCAGATGGCGGTGATGGGCCGCTGGCGCGCCACGGGTGAGGAGCTGTACCGCGAGGTGGCGGGGCTCACCGAGGCCGCGCCGGGGCGCGAGGTGCTCGTCTCCGGGTGCGGCGACGGCGTCACCACCGAGTGGCTCGCGGTGCGCACCGGCGCGACGGTCACCGGCGTCGATCCGGACCCGGATCGCATCGAGGCGGCGGAGCGGCGGGCGCGCGAGGCGGCGCGCGGCAGCACGCTGAGCTATCAGCTCAGCCGCCTCGACGACCTCCCGTACGAGAACGCGGTGTTCGACGCCGCGGTGGGGGAGCCGACGCTCGCCGGGCTGGAGGATCCTTCGCGCGCGATCGCCGAGCTCTCGCGCGTCGTGAAGCCGATGGGAGTCGTCGTCCTTCTCGAGCCGACGTGGAGCTCGGACCTGACGAGCGGGGTGCGCGAGATGCTCGTCGAGCGGCTGGGACTTCGCCCGCGGATGCTCGTCGAGTGGAAGCAGATGCTGCGCGACGCGGGGATCGTCGAGCTGCAGGTACAGGACTGGACGAGCGGCGGACCGTCACGGCAGTCCGGGACTTCGAAGTCGGTGGACGAGAACCCGCTCACCTGGCAGCAGAAGATGCAGATCGTCGGCCGGGCGTGGCGCCGCTGGGGATGGCGCGAGGCGCGCACCGCGGTCGAGCGCGAGACCACGCTGCTCCGCGAGCTGTCGCGCGAGCGCACGATCGGCTTCCAGCTCCTCAAGGGGGTCAAGTGGCCGCACGCGACCACGAGAAAGGGATGACGGACGAGCGACGAGAGAAGGGCGCCGCCGTCGCGCCGAGCGGTGCCTCGGTCGCCGACATCGGGTACACCGCGCGCGATCAGGCCTTTCCGCGCAGCGTCTACTGCGACGTCGAGGGAAAGGTCCACACCGACCTCACTCCCCGCGAGCTCGTCGCCGCGCTGGCGTCGGGCGTCGGCGACCTGTGGGTCGACGTCGACAGCACGAACCGCCACCAGCACGCGGTGCTGGAGAAGATCTTCCACTTCCACCCGCTGGCGATCGAGGACACCCTGAACCCGGCGTCGCGCGTGAAGCAGGAGGAGTACGACGGCTATCTCTTCGCCATCGTGCGCGGGGTGCGCTTCCAGGACGAGACCGACGATCCCTACGACATCACCACCTTCAACCAGTACTTCTTCCTCGGGAAGAACTACCTGGTGACGGTGCACGCCGAGCCGTCGCCGAGCCTCATGGAGGTCGCGCAGCGGCTGGAGCGCAATCCCGACATGCTGCTCCGCCACCCGTCGCGGATCATGCACGCGATCATGGACGCGATGGTGGACGCGTACTTCCCCATCCTCGATCAGATCGACGAGTTCGTGGACGGGCTGGAGGAGCGCGTCTTCGCGAGCTTCGAGGAGGGGGCGCTCCGCGACATCTTCGCGGTGAAGCGGCTCGTGCTCGGCCTCCGGCGACACCTGACGCCGCAGCGCGACGTGTTCAACGTCTTCGCGAACCGGCCGATGACCCTGCTCCCGCCGGAGACGCAGGTGTACTTCCGCGACGTGTACGATCACGTGCTGCGCATCAACGACTCGCTCGACACCTACCGCGAGCTGCTGAGCAGCACCCTCGACAGCTACCTGTCGCAGATCTCCAATCGGCTCGGGAAGATCACCCTCGGGCTCTCGGTCGTCGCGACGATGAGCCTCCCGTTCGTGGTGATCAGCGGGATGTGGGGGATGAACTTCGAGCACATCCCGCTCTCCGGCGTGCACAACGGCTTCTGGTGGATGCTCGCCCTGCAGCTCGCGCTCGGGCTCGGGCTGGTGCTGGGTCTCAGAAAATGGAGGCTGATGTGAGCGACGGGGTTCTCGTGTACGGTGTCGCACTTCTGGACGGCACCGAAAACGGCACGCTGGCACCGGAGACGACGCTCGTCATGGTGCGGGATCTCGGCGCGGTCACGGCGAGCGTTCCATACCAGCGGATCACGCCGACGGAGCGTGACCTCGAGCGCCACGCGGCAGTCCTTGAAGGGGTCGCTTCGCGCCATGCGATCGCGCCGGCGCCGGTGGGTACGGTGTTCCGCGACCGCGCGGCGCTGACGCGCTGGCTGGAGCTGCACTATCACGCGCTGCACGAGTCGCTGTCGTATCTCGACGGGCGCGTGGTGGCGCGGGTGCACGTCGTGAAGCGCGACGCGGAGCCCGCGGACTCGGGGACGACGCTCGCCGCGCCCGCGGCGGACATCATGAAGTCGCTGCGCACCCAGGCGGCGGCGATGGTGCCGCTGAAGACGGAGCACCTGACGGGGATCGTGCTCAGCGCGGCGTTTCTCGTCGAGCGGGACAAGTGGGGGGCGTTCTCGAGCGCGGTGGGCACCAACGGCCGCCTGCACGAGAATCTCGACGTTCGCATGACGGGGCCGTGGCCCCCATACGATTTCGTGAAGCTGGATCTCGGAGGCTAGCCGACGCGTGTTCTGTCCGGACTGCGGGACGTGGAATCGAGCCAGTGCTGCGCGCTGCGCGCGCTGTGACGAAGCGCTCCCGGAGCTGGCAGGCACACCGTCGGAGAAGCCGGACGCCGAGCTGACGCAGCTCCGCGCCAACACCGGTGGCCGCTATCGCGTCGTCCGCCGGCTGGGCAGCGGCGGGATGGCTCACGTCTACTACGCCGAGCACGCGCTGCTCGACCGCCCGGTCGTCATCAAGGTCCTCCACTCGCACCTGGCGCGCGACGAGGAGATGCGCGAGCGCTTCCGCCGCGAGGCCGAAGCGGCCTGCCGCCTCTCGCATCCGCACATCTGCGCGATGCTCGACTACGGCGACGTGGACGGCTCGGTCTTCCTCGTCATGCCGTACTTCGGCGGCGGCTCCCTGGCCGACCTGATCGGGCGCGAGCGCACCCTCGCGCCGACGACCGCGGCGTCGATCGCGGTGCAGGTCGCGGCCGCGCTCGACTACGCGCACCGGCGCGGCGTCGTGCATCGCGACGTGAAGCCCGACAACATCCTCTTCGACGAGGACCGCAACGCGGTCATCACCGACTTCGGGATCGCGACGGCGCGCTTCCACAGCAAGCTGACGGGCACCGGGCGCGCGATGGGGACGCCGCACTACATGTCCCCCGAGCAGGCGATGGGGAAGATGGTGGACGGCCGCAGCGATCTGTACGCGGTCGGCGTGATGCTCTACGAGATGATCCTCGGCTTTCCGCCCTTCGACGGCGCGGACTCGTACTCGGTCGGCTACAAGCACGTGCACGAGCAACCCGTCGCGCCGGAGGTCGTCGATTCGCGCACCCCCGGCGCGCTCTCCGAGATCATCATGCGCTGCCTGGCGAAGCATCCCGGCGACCGGTTCCAGCGCGGCAACGAGCTCGCGGACGCGCTGATCGCTTATCTTGCGGTCTCGGCGGAAGCGTCCGCCGAGCACCGAGCAGCATGGCTGGCACGACGACCCGGACTCGCCCCGACGAAAGTATGAAGCTCTCGCACGAGATCCTCACGGTACACACGACGCACCCATTCATCATCGCGCGTGGAGGATCGAGCGAGCACAGAACGGTCCTCGTGACGGTCACCGACGGCGATGGTCACGAGGGATGGGGCGAGGCGGCGCCGAGCAAGTATTACGGCGAGACCCCGGAGACGGTGGTCTCCGCGCTCGAGCGGATCGCGCCGGCGCTCGAGGGGATGAGCAGCTGGTCGCTCGAGGCGATCGAGGCCGGGATGAACCGCGCCATCGGCCGCAACGGCTCGGCGAAGAGCGCGGTGAGCGCGGCGCTGCATGACCTGATGGGGAAGCGCCTCGGCGTGCCGCTCTGGAAGCTCTGGGGACTCGAGCCCGCCGCCGCGCCGCCGTCGAGCTTCACGATCGCGATCG
The DNA here is from genome assembly GCA_036392515.1 of Gemmatimonadaceae bacterium. Classification (GTDB taxonomy): domain Bacteria; phylum Gemmatimonadota; class Gemmatimonadetes; order Gemmatimonadales; family Gemmatimonadaceae; genus JABFXC01. The sequence goes on along the minus strand of DASVXU010000055.1, from coordinate 2,022 downwards.
CCCCCGACGACGCCACGCTGCGCGCCCGCGTCGAGGAGGCGAAGCAGTATCCGATCCTCAAGGTGAAGCTCGGGACGGACCGCGATGCGCAGATCATCCGCACCGTTCGCCTCGCCGCCCCCGACAAGATCCTCCGCGTCGACGCGAACGCCGCGTGGACGCCGAAGCACGCGCTGCGCATGATCGAGCTGTGCCTCGACTACGGGGTGGAGTTCGTCGAGCAGCCCCTCCCGCCGCAGGACCTCGAGGGGCTGCGCTTCGTGCGCGACCGCTCGCCCTTGCCGATCGTCGCCGACGAGAGCTGCATCGTCGCGACGGACGTCGCGAAGCTCGTGGGCTACGTGGACGGGATCAACATCAAGCTCTCGAAGTGCGGCGGGCTGCGCGAGGCGCTGAAGATGATCGCGACCGCGCGCGCGCACGGGATGCTCGTGATGTGCGGCTGCATGATCGAGACCACGTTAGGCATCGCCGCCGCGGCCCACTTCGCCCCGCTGCTCGACTGCGCGGACCTCGACGGCGCGGCGCTCCTCCGCGACGACCCGTTCGTCGGGCCGTCGATCTCGGGCGGGCGAGTCGCGTTGGGGTCCGAGCCGGGGCTGGGAGTCGCGCGGCGGTAGGCTGGCAGCAGGAGGCTGGAGGCTATGGGCTGAAAGCTTCCGGCCTCCTGCTTCCAGCCGATAGCCTCCAGCCTGTCAAGGCGCTCCCCGAACGCCGCGCGCGACGGTAGCGTTCACGGCATGTACGTGGACGTCGCCCTCCCGCTGCCGCTCTTCCAGACGTTCACCTATCGCGTGGACGGGACGCCGCGGCATCCGGCCGTCGCCGGGGCGCGGGTCGTCGTGCCGCTGCGCAACAAGCGCGCGATCGGGATCTGTCTCGGGCCCGCAGAGCCGCCGCCGGAAGGGGTGAAGACGAAGGCGATCGTCGACGTGCCCGACCCCGAACCGGCGCTCGGCGCGCCGATGATCGCGCTCGGGCGCTGGATCTCCGAGTACTACATCGTCCCGCTGGGGATGGTGCTGCGCTCGATGCTCCCCGCCGCGCTGACCGGCGCCGCGGTCCCCGTCCCCGCGCAGAAGACGCGGCGTTGCGCCGAGATCGCGCGCGAGCTGCCCTCGCTCCTCGAGCGCGACCGGGTCTTCGCGCGAGCGAAGAAGCAGCGCGAGGTCTACGAGCTGCTCGAGGCGATCGGCGGGCGCGCGACCGTCGAGCATCTCGTCGAGAAGCTCGGCGTCTCGCCGGGCGTGATCACGTCGCTCGCGGAGAAGGGGATCGTCCGCATCGTGAACGAGGTCGTCGCGCGCGATCCGTTCGCGTCGCGCCCGGCAGGAATCGCCCCCTCGCTCGTGCCGACGCCCGCACAGCAGCAGGCGATCGACGCGCTGCGCGCCGCGGCGCCGGGAGAGGTCTTCCTGCTGCACGGGATCACGGGCAGCGGCAAGACGCTGGTCTACATCGAGCTGCTGCGGCACGTGGTGGACACGCTCGCCAGGTCGGCGATCGTGCTCGTGCCGGAGATCGCGCTCACTCCGCAGACGGTGGATCGCTTCCGCGCGGTGTTCGGCGACCGGATCGCGGTGCTGCACAGCGCGCTGAGCGACGGCGAGCGGCTCGACGAGTGGCGGGCGCTCCAGCGCGGCGAGAAGCGCATCGCCGTCGGCGCGCGGTCGGCGATCTTCGCGCCGTTGACCGATCTCGGCGCGATCGTCGTCGACGAGGAGCACGAGTCGAGCTACAAGCAGGGGGAGTCGCCGCGCTATCACGCGCGCGAGGCGGCGATCATGCGCGCGAAGCTCGAGGGGGCGGTGACGGTGCTGGGGAGCGCGACGCCGAGCCTCGAGAGCTGGGTGAACGCCGCGACCGGGAAGTACCGGCTGCTCGAGCTCCCGGCGCGCGCCGGGGGGGCGCGCCTGCCGGGCGTGGAGGTGGTGGACCTGCGCGCGGTGAATCCGGACCCGAAGAGCGTCGCCGCGCGGCTCGCGCAGCTCTCGGGGCAGGGCGCGGCCACGATCCCGCTCC
>DASVXU010000054.1:0-26034 GCA_036392515.1 Gemmatimonadaceae bacterium | reverse complement strand
AGCGGCGACTCCTCACCCGACACGTAGAGCGCGCTGTGCCCCGCCTCCTGGAGCTTGGCCGCGGTCTGGAGGAGCAGCGTCGACTTGCCGATGCCGGGCTCGCCGCCGACGAGCACCATCGATCCGGGGACGAGGCCACCGCCGAGCACGAAGTCGAGCTCCTCGATCCCCGTCTTCCAGCGGCGCGCCTCCGAGCCCTGCACCTCGCGCAGCTTGGGCGTCGAGGCAACGCTGCCACCCTCACCCAACGTTCGCGTCCCGCCGGCGCGGCGGGAGGACGCGCTCGTCACCGTCTTCGCCGGCGCGACTTCCTCGACGAGGGTGTTCCACTCGCCGCACACCTCGCAGCGCCCGACCCATTTCGGATACGTCGCGCCGCACTCGGTGCAGCGGTAGACCGTCTTCGCCTTCGGGCTCAAGTCTGCTCGCGCTGCGTGTAGTTCTCGAAGCGCGTGTACGCCTTGTGGAAGAAGACGTTCACGATCCCGATCGGCCCGTTGCGCTGCTTGCCGACGATGATCTCGGCGCGTCCCTCGAGCGAGTTGCCGTCCTTGTCCGTCGGACCGTCGTACACTTCCTGGCGGAAGATGAACATGATCAGGTCCGCGTCCTGCTCGATCGCGCCCGACTCGCGAAGGTCGGAGAGCTGCGGACGGTGGTCGCCGGCCCGCTGGTCCGGGGCGCGGGAGAGCTGCGAGAGCGCGACGACGGGGACGCTCAGCTCCTTCGCCAGCGCCTTGAGCCCGCGCGAGATCTGCGAGACTTCCTGCTGGCGGCTCTCGATGTTCGGCGGCCCCTGCATCAGCTGCAGGTAGTCCACGATGACCATCCCGATCCCGCTGTCCGCCTTGAGCCGCCGCGCCTTCGATCGCATCTCGAGCAGTGTGATGCCCGGCGTGTCGTCGATGTAGACGGGCGCCGACGACAGGATGCCCGCCGCCCGCGCGAGGCGCGGAAAGTCGTCGTCGCGAAGCATTCCCTTGCGGAGCCGCTGCGCGTCGATGCGCGCTTCACTCGTGAGCATGCGTTGCACGAGTGACTCCTTACTCATTTCCAGCGAGAAGAACGCAACCGGAACATTGTTCTCGATGGCGGCGTGTTGCGCGATGTTCAGCGTCAGCGCGGTCTTCCCCATCGAGGGGCGCGCCGCGACGATGATCAGGTCGGAAGCCTGGAAGCCGGAGGTCATCTCGTCGAGGTCCTTGAACCCGCTCGGGACGCCGGTGACCGTCTTGCCTCCGCGCTGCAGCGCCTCGATGCGCTCCATCGTCGGCCAGAGGAGCTCCTTGATGCGCGTGAAGCCCTGAGTCCCGCGCTGCTGGCTGACCTGGAAGATCTTGTGCTCGGCGTCGTCGAGCAGCTCGGCGGCGGGGAGCCGCGCCTCGAACGCCTCGCTGACGATCGACGTCGAGACCTCGATCAGGCGGCGATAGAGGGCCTTCTCGCGCACGATGCGCGCGTGGTACTCGACGTTCGCCGCGGTCGGGACCGCGTCGACGAGGAAGCCGATGTACTCCTTGCCGCCGGAGGCGTCGAGCTCCCCGCGCCGCTCCAGCTCGTTCGCCAGCGTGAGCGGATCGACGATCTCGCCGCGCTCGCTGAGCGAGACCATCGCGCGGAAGATCCGGCGATGTCCCTCGCGGTAGAACATGTCGTCGGTGACCGTCTCGACGACGCGCGCGACCGCGTCCGCGTCCATCAGCATGGCCGCGAGCACCGCCTGCTCGGCGTCCTCCGAGTATGGAGGGCGCCGGTCGCGGTAAGGGTCACGCCCCAGCGACTGGGGTGCTATCGAGTATTCGACGGGCGAGCTGGACATCGTCCCAGGTTGGGCGCTTCCACGACGGATTGCGGAGCAGCGCCGCGGGGTGATACGTGACGACGAGCGGAATTCCGTGGTAGCGGTGGACGCGCCCGCGGAGCTTTCCGATCGATTCCTTCGTTTCGAGGAGCGTCTGCGCCGCGAAGGTGCCGAGCGCGAGGATGACCGCGGGGCGGATCAGCTCGAGCTGGCGGACCAGGTACGGACTGCAGGCGGCGATCTCGTTCGGCAGCGGATTCCGGTTTCCCGGCGGCCGGTGCTTGATCACGTTGCAGATGAAGACATCTTCGCGACGAAGGTTGATCGCCGCAAGGATCTTCGTCAGCAGCTGCCCCGCCGCGCCCACGAAGGGACGACCGGTCTCGTCCTCCGTCGCCCCCGGCGCCTCGCCCACGCAGACGAAGCGCGCGTTCGGGTTGCCTTCACCCGGCACGCCCTGGATCGCGGTCTGGTGCAGCGGGCAGCGCGTGCAGCGCTTCACCAGCTCGGCGATCGCGTCGAGCGAGGGCAGGGTTTCGATCTCGCTCAGGCCGAGCGCGGGCGGCTTGGCGACGACGATGCCGGGAGCGCCCTCGGACGGCGCGCTCGCGGCGGCTGGAGCGGCCGGAGGTGCCGCGGGAGGTGCGACGGGCACCGGTGCGGGCGCGCGCTCCGGAGCCGGTGCGGGCGCCTCCTTCGCCGGGCTGCTCCCAGTCGCACGCAGCGCCTCGCGCCAATCCGCGCTCGTCGGTGCCTCTTCGACCGTGCGCCGGCTCTCGCGCGGAGACTCAGTGGGAGGGGCAGTTGCCGACCCACGGCCCCCGGCCCCCGGCCCCTGCCCTCCGGCCCCCGACCGCTGGCCGATCACGCGCAGCGCCTCCTCGACCGACATCGAGTCGAGCGCGAACTCCGATTCTCCCATCTCGCGCCGCTGCTCGAGGTAGCGGCGCAGCCTCTCCCTAGCGTCCATCGAGCAGCCTCACGACCCGGTCGAGGATGACGTCGGCGACCTCGCGCTTGCCGAGGAGCGGGAGCCGCTCCTCCACGCCGTCGCGACCGACGAACGTCACGCGGTTGGTGTCGGTGCCGAATCCGGCGCCCGGTTCCGTCGCGTCGTTGGCCACGACGAGGTCGAGCTCCTTCTTCGCGAGCTTCGTGCGCGCGTTCGCCATCACGTCGGTGGTCTCGAGGGCGAAGCCGACCACGACGGTGCCCGGGCGGCGCGCGGAGATCGTGGAGACGAGGATGTCCGGCGTCGGGGCGAGCGCGATCGGCGCGGGCTTGTCGCTCTTCTTGATCTTCTGCGCGGCGGCCTCGGCGGGACGGAAGTCCGCGGGGGCGGCCGCCATGATCAGCGCGTCGGCGTCGGCGAGCGCCTTCACCACCGCGTCGCGCATCTGCTCCGTCGTTTCCACTCGCACCACGCACGCGCCCGGCGGCGCGGCGATGTCGCCCGGGCCCGCGATCAGCACGACCTCGGCGCCGCGGCGCCACGCGGCCGCGGCGATGGCCGCGCCCATCTTGCCGCTGCTGTGGTTCGAGATGAAGCGCACGGGATCGACCGCCTCGCGCGTCGGGCCGGCGGTGACGACGATGCGCTTCCCGCCTAACGCGTGGTGGTCCTCGAGGAGCCAGCCGACGTGGGCGAAGATCGTCTCCGGTTCCGGCATCCGTCCGGGCCCGCTTCCCTCCCCCGCGGCGAGCATCCCGTCGTCGGGCTCGATCACGCGATAACCGAGGCTCTGCAGGTGCGCGATGTTTCGCTTCGTCTGCGCGTGCGCCCACATCCGGTCGTTCATCGCCGGCACGAGCAGCACAGGACAGTCCGCGGCGAGGAGGATCGCGCTGAGGAGGTCGTTCGCCTGGCCGGCCGCGGCGCGGGCGCAGAAGTCGGCGGTCGCGGGAGCGACGACGATCGCGCGCGCCGACTTCGCGAGCTTGACGTGATCGAGCGCGTTACCGGCGCCGAAGATCTGCGAGTGGACGGGGCGCCCGGTGAGCGCCTCGAAGGTGATCGCGCCGACGAACTCGAGCGCCGCGGGCGTCATCACGACGTCCACCTCGGCGCCGGCGAGCGTCAGCAGGCGCGCCAGCCACGCCGACTTGTAGCTGGCGATCCCGCCGCTGACGCCGAGCAGTATGCGCTGGCCGGCGTACGGCCGCTGGGGGACGGGAGCGCCGCTCACCGTTAGGCACGGGGCGGACGGCGTCGCCGTCCGCCCCTCCGGCCGCAGGTTACTCGGCCGCTCCGCGCCGCTTCGGCAGCACGCGGTACTCGACGTGGCCCCCCGAGAGCTCCTCGAGCGCGCGCGTCGTGAGCTTCTTCTCGCGCGACGACGAGCGGTCGCGGGGGAACTCGTTGATGACGCGCGCGAACTTCGCCGCGACGACCACCGCGAGATACTTGTTGGTGGCGTGCTTCGCCACTTCGACCGGCGTGAAAACCTGCATGTCTATCCCTCCGAACGTTTCTGGATCTCTCGCGTCAGCTCGCCCACCAGTTCCTGCACCAATCCGTCCAGCTCCATCACGCGCTCGCGGCGCGCCATCTCGGCGTCGATGATTCCCGACACCACCGACACCGCCCGATCCAGGTCGTCGTTGACGACGATGTACTGGTAGAACGATACCGCCTGCAGCTCCTTGAGCGCCGAGGCGAGGCGAACCCGCACCGTCTCGTCGCTCTCCGTCTTCCGCGCCATCAGTCGCGTCATCAACACGTCGACCGACGGCGGCAGGACGAAGATCAGCACCGATTCCGGGAACGCGCGCGCGAACTGCTCCGCGCCCTGCACGTCGATGTCCATCAGCACGTGCCGTCCCGAGCCCAGCACCCGCTGCACCTCGCGGCGCAGCGTCCCGTACATCCTGCCGTGCACCTCCGCCGACTCGGCGAACTCCCCGCGCTCGCGCGCCGCCACGAACTCGCCCGTCGAGAGGAAGTAGTAGTCCTTTCCGTCCCGCTCACCCGCCCGCGGCAGCCGCGTCGTGCACGACACCGAGTAACCAACGTCTCCGCGCTGCTCGAGCAGCCGCTTCGCGATCGTGGTCTTGCCTCCGCCCGACGGCGCGGAGAGGATGACCGGAAACGGGCTCACTCGATGTTCTCCACCTGCTCGCGGATCCGCTCCAGCTCCTCCTTGATCGCGACCACGTCCTGCAGCATCGCCGCGTCCGCGGCCTTGCTCCCGGTGGTGTTCGCCTCGCGCAGCATCTCCTGCAGCAGGAAGCCCAACCGCTTCCCGACTCCGTCCGCCGCGCCCTGATCGAGCGCCGCGCGGAAGGCGACGATGTGCGACGCGAAGCGGTCCAGCTCCTCGCTGACGTCCAGCCGGTCGGCGAGGATCGCGATCTCCTGCGCGACGCGATTCGCGTCGAGCGCCACGCCGCCAGCCAGCTCCTGCACCGCCGCCTGCAGTCGGTCCCGCTGCTCCACCAGCCGCGCCGGCGCCCGCGCCGCGAGCCGCCCGAGCGCCGCTTCGATGACGCCGATCCGCTCACGGAGGAAACCGGCGAGTCGCCGTCCCTCCTGCTCCCGCATCGTCGCCAGCGCGCCCGCCGCTTCGTCCACGATCGCGATCAGCTCGGGCGCGGTCCCCTCGTCCTGCTCGCGCTCCGCCGCGGCGAAGACCTCGGGCATCCGCAGCACCGTCGCGATGTCCAGCTCGCCGCCGAGCGCGAACCGCTGCTGCAATGCGCGAAGCTGGGCGACGTATCCCGCGAACTTCTCCTCGTCGATCGCCGCGCCCTTCGATTCGTCGCGCTCGGCGCGGGCGAAGAGCGTCACGTGGCCGCGCGCGATCCGTTGCCGCAGTGCCTCGCGAACCTCGGCCTCCCAGCGGGCGAAGCTGCCGGGAAGCTTGATCGTCGGGTTGAAGAACCGGTGGTTCACGGAGCGCAGCTCCACGGTCACCCGTGAGCTGCCCACGCGCCCTTCCGCCGCCCCGAACCCCGTCATGCTCCGTATCATTTGCAGTCGCTCAAGTTACGGAGTGACAACGACCTTGTCAATTTGGCGGCTCAGTTGAAGAACTCCCATCGCACCCCGTAGAGATTCGTCTTGTGGGGCATCAGATAGCCCGGGACGAGCGCGTAGTTCACGCCGAGGAAGTTCCGGTACTGCCACGTGATGTACGCGCTGCGGATGTGGAGCTCGATGAGCGAGGAGAGCGCCTGAGACCCCCTCGTGTCCGTGAGCCCGACTCCGGCCTCGGTCGAAACACCGCGCGGCCAGGGCGTCGTCGAGCGGAATTCGTGAATCAGCGTGGCGTTGAGCGCGAACTCGCCCTTCGGGAAGCGCGAGAGCCAGCGGGTCCGGAGGAAGATCTCCGTGCGCGCCTCGTACTGGGGTCGGAAGAGATCGGCCGAGCTCCAGCGGGTGACGCTCGCGTCGAGTCCGGCGTCGCGATAGAGCTTGCCGCGAACGCTCACGAAGGCACCGCGCGCTCCGGATACCGCGAGCCGGAGCGGTAGGCGGTTGGCGGCGCCCGGCCTGGCATCGCTGTAGTAGACCAATGGCACCGCGGCGAGGGTCGAGTCCCGATAGAGCCCCCCGGCGGAGATCCAGGCGCCGTGGTGGCGTACGCCCAGCTCGCCGCGGGCCGCGTTCCCCGACGGAGTTCCGTCGTTCGCGCCCTGCGTCCGCTCGGCGACAGCGGCCGCGGCCAGCCATGAGAGTGGCGCCGCCCGGAGCCCCGCCTCGACAGTGGCGGCATGCGTCAGTCCATTCCGTTCCGCTCGCGCCGTCACGCCACCGAATCGCGTGTCGAACTCTGCGCGAGCGCTCGGCGTCGTGGTCGTGAGCCCCTCGAAGACGCGAGTGCGTGACGTCGCGCTCAGGCGCGCGCCCCAGCGTGTCAGCCCTCCCGCGATCACGTACTCCGAGAGAGACCGAGTCGTGTCGGGGGGGCCCGTGACACCGAAGCTCCCGTTGCCGTTCGGCACCATGCGGAACGGGCGCTGGCGCGTGGTGTCCTGTCCGGTCGACTCGCGGAAGCGCTGGACCGACGCGATCGTCTGCAGCCACGGCCCTGATTCCGGATCGCCGTAGGCCCCGCGCACGTACGCGGTCCGGTTCGTCTCACGCAGCGCGGGTATCGAGTCGGCGACCGGCGCGCCGAGGATGCGCTCGCCGCCGAGCGTGCGAGTCGTGTACGCGATCTCCGGATTGCGTGTTCGCCCATCCTGCATGGCCGTCGCGTCGATGCTCCAGGGGCCGCGCGCCCAGCCGGTGCGGACCATCAGCTCCAGCGAGCGTCCCCCGGCATTCGCTCCCTGCAGTCCGGTGCGCGGGTCCGCCGTCGAGAACTGCTGGAGTCCCACCTGCAGCGCGCCGCCGTTGTGATATCGTCGCCCGAAGAAGCCGCGATAGAGGTTCGTCGTCTCGTCCCCGGTCCCGACGTCCACCCGCGTGAAGGGGATCGTGCGATCGTATCGCCAGCTCCGCAGATGGACGCGCAGCTCGCGCGCTCCGCGCTCGACGCGCACCTGCTCGAGCGACCAGATCGGGATCCCCTCGAGCACCTTCACCGCGCCGTTGCGCGGGTCGAGCTCGTCCAGCTCGATGCCGTCGAGGAACACGCGTACCGCGCCCGCGTCGCCGAGGAAGGAGACCGTCTCGGGGGAATGGATCCAGCTCGGGCGGAATCGAACGGCGCCGGGCAGCCTCTCCAGCAGCTCGCCTAACGTCACGGCACCGCTGGAGAGAATCTCGTCGCGATTCCATTCCCAACCGCCGTTCACCTCCGGGAGCCGCGGCGCCTCGGCACGCGCGAGGGGGGCGCGCAAGGTGTCGGCCTTCACCGAATCGGCGCGCACCGAGTCGCGCCGCTGGCGCGCCCTGGCGGTGTCGAGCGTCGCCTGCGAGTCCGGTGGCAGTGGGATCGGCGCGCGGACGACCGGCGGGCGGGTCGTGTCGCGCGGGGTGACCTGCGCGGCGAGTGCGAGTGGAAAAACGGCCCCGGCGAGGATGCCGAGGCCGCCCCAGAGCGCGGGAACGCGAGCGAGCCTCAGCTCACCCTCCCGCGCACGAACTCGAGGAAGGTGCCCACCGGCGTGCCCGTCGGGCCCTTCGGCAGGATCACGAGGTCGCTCTCCGAGTACGCCGTCCCCGCGATGTCGAGGTGGACCCACGGGTAGTCGCCGATGAACTCGCGGAGGAACATCGCCGCGGTGATCGAGCCCGCCGGTCGCCCGCCGGAGTTCTTGACGTCGGCGACGTCGGACTTGATGAGCTCCTTGTAGTCCTCCCAGAGCGGCAGCGGCCATCCCGGCTCGCCGGAGCGCTTCCCGGCCGCGACGACCTCCTGCACCAGCGCCTCGTCGCCGAAGACGCCGGTCGCCGTGTGGCCTAACGCGATGACGCAGGCGCCGGTGAGCGTCGCCGCGTCCACCACCGCCGCGGGCTTCCAGCGCGCGGCGTACGACAGGACGTCAGCGAGGACGAGCCGCCCCTCGGCGTCGGTGTTGATGATCTCGATGTACTTGCCGTTCATGGCGCGCACGACGTCGCCCGGCTTCACCGCGGTGCCGCTCGGCATGTTCGTCGTCGCGCCGACGAAGCCGACGACGTTGATCGGCAGCTTCATCGCGCCGATCGCCTCGAGGGCGCCGAGCACGCCGGCGGCGCCGCACATGTCGAACTTCATCCACTCCATCCCCTGCGCGGGCTTGATGGAGATGCCGCCGCTGTCGAAGCAGAGCCCCTTGCCGACGAGCGCGAGCGGCGCGTCGCCTTCCTTACCGCCGCGGTGCTCGAGCACGATCAGCCGCGGCTCCTGCGGCGTCCCCTGCGCGACCGAGAGGAACGATCCCATCTTCTCGCGCTCCATCTCGGCGCGTCCGAGGACGGTGACCTTCATCCCGTGGCGCGTCGCGATCTCGCGCGCCGTCTCGGCGAGATAGTCGGGGGTGCAGAGGTTGCCCGGCATCATGCCGAGCCGCTTCGCGAGCGCATAGCCGCCCGCGATCGCGCGGCCGGCGGCGATCCCCTGGGCCCCCGCGCCCTCGTCGTCGACGAGGATCGTCGCCGATGCGAGCGGCGCGCGGCTCTCCTCGGGCGGCGGTGGAGTCTTCGTCTCGGTGAACTCCCAGCTTCCAGCGGCGAGCCCGATCGCCGCCACCTCGACGCCGCGGGCGTCGAGCGAGGGACTCCAGAACGCGACTGCCCCGGCGCCCATCCGCCGCGCCATCCGTCCGCCGAGCGTCGCCGCGCGGCGGATCGCGTCGTGCGCCGTCGACCCCTTCCCGAGCCCGACGAGCAGCACGCGCTGCGGACCCGAGCCGCCCCCCGCCAGGTGCAGCGACTCGTCGCGTGCGCCGCGGAAGTCCCGGCGGGTCAGCGAGCGCGCAAGCGCGCCGCCAAGTGTCGTGTCGAGCCCGCGCAGCGCGCCGTCGACGGCGGCGTCGGGCGCGAGCGCGACGATGAGCAGCGGCGTCTCGACGGCGCCGGGTTCGGCGCGACGGACGGAGAGTTCGAGGGGCATCGGCGGAGCCTGGGGTTCGTTCGGCCGCGGCGCGCTCAGGCGCGCATGCCGGCGATGATCTGGTCGCCGAACGCCGAGGTGGCGATCTCGGTCGCGCCGGGCATCTGCCGCGCGAGATCGTAGGTGACCTTCTTCGACTTGATCGCGTTCTCGAGCCCGCGCACGATCAGCTTCGCGGCCTCCTCCCACCCCATGTACTCGAGCATCATCACGCCGGAGAGGATCACGCTTCCGGGGTTGATCTTGTCGAGGTTCGCGTACTTCGGCGCGGTGCCGTGCGTCGCCTCGAACACCGCGACGCCGTCGCCGACGTTCCCGCCCGGTGCGATCCCGAGCCCGCCGACCTGCGCGGCCGCGGCATCGGAGAGATAGTCGCCGTTGAGGTTCGGCGTCGCGATCACCGAGTACTCGTCCGGCCGGAGGAGGAGCTGCTGGAACATCGCGTCGGCGATGACGTCCTTCACCACCGTGCCGTTAGGCAGCTTCTGCCACGGGCCCTTGTCGATGTCGGTGCCACCGAACTGCGTCTTCGCGACCTCGTATCCCCAGTCGCGGAAGGCGCCCTCGGTGAACTTCATGATGTTGCCCTTGTGGACGAGCGTCATCGACGAGCGGTTGTTCTTCACCGCGTAGTCGAGCGCCATCTTCACGAGACGCTTCGAGCCGAACTCCGACATCGGCTTGATGCCGATCGCCGAATTCTCGCGTATCTCCTTCTTGAACTCGCGGCCGATGAACTCGCGCAGCTTCGTCGCCTCGGGGCTTCCCGCCTTCCACTCGATACCCGCGTAGACGTCCTCGGTGTTCTCGCGGAAGATCACGACGTCCACCTTCCCCGGATCCTTCACCGGCGCGCCGACGCCCTCGAACCAGCGCACCGGACGGATGCAGGCGTAGAGGTCCAGCACCTGCCGCAGCGTGACGTTGAGCGAACGGATCCCGCCGCCCACCGGCGTCGTCAGCGGTCCCTTGATCGAAACGCGGAACTCCGCGCAGGCATCGACGGTCTCCTGCGGGAGCCAGTCGTTGAACTGCTTGAACGCCTTCTCGCCCGCGAAGATCTCCATCCACTGGATCTTCCGCTGGCCGCCGTACGCCTTCTCGACCGCGGCGTCGAAGACGCGTACCGAGGCGCGCCAGATGTCCGGGCCGGTTCCATCGCCTTCGATGAAGGGAACGATCGGCTTGTCGGGGACGTGCAGGGCTCCGGCGCGGTACTCGATCCGCTCGCCCGAGGTGGGAACCTTCGCGAACTTGTAGCTCGCCATTTTGCGTGATGGTAGGGAGTGCTCCGCCAGGCTCCGGCGCCATGCGATGGCGCGCCGCGGGCGATCCGGCGTGGGGCGGAAAGCTATCCGGGCCGCCGGAGAGCGGCAAGCGAGGGGCGTGCCGCCCGACGCACCTTCAGCCGACTGTCAGCGAGCTCCGCCCCGCTCCATCCAGCGCTCGGTCGCGTCGAGCACGGCGAGCACCGCCGCGGTCTCGAGGCTGTCGCGCACTTCACAGCTCCCGGAGAGCACCGTCGATTCGCGGCCGCTGCGCCCGGAGACGACGACGAAGGCGAAGTCGCGGTCGGCGGCGTTCACCGTCATGCACGACTCGAAGGCGAGCGTGACGCCGTCGGCGAGGAGGGGCGCGAGCGCGCGCACTGTCGCGGTCGCCGCGAGCTCGCCCCGCGCCCTGCTCGTCTCGACACCGGAAGCTTCGCCGCTGTAGGTCTCGCTTCCCGCGCGGAGCGTCACGGTGCAGGCGAGTCCGGCGCTGCGCGAGCGACGAACCTCGACGTCCTCGAAGTAGATGCCGCGGCCGGGGGCGGGTGCGCTGACGACCGTCGGCGCCGGCGCGGCCGCCACCGCGGGCGGCGCTTCCGGAGTGCGCGCCGTCGCGCTCTGCGCGACGGAGATCGCCCGGTGGTCGAGGCGCAGCCCGAAGCGGGCGAGCAGCGCGCTCTCGACGTTGCGCACGATCTGCTTCGGAGAGAGCTCGGTCGTCCCGAGCACGTGCACCTCGCGCACCTTGCCCTCGGGGTCGCGGAGGACGCGCGCCGACGCGACTGCCGGAAGGGTGCGAACGAGCGACTCGAGATCCTCGACGGTCCAGGCGGGAGGAGCGAGCGGCTCGCTCGCGGCAGCTGGACCGCTGCGCGGCGGGGTGGCGGGCGCCGTCACGCCATGCGCGCGCCGTCAGGCACGCCCTCGGCCGCGGTCGCGCGACGCCGTGGCCGCGGGGACGACGTCGTCCCGCGCACCGCCTGCGTCGTGGTCGCGCTCCGGAGCAGAGCTCCCGAGCCGAAGCGTGTGACGGTCATTCTCGAAATTCCTCGCGAGGAGAGATCGACGGCGCGCTCAGGCATCGTACGCCATTGGTCGACGGGCCCAACTTACGCCAACCGTGCTCCGCGCGAAAGAGTCCCGTTTCCGAAATCGCGCCGATCGCTCGACTCAGAGGCGGGCGCGGCGCGGCGCGAGCTCCACGGTCACCGTCAGTGTGCGCGGCGGGCCCGGCTCGAAGTACCGGCCGCGCGCCGCGTTCGGCACGACCGACGTATCGAAGCGGCGGTCGAGCAGGTTCGTGACGAAGAGGGCAGCGGTCAGCGAGAGGGGACCCACGTCCCGCGAGCGCGCGCCGAGCGAGGCGTCGACGCGTGCGAAGCCGGGGGACCATGCGCTGTTCGCGTCGTTGACCGGCGTCCGCGACTGCGCCGCCACGATGATCCCGGCGTGCACCGGTGCGGCGAGACCGGCGAGCAGCGACAGGTCAGCGCGGAGGGGCGCGATGCCGGGGATTCGCTTCCCCGCCATCAGCCCCGCGGCGCTGTCGGTCGCATTGAAGCGTGCGTCGAGCAGCGTCGCGGCGATGCGCGCCAACCCCCATGTGCCGATCGTCGACGATGCGCTGCCTTCCAGTCCGCGATGACGCGCGCGCGACGCGTTGCGGTAGAACTGCCGCCCCGGAGAGGTGGCGACTTCGTACGGCACGAGCGCGTCGCGGATCCGCGCGTCGAAGGCGGCGAATGTGAACGATCCCGTCATCCCCGCGGGCGCTCGCATCCCGACCTCCGCGGACACGATGCGCTGCGGCTGGAGATCGGGGTTCATCCCACCCGCGCCGCTCGGCCGGTTCGCGAGCTCCGTCGTCGTCGGCGTCTCGAACGCGGTCGCGACGTTCAGGTAGGTGGAGAACCGTGGCGTCCACGAATATGCCGCGCCCAGGGACGGGCTGAGGGCTCGCATCGTTCTCCGTCCGCCGTCGTCGGGGTCGGTGGCCGTGACCAGCCGGTCGTCCACGCGGAAGGCGACTCGGTCGCCGCGCAACGCTCCGAGGACGCTGAGCCGCTCCGTCGGCGCGAGCACCGCGCGAAGGTACGCCCCGTCGCCGTTCACGTGCTCGAGCTGGTCGAGCTGCGTCGCGCCTCGAGTCCCGTTCAGGGAATTGTAGGCGCGCCGATCGTCGATCTGCGTCCCGTGCTGGATGCCGGCGCCCAGCGTGAGCATCCCACGCGCGAGCGCGCTCGACGCGAGCGCGACGCGCGCCCCGCCCGCACGCCGCCGGAGGTCGATGATGCGCTGCGGGATCGGATTGTCCACTCGACGCCCCAGTCCCCAGGCGCTCGCATCGAGCGACCATGCATCCGCGGCGTGCCGCCAGGTCAGCCCCGCCTGACGGTGCACTCCCTCCTCACCCGTGCGGAAGCGCAGGTTCGTCGCGGACGCCGAGCGCGGGTCGGCGGTGCGCGCGGAGTCGGTGAGCCCACCGGGATTGTCCGCGTCGTAGTCCGCCGTCGCGATCGAGAGTGCGAAAGTATCGCGCGCTCCGGCATGCCCGACGCGCGCGCCAACGCGCACGTCGTGGGCGTCGGAGTGGATGCGATATCCGTGGTAGTCGAGCGCGCTCGCGCGCGCTGCGGCGCTCCATCCCGCGGCACTCGTCCCGAGCTCGAGCCGCGACGTCGTCGTGCCGCGCTCGGCGACCGACTCCGACGCGCGGATATCCGGGCGCGGAGACGGTTGCGCCCAGGTAGTCAGCAGCACCGCGCCGCCCGCGGAATTCCCGTAGAGCGACGAGGCCGGTCCGCGCAGCGCTTCCGACGTCGTGATCGTCCCCGCGTCGACGTGGCTCAGCGTAGTCTGACCGTCGGGCATCGTCGCCGGGACGCCGTCCACGTCGACATGGATCCCGCGCACTCCGAACTGCGTGCGCGCGCCGAATCCGCGGATGGTGATGCGCTCGCCGAGAGCGATGTTGTAGCGGTTGTCGACGGCGACGCCCGGGATTCCGCGGAGGGGCTCGTCGACCGCGAGCGGCGCCGTGAGGCGCGCCGCGGGAGCGCTCCCCTGCACCGCGACCGCGTAGGGGACGCGATTGGGGGCGAGCGAGCCACCGAGCGCGGTCACGCGCACGGGCGCCAGCGTCGTGGCGCGAGCTCGACGGAGGCTGTCGGCCCGGGCGCTGTCGGCGCCCGTCGTCTGGGCTCGGAGAGAGTCAGCCGCTGCGACCTGCAGCGCGGCGGAGGCGAGCACAGCGCCTAACGCGGACCGAACGGACGTCGGGATCGGGATGGAGCCCTCGGCGCGTGAGCGCGGTGCGGAGGACGGAGCATGGCCGCGGCCGTGCTCGATACCCGGGACGAGACTCGAACTCGTATACCCCGAAGGGTGGGGGATTTTGAGTCCCCTGCGTCTACCGATTCCGCCACCCGGGCGTGAACGTGGTCGCAATGTAGCGGTCGGCGCGCTTCCCCTCAACGCGCAATCGGCATCGACGCGGCGCGCTGGAACGCGCCGTGCACGCGCGCTCCGTCATGAGCGATCGCGAACAGACCCTCGACGTGCTGCGCCAGGCCGCGCGGCCACTCGACGACGACCACCACGACTACGACGACCTCATCGAGCGCGCCAAAGGCAAGCGGCTGGTGCTGCTCGGCGAGGCATCGCACGGGACGCACGAGTTCTACGCCGAGCGGATCCGCATCACCCGCCGGCTGATCGAGGAGCTCGAGTTCGACGGCGTCGCGGTGGAAGCGGACTGGCCCGATGCCTATCGCGTGAACCGCTACGTGCGTGGGGACGGCGACGATGCGACGGTCACCGACGCGCTCGCCGGCTTCCGCCGCTTCCCGCAGTGGATGTGGCGGAACGACGACGTGATCTCGCTCGCGGAATGGATGCGCGCGCGCAATGCCCCTCTCCCCGACTACGAGCGCGCGGGCTTCTACGGCATCGACCTCTACAGCCTGCACGCGTCCGTCGAGGAGGTGCTCGACTACCTCTGGCGCGTCGATCCGGATGCGGCGAAGCGGGCCCGCGAGCGCTACTCGTGCTTCGAGAGCTTCGGCGACGATCCGCAGGAGTACGGCTACGCCACCTCGTTCGGCGCCGAGAGCTGCGAGGAGGCGGTCGTCCGGCAGCTCGTGGAGTTGCAGCGCAACGCCCGGCGCTATCTCGGTGGCTTCCGCGCCGACGGGGCCGACGAGTACTTCATGGCCGAGCAGAACGCGCGGCTCGTGCAGAACGCCGAGCGCTACTACCGCGCGATGTTCCGTGGCCGCGTCTCGAGCTGGAACCTTCGCGACATGCACATGGCCGAGACGGTGGACGCCCTGCTCGCGCACCTCGGACGGGACGGGCACGAGTCGAAGCTCGTGATCTGGGCGCACAACAGCCACCTCGGCGACGCGCGCGCGACGGAGATGGGAGCGCGCGGCGAGCTGAACGTCGGCCAGCTCCTGCGCGAGCGCTACGACCACGCCGTGCTCTCCGTCGGATTCTCGACGCACACCGGGACCGTCACCGCCGCCACTGACTGGGATGCGCCCTCGGAGACGAAGGACGTCGTACCCTCACTGCCGAACAGCTACGAGCGGCTCCTTCACGACACCGGGATCGAGCGCTTCTACCTCGAGGTGTCGACCGGCCCCGCGCGCCGCGTTCTGCGCGACCCTCGCCTCGAGCGGGCGATCGGCGTGATCTACCGACCGGAAACCGAGCGCGCGAGCCACTACTTCCACGCGCGACTCGCCGACCAGTTCGACGCGGTCGTTCACATCGACGAGACCACCGCTGTACGACCGCTCGACGAGGCCGGCGTCGTCGACGAGCACGAGATTCCAGAGACCTTCCCGTCGGCGCTCTGAGCGCGCGTCCCTACGGGCGCGCGCCCTGCGCCGGACCCTGGCCGCGGCGCGCGCGCATGGCCTCCACGCGCCGCTTGAGCTGCTCCTGGAGCGCGAGATATCCCGCGCGCTGAGAGGGCTGCATGAACTTCGCGAGCTCTCGCTGCTCCTGCTCGGCGAGGTCGATCCGCTCGCGCTGCAGGCGGAAGAGGGCGTCGAGGGATTCCTGTACCCGCTTCTGATCCGCGTCCTTCCCCCGCGCGAGCTCCTGGCGGATCGCGACGCGTGAGGCGCGCTCGCGCGCGACCAGGTCGCGACGCCGTGTCTCGTAGCTCGCGTTGACCGCGGTGAGCTGGCGCATCTGATCGTCGCTCAGTGCGAGCCGCTGCTGCACGACCGCCGCCACGCGTTGCCGCACGCGCGCCTCGAGCGGACGAGAGGAATCACCGCCCATCGGCGCCGCCTGCTGCGCCATCGCCGGCGCGCCCGCCAGGAGGGCCAGCGCGAGCGCCGCGCGGCGCGCGAAAGTCATCGAGGTCACGATTCGGTTCCCTCCGATCCCGGGAGCTGCGGAAGCACGGGCTCCGGCTCCTCGAACGATTGCGCGTCGACGCCGATGCTTCCCATGTCGTCGAGCAGTGCCTGCAGGTCGCTGTCGGTCAGGTCGCTCAGTCCACCCGCGACGTTGAGCGCGGGACGGACCTCGCCCGCTCCACCAGACTGCGCCGCCGCGACCGTCGTGGACGCACCGCCCGCGGCAGCGCCGTTCGCCGGCGCGGGAGCGCTCGCCGTCGTAGCGGCCACCGACGCCGGGGCGCCCCTGTCGTCCGCCCGCTGCCAGACCAGCATCGTGCCTCCGCCCGCCGCGGCGAGCGCGATCGCGGCCGCCGCCTTCCATCCGATCCAGCGCGTGCGCGCCGGACGAGGGGCGACGTGCGCGCCGCCACCGACGAGCACCGGTCGCGCCGGCGAGGCGGTCGTCGCTCGCACGGCGACCGCGATGCGGGCGAGGTCCACCTGCGGCGTGCGCCGCAACACGCGCCGCGCGGACTCGATCAGCGCGAGCTCGCTCGTGCACAGCTCGCACGAGGCGAGGTGCGCGTCGACGCGCGCCAGATCGGCGGCCGAAAGCGCCCCGCTCACCCGTTCGGGGAGCAGCTCGCGAATCTCGACGTTCGAGCAGTCAGCCATCCAGAAACTCCTTCACCGCGCGCATCGCGTTGTGGTAATGCACCCTCGCCGCGCCCTCGGTGGTTCCCGCGACCTCGGCGATCTCCCTGTACGAAAGCCCTTCGGCGACCCGAAGGGTGAACACCTCGCGCTGCGTCGGCGTGAGCGACGCGACGGCTTCCTGCACCCGTCGCTCCGTCTCGCCCGCCACCATGCCGTCCAGCGCGTCGAACTCCGTCACCGCGTCCCCCTCGTCCACCGGGACCGCGACCGGACGCCTGCTCCTCGCGCGCCGCCGGTCGAGCACGAGCCGCCGCAGGATGGTGAAGAGCCACGTGCGAAGCGAGCTCTCGCCGCGAAACCCTTCCAGCGAGCCGAACGCCCGCACGAAGGTGTCCTGCACCAGCTCCTCGATCTCGTCCCGCACGCCGAGGCTCGCGGCGAACCGCGCCAGCGGCCCCGCGTGCCGCTCGACGATCTCGGTCGCCGCGCGCTCGTCTCCGCCGCGCCAGCGCGCCAGTAGCGTCGCGTCGGACGCGAGGTCATCCGTGGGCCCCGTCATGCGTTCGCCAGGTGAGACGCCCCCATCAGGCGGACGTTAAGGCGGGGCGAGCGTTCCCGTGGCCCACCGCCTCCGCTACCTTCGTCCACGCCATGAAAACCACCGAACCCGCACGACCGACGCGGCCGGCGCTCGAGCTCGTGGCGCATCGCGGTGCGAAGCGCGAGCGTCCGGAGAACACCCTCGCCGCGTTCGCGCGCGCGATCGAGCTCGGTGCCGACGCCCTGGAGCTCGACGTGCACGCGACGCGCGACGGCGTCGTGGTCGTCCACCACGACCCGGTTCCGCACACAGCGGGCACGGACGGCGAGCTTCCTCGCCCCATCGCCGAATGCACCGCGCGCGAGCTGACCAGCTTCCAGGTGGACGGAGAGCCCATCCCCACCCTCGACTCCGTGCTCGAGCTGGCGGCGGGGCGCGTCCGGGTCTACGTCGAGATCAAGGGCGCGGGAATCGAACGGGAGGTCGTGCGAGCGGTTCGCGCGTCGCGCGCCGTGTGCGCGATCCATTCCTTCGATCACGCGGCGATCGGTCGCGTCCGCGCGCTCGCGCCGGAGATCCCGCGCGGGCTTCTCTTCGAGCGCGCGGGTGTGGACATGCTCGCTTCCCTCATCCAGTACGATGCGCGCGATCTCTGGCCGCACCTCTCGCTGGTCGACGAGGCGCTCGTCGAGGGAGCGCACCGCATGGGTCGGCGAGTCGTGGTCTGGACGGTGAACGAGCCGGCCGATGCCTCGCGGCTCGCCTCGGTCGGGGTCGACGCGCTGTGCGGCGACGACGTGCCTCTGCTGCGGCGCGCCGTTGCCGCGCGCGGTTGAAGCCCGCGCGTCCAAGTCTCCCGTCGATGAAGCCATCCTGCGCTGAAGGCTCGTCACGGCGCGCGACAGACGCAATCCCGCTGCCGCCACTGGCCGCGTCGCGAGCAGCGGAGTAGCTTCGCCCCACCTCGCGGGCAGTCGCCCGCTTCCATCCACCACGGAGGACCACCGCCGCGATGCGCACAGCCGCAGTCGCCGCGTTGCTCGTCACCGTCGCTTGTTCCGGCGCTTCGGCCCGGCAGACTCCCGCGCCCCAGCGCGCGGCGACGGACAGCAGCGCGAAGCCGACCAACGGAACCGGAGCGGGCGCCCTTTCGACGCCTAACGCCGATCCCTTCCCGAGCACGTACCACGCGTTCCCGTCGAAGACGACGGTGATCCGCAACGTCACGATCATGACCGCCGCGGGGCCGACGATCCGCAACGGCGCGGTGCTCCTTCGCGACGGAAAGATCGCGGCGGTCGGCGCCAGCGTGGACGCACCGTCCGACGCGACGGTGATCGACGGCAGCGGGAAGTATCTCACCCCCGGGATCATCGACATCCACTCGCATGTCGGCGCGGGCGCCTCACCCGGCGATCGCGGCGCGCAGACGAACGACGTCAACGAGGCGACGAACCCCTCGACGCCCTACGTGTGGGTCGAGCACTCGGTGTGGCCGCAGGATCCGCAGCTCCCGCGCGTGCTCGCCGGCGGCGTGACGACGATCCAGGTCCTCCCCGGCTCCGCGAACCTGATCGGCGGCCGGAGCGTCGTCCTCAAGATGGTTCCGTCGCGCAGCGTGCAGGGGATGAAGTTCCCCGGCGCGAAGTACGGGCTGAAGATGGCGTGCGGCGAGAATCCGAAACGCGTCTACCAGCAGCGTGGTCCCTCGACCCGCATGGGCAACATCGCCGGCTACCGCGCGCAGTGGATCCAGGCCGAGGCCTATCGACGCCGCTGGGACAAGTGGAACGCCACGCACCAGGGTGACGCGCCGCAGCGCGACCTCGGCATGGAGACCCTCGCCGAAGTGCTGCGCGGCAACATCCTCGTGCACAACCACTGCTATCGCGCCGACGAGATGATGCAGATGATCGACATCTCGCACGAGTTCGGATACAGGATCCGCGCGTTCCACCACGGCGTCGAGGCGTACAAGGTCGCCGACGTCCTCGCGCGTGAGGGGATCGGTGCGGCCCTCTGGGCGGACTGGGGTGCCTTCAAGATGGAGGCGAACGACGCGGTGCGCGCGAACCTCCCGCTCGTGATGAAGGCGGGCGCGCGCGCGATCGTCCACTCCGACGACGAGTCGGGGATCCAGCGGCTCAATCAGGAAGCGGCGAAGGCCATGGCCGCGGGCAACCGGATCGGCGTTCCCGTCAGCGAGGACGACGCGATCAAGTGGCTCACCATCAATCCCGCCTGGGCGCTCGATCTCGACTCGAAGATCGGCTCGATCGAGGTGGGCAAGAACGCGGACGTCGTCCTCTGGTCGGGCGATCCCTTCAGCGTGTACTCGCGCACCGAGAAGATCTGGATCGACGGCGCGCTGATGTTCGACCGCTCCGATCCGAGCGAGCGGTGGCGCACCGATTTCGAGCTCGGCTACGTTCCTGCCGCGCAGCAGACGGGAGGTTCCAAGTGATGCGTACTCATTTCCTGCGTGCGGCGCTTCTCGCGAGCGCGGCGCTTCCACTCCCGCTCGCGGCGCAGACCGTCGCCATCACCGGGGGCAAGGTCTACACGGTGAGCGGCGAGACCATCGACAACGGCACCGTCGTGATGCGCGACGGCAAGATCACCGCGGTCGGGGCGAACGTCGCGATCCCCGAAGGCGCCCAGCGTATCGACGCGACTGGCAAGTGGGTGACGCCAGGGCTGGTCGACGCGGCGACGGTGCTCGGCTTCAGCGAGATCGGCGCCGTGGGCTCGACGAACGACGCGGCCGCCGCGGGCAAGGACCATGTCGCCGCCGCCTTCACCGTGTGGCTCGGCCTGAACCCGACGTCGGTGCTCGTCAGCCCGGCGCGCGAGGATGGCGTCACCACCGTGGTCGTGCATCCGACCGACGGGCTGTTCGCGGGGCAGAGCGCCGTGATCGAGCTCGTCGACGGCAGTGCGACCGACATGGTGATCCGCCAGTCGGCGGCGATGGTCGCGAACCTCGGCAATGCGCGCGATGCGGGTCTGGAATCGCGCGGCGAGATGCTTCAGCGCGTGCGCGAGATCCTCGACGACGCGCGCGTCTACGCGCGGCGCCGGGCGGATTTCGAGCGCGCCGAGACTCGCCCGTTCGCCGCGGGGCGCCTCGACCTCGAGGCGCTTCAACCCGTGCTCGCCGGCCGTCTGCCCCTGCTCGTGTCGGTGGACAAGGCGAGCGACATCCAGGCCGCGCTGCGGCTGGCGAAGGAGTACAACGTCCGACTCGCGATCGCCGGGGGCGCCGAGGCCTGGATGGTCGCGAGCGAGCTCGCGGCCGCGAAGGTGCCGGTCCTCACCGGCGCGATGAACAACATTCCGGAAAGCTTCGCCACGCTCGGCACGCGCCAGGAGAACGCGGCGCTGCTCCGCGCGGCTGGGGTCCCGGTCGCGCTGATCGGAAACGCGGGCGGCGGCGGCGAGGAGCAGTTCAACGTCCGCAACATCCGCTACGAGGCAGGGAACGCCGTCGCGTACGGGATGAAGTGGGACGACGCGCTGCGGGCGATCACGCTCGCGCCGGCCGAGATGTTCGGCGTGGCCGAGCGCGTCGGGTCGCTGCAGGCCGGCAAGGACGCGAACGTGGTGGTGTGGAGCGGCGACCCCTTCGAGTTCGCGACGCGCGCCGAGCACGTGTTCGTGCGCGGGAAAGAGTACCGCGACGTGTCGCGGCAGGACATGCTGATGGAGCGGTACAAGAACCTGCCGCCGAATTACGAGGCGCCTGTCGGCGGGCCGTAACCGGAAGGATGCGCGAAGGGATCAGGGGCCAGGCGTGAGGAACAGCGGTCGACGCTGTTCCTCACGCCTGGCCCCTGGCGCCTTCAGGAAGGATTGACGGGCGCATCGGGGGCCGGCGGCTCGCCTACGGAGCCGCCCCGCGCCGCGCGGGCGACGCGGAGATCCTCTTCGAGCTTCTGATGCTCCGCCTCCGCGGCCGCGAGCTCGCCGGAGAGACGGGCGCAGGAGTCGGCGTCGAGCTCGGTGTCGGCGCTGCGCGCGCGATAGAAGGCGTAGCCCAGCGCCTGCGCGGCCTTGTCCATCCGCTGCTTGGCGCGGAACGCCTCGAGCTGGATCCGCCCTTCGTCGAGGGCGCCCTGCGCGGCGCGGCCTGCGCGGTCGAGCTCCGACTTCAGTCGATCCCAGAGTGCCATCCTGTCCTCGCTGCTTGGGTTCGCGGGCCCCGGTGAGGCCGCCATATCCCGGTACGGCTCACCGGCTGAAGCTGTTTCAGCGGACGACCGCTGTAAAGCGCGACGGCCCCGCCATGGCGGGGCCGTCGCTTCGTCGGTGACGAGGATCGCGTTACGCGACCGCGGTCTCGTTGCTCGCGGCCGGGTAGACGCTGACCTTCTGCCGCGTCTTGCTCTTGTGCTCGAACTTCACGACGCCGTCGATGAGCGCGTAAATCGTGTAGTCCGTGCCGAGGCCGACGTTGTTGCCCGGGTGCCACTTCGTGCCGCACTGGCGGACGATGATGTTCCCGGCGATGACCTTCTCGCCGCCGAACTTCTTCACGCCACGGTACTTCGGATTCGAGTCGCGACCGTTGCGCGAGGAGCCTACGCCTTTCTTATGAGCCATTGTGCCCTCCTCGCTCAGCCGAGGGTGATGTCGTTGATGCGGACTTCGGTGAAGCCCTGCCGGTGCCCCTGCTTGCGGGCGTAGTTCTTCCGGCGCTTGAACTTGAAGACGACGATCTTGTCGCCGCGGCCGTGCTTGACGATGGTGCCGGTGACCTTCGCGCCCTGGACCATCGGGACGCCGGTCTTGGCAGACTTCCCGTCCGACCCGAAGAGCACTTCGTTGAACTCGACGGTGCTCCCCTGCTCGCCGACGAGCGAAGGGATCCGGAGCGTCTTGCCCGGCTCGGCGCGATACTGCTTGCCGCCGGTGCGAATGATTGCGTAAGCCATGGAAATCAGACGGGTAAAAGCTGTGAGCCTCTAAACATAGACCGCCCCCGGCTTTCTGTAAAGGCCGGGGGCGGCGGTAATCGAAGGGAGGCAACGAGTTACCGAGCGCCGTCCTCGGGACCGAAGCCGGCGGCCGCGCAAGCGTCCAGTGTGGGAAGGCTCTTCGCGCGCCAGTCGAGGGCACTGAGCTCCTTGGACGCGAGCGCGGTCTGCTCCTGGACCGAGCCCCAACGTTGCTGGGCGCGCGCCGTCTCCTGGTCGATCGCCCGCGACATGTTGAGCGCAGGCTGGCTCGGCAGCGTCCTGTTCGCGGCGGCCTGGTCGCGAACGGCCATCTCGGACCCGCCCGGCCCAACCGCCATTCCCGAATTGAGACGCTGAGTGGACGCGCCCGAACGGAGCTCCTCGAGCTCGCTCGCGACGATCGAGCGCCGGACCGCGACCTGACGCGCCTGCGCGCAGCTCTCCGCGTCAGGCACCGCGGGCGCAACGGCGGCCGGTCGAGGCGGCATGCACGCAGCCACGCTCATCAACCCAACGGCGACGATCGATCCGCGCATCCGAGGTCTCCTGAAGATGATGGCAAAGGCTACCGCCAGTCGCCAAGGCTCGCAAGAAGCTGAGTGACGACGCCCACATGGCGCTGCCAAGGCCGTCACGCCACCGCGTACTGCTGCGTCACGTCCCGCCCCGCCGACTTCACGACCAGCTTGAACTCGTCCGGCCGAAGGAGCGGATCGTCACGCACTTCCAGCCGGAACGGCACCGCCTTCTCGAGCTTCTTCACGAAGTCGCGCTCCTCCTGGAGCACGTACATCGCGACCTCGGGATGCAGCCGCACGACGAGGTTGTCCTTCTTCCCCTCCACCGCGATGCGCTTCACCGAGCGCTCGACGCGCCTCACGATCGTCTCCGGCGTGAAGACGCGGCCCGTGCCGTGGCACGTCGGGCACGCCTCGGTCATGCTCTGCAGGTGGCTCTGCCTCACGCGCTGCCGCGTCATCTCGATCAGGCCGAGGTCGCTCACCGCGAACGCCTTCGTGCGGGCGCGGTCGCGGCCGAGGTGCGTCCGCAGCTCCTGCAGCACCTTGTCCCGGTTCTGCTTCGACTCCATGTCGATGAAGTCGCAGACGATGATCCCGCCGACGTCGCGCAGCCGGAGCTGACGAGCGACCTCGCGCGCCGCCTCGACGTTCGTTTTCAGGATCGTCTTCTCGGGATCCTTTTTTCCGGTGTAGCGGCCCGAGTTCACGTCGATCGACACGAGCGCTTCCGTGGGCTCGATGATCAGATAACCCCCGCTCGGCAGGTCGCAGCGGCGCTTGAAGAGATCGCGGATCTCGGTCTCGATGTCGAACTTGTCGAAGATCGGGATCGGCTCCTCGTAGAGCTTCACGCGCTCCAGGAGCTCTGGCCCGACACCCTTCAGGTACTCGGTGATCTCGTTGTAGAGCTGCTTCGAGTCGACCGTCAGCGAGTCGACCTTCGCACTGAAGACGTCGCGGATGATCCCGCGCGTCAGGCTCGTCTCCCGGTGGAGCAGCGTTGGGGCGCGGGTGAAGTTCGTCTTCTTCTTGATCCGCTTCCACTGGCTGATCAGCGTGTTGAGCTCGCGCTGGAAGGTCTCCTGGGTGACGTCCTCGCTCACCGTGCGGACGATGACGCCGCCGCTGTTCGGGGGGAGGATCGCCTGCACCTGTTCGCGGAGGCGCTTCCGCTCCTCGCGGTCGCCGATCTTCCGGCTCACGCCGACGCGCGACGCGAAGGGCATGTAGACCAGGAAGCGGCCCGCGAGGGAGACCTGCGCGGTCACGCGGGGCCCCTTGGTGGAGATCGGCTCCTTGGAGACCTGGACGATGATGTCCTGTCCCTTCTTCAGGAGCTCCTCGATCGCCTGGTCGGGACGCTCGTCGCCGCGGCCGTTGCGGCGCCGCTGCGGCGCCTCGTCGTCATCCTCCTCCTCGGACTCGTCGGCGTCGTCGGGCGCTTCGGCCTCGGGGTAGACGAGGTCGGAGCCGTGGAGGAAGGCGGCTTTCTCGGTGCCGATGTCGACGAACGCGGCCTGAAGGCCGGGCTTTACCGCCTCGACTCGCCCGTAGTAGATGTCGCCGACCATGCGGCGGTTCTCGGGGCGGTCGACGAGGAGCTCAACTAGCTGATCGTCCTCGATGATCGCCACGCGCGTCTCGCGCGCGTGGCCGTTGATGAGAATCTCGCGTTTCATCGTTGCCCGTCGCACGACGAAGCCCCGGCGACTCGGCGGGGCTCGGGTGGCGGGAAGCGTAAGAGGGGTGGACGTCCGGCGTCCCGATCGAGCGGAACGCGGTCGCAATCGAGGTCTCCTCGTGCCGAGGCGTGATCGTGCACGTCCGAGCCGCCCGGTGCGCGCGCGATGGCGCGGCGACCGGAATAAGTGCGGTGGAGGTGCGATCGAGCGGTGAGCGAATCACCAGTGCGCGTCGTCGAGAAGCGGCGAGCGGCGCCGACCGATCTTGCTTCGGCAGCGCCTCATCGCCCATTGGCCCGCACCCCGCGCCGAGTCGCAGCGCGGGGACGGGCGGGAAAATCGAGAGGCCAGGTGCTTGATAGCTAACGATCAACGGCAAAGCGCGCAACGCGACGAACCGGACGCGGCGCTCAGCGCCGGAGCACCCAGTACGCGAGATACGCCACCGCGGCGACGTACCCGAGCGCAGCCTTCCACTCCCCGTGCTTCATGTAAAGCGGGAAGCTGAAGCCGACACCTTCTGCCGGCATCCCTTCACCGGCCCACGGGATGGGGCGCGGAAAGAAGGCGGGGACGTTGCGCTCGTACTGCGCATAGGCGTCGGGGAAGCGGCCGCGGATGTTCGCCTTCTCGCGCGCCATCGTCGGCGCGTAGATCACGACGAAGAACAGCGCGACCAGCAGCACCAGCGCCCAGTGCGCAGCGATCGCGAAGCCCACGGCGATCAGGAAGCTCCCGAAATAGAGCGGATTCCGCGTGAACGCGTACGGCCCGCTCGTCGCGAGACGGTCGTTCTTCATGATGTGACCGGAAGCCCACGCGCGGACGAAGAGGCCGATCAGCGCGACGATCGCCCCGATGAGGAGCGACTGCCTGGTGACGTAGCGCGGCGCGAGCCAGAGATACAGGGCCGCGAGGATGAAGCCGAGCGGGAGGCGCAGCCTCTTCGCGATCAGTGACGCGCTCAATCCGCGAGCTCCTTGAGAATGTGACGGGCAATGACCATGCGTTGAATCTCGGACGTTCCCTCGCCGATCTCGCAGATCTTGGCGTCGCGCATCATGCGCTCGACGGGGTATTCCTTCGTGTAGCCGTAGCCGCCATGCACCTGGATCGCCTTGATCGTGTTGCGCATCGCGAGCTCGGAGCAGTACAGCTTGGCCTGCGCGGCCTGCTTCGCGAACGGTCGGCCGTTCATCGCGAGCCAGGCGGCGTGATACGTGAGGTGCTTCCCTGCCTCGATCTCGGTCGCCATGTCGGCGAGCTGGAAGCCGATCCCCTGGAAGTCGGCGATGCGCTGCCCGAACTGCCGGCGCGTGCTCGCGTACTTCACGGCCTCCTCGTACGCCCCCTCGGCGATGCCGAGCGAGAGCGCGGCGATGCCGACGCGTCCCGAGTCGAGGGTCCGCATGAAGTTCACGAACCCCAACCCTTCCTCGCCGAGGAGGTTCTCGGCGGGCACCTCGACGTCCTCGAAGATCAGCTCGCGGGTGTCGGAGGCGCGCCAGCCGAGCTTGTCCTCCTTCTTGCCGGCGCGGAACCCCGGCATCGGCGCGAGCGAATCGTCGTGGCCGATGCCGAGCTGGCGCGCGACCGGGAGGTCCGTCGTTTCCTTGGTGAGGATGAAGGAGCTGATCCCCTTCGTGCCCTTCGCCGGATCGGTCACCGCGGTGACGACGAAGATCTCCCCGACGCCGCCGTGCGTGATGAAGATCTTGCTCCCGTTGAGCACGTAGCTCGCGCCCTTCCGCCGCGCCGTGGT
>DASVXU010000053.1:0-27117 GCA_036392515.1 Gemmatimonadaceae bacterium | reverse complement strand
CGTCCCCGGGATCGACCGCCACATCGAGCTGGTAATCCTCGTGGTCATCTTCCTCTCGATCCTGCCGGGGATCATCGGGTGGTGGCGGGAGAAGCGGCGCGGAGCGCCGGCGCAGGTATCGCCGCGAGATACAGGCCATTAGCCATTAGCGTTGAGGTACGGCGTTGACTGCCGTTGACGCGGTTCCTGTCGGCTAACGGCTAAAGGCTAAAGGCCGCACAAAGTCCCAACATAACGGAGCACGACCATGGCATTCACTCTTCCTCCCCTTCCCTACGACTTCGCCGCGCTCGAGCCGCACATCGACGCGAAGACGATGGAGATCCACCACGGGAAGCACCATCAGGCCTACGTCAACAACCTGAACGCGGCGATCGAGAAGGCGCCGGAGCTTCAGAACAAGTCGCTCGAAGATCTGCTCAAGAACGTCAACACGGCGCCGGAGTCGGTGCGCACCGCGGTCCGCAACAACGGCGGCGGGCACTGGAACCACAGCTTCTTCTGGCAGATCATGGGGCCGAAGGCGGGCGGCGAGCCGGCCGGCGCGTTAGGCGACGCGATCAAGTCGTCGTTCGGCGGCTTCGACAAGTTCAAGGAGCAGTTCGCGGCCGCGGGCGCGGGGCGCTTCGGCTCCGGGTGGGCCTGGCTGCTCAACGACGGCGGCAAGCTCTCGATCACCAGCACGCCGAACCAGGACAACCCGCTGATGGAGGGCAAGTCGCCGAACAGCGTCCTCCTCGGCATCGACGTCTGGGAGCACGCCTACTACCTCAAGTACCAGAACCGCCGCCCCGACTACATCGCGGCGTGGTGGAACGTCGTGAACTGGGGCGAGGTGTCGAAGCGCTTCGGGCGCTAGGCGAGACGGAGCGACTCGGCTCATCGGGGGTGGCATCGGATCGCTCCGGGAGGCACTGGAGCTCCTCGGCGCAACGGGCCTGCTGTCGCTCTCGTTGTTGAAACACGAAGGACACGAAGGTTCACGAAGATGTTGCTCAGGCACCCTTCGTGACTCTTCGTGTCCTTCGTGTTTCAAGAGCGGTTTACCAACGCCGGCAGGAATCAGCGCGAGGAGCCCAGCCACGGTCGCGGAGCGATCCGATCCCAGTACCGCCGAGCGCGGGGCTATTCCTCGCGCCGCTGCTCCACGGGCGTGCGCCTCGCGCCCGCGACGAGATCGTCGATCCCGCCTTCTCCCGGAAGATCACGCGGAACGACCCGGCGCTCGCGCGACACCGCCGCCAGTGCGGGCGGGGTGACGAGGGTCGTCACCAGCACCATGATCATGATCGCGCCGAAGACGCTCGCGTCGATCGCGCCGCTGGCGAGGCCCATCTGCGCGAAGATCAGTCCCACCTCGCCGCGCGGGACCATCGCGACGCCGACGAGGAGCTTGCGACCGCGGAAGCCTAACGGCGCGAATCCCGCCGCCACCTTGCCGACGATCCCGACGGCGACGAGCAGCGCGCCGAGCAGGAGCGACTCGCGGCTCGCCAGCGCGCGGAGATCGACCGCCGCGCCGACGCTGGCGAAGAAGATCGGCACGACGAAGTGGCCGAGGTTCGTCACGGCCTGCTCGATGTCGGCGCGCTGCGGTGTCCCGTGCAGCACGAGCCCCGCGGCGAAGGCGCCGATGATCGTCGCCGAGCCCGCCTCCGCCGCGAGCCAGGCGAGCATCAGCGCGAAGGCGAGCGCCACCGGCCCGAGGATCCCTTCCATCTCGACCCGCGCGACGAAGCGGAACACGGGGGGCGCGATGCGCGCGCCGAGGAGCACCGCGAGCACGACGAAGCCGAGCGCGACGCCGATCGTGCGCGCGATCCCCCACCCGCTCATCGCCGCCCCGGCAACGGTGCTCGAGACGACGGAGAGGATCACCAGCCCGATGATGTCGTCGAGCACCGCCGCGCCGAGCACGACGCGCCCCTCCGGACGCTCGAGCACGCCGAGCTCGCCGAGCACGCGCGCGGAGATCCCGACGGAAGTAGCGGTCAGCGACGCCGCGGCGACCAGCGCGGGGATCGCGGGCATGCCGAGCGCGCGGCCGACGTACCAGCCGAGCACGAAGGGAAGCGCGACGCCGACCACCGCGACCGTCGTCGCCGAGCCGCCGACGGAGGCGAGCGAGCGGATGTCGGTGTGCAACCCGATCTCGAAGAGCAGCACGAGCACGCCGATCTCGGCGAGCGCGTGGATCGCCGGTGTGGTCGGGTCGAGCAACCCGAGCACCGACCCGCCGAGAATGATCCCCGCGACGAGCTCACCGAGCACGGAGGGCTGACCGAGGCGCTGAGCGAGCGCTCCGAGCAGCTTGGCGCCGACGAGAGTCGCGACGAGAGCGGCGAGGAGTTCGTGCATCACCTTGTCGAGTGGGAACTACAACGAGCGACGAGCGACCCAACACCAACGAGCGACGAGCGACAAACTACAAACTCCACCGGAGCCGCGACGAGCTCTCGCTCGTCGCTCGTTGTATTCGATCGCTCGTCGCTCGTTGCGGTTATTCGCTCGTCGCTCGTTGCGGCTATTCGCTCGTCGCTCGTTGTAGTTGATGTCTCCTGGCCGTCCTATTCGTCCGATTCGAGGTAGGTGTACCCCTCGAGCCCCGCCACGTAGTCGGCGATGAAGGTGTTCGCCTCCTGCCGCGAGATGCTCTTCGACGCGGAGACCTTGCGACGGAAAGTCGCGAGGAGATCCGAGGCGCGGAACTGCACGTAGTTCAGCACCTCGGTGACCGTGTCGCCGCGCACGAGCTCGTTCAGCTCGTAGCCGTCACCGCTCGGCGAGAGGCGGACGTGCACCGCGTTCGTGTCGCCGAAGAGGTTGTGCAGGTCGCCGAGGATCTCCTGGTACGCGCCGGTGAGGAAGATGCCGAGCATGTACGGCTCGTTCTCGTCGAACGGGTGCAGCTCGAGGCTCGGGCGGCCGTTCTTGTCGCCGACGAAGCGGTCGATCTTGCCGTCGCTGTCGCAGGTGACGTCCTGGAGCGTGCCGCGGCGCGTCGGCTCCTCGGTCAGCCGGTGGATCGGC
Source organism: Gemmatimonadaceae bacterium (assembly GCA_036392515.1). GTDB lineage: Bacteria > Gemmatimonadota > Gemmatimonadetes > Gemmatimonadales > Gemmatimonadaceae > JABFXC01. The sequence continues at coordinate 24,087 of DASVXU010000053.1, read as the reverse complement.
ATGATCGGGAAGAGCTGGTCGATCGCCCAGCTGTCGGGGAGCGACTGGAAGAGCGAGAAGTTGCAGAAGTAGCGATCGACGAGCGCCGCGTCGAGGTCCATGATGATGTCCTCGTACTCGTCGCGGTCCTTCTGCGCCAGCTTCGAGATCGCGTTGATCGTCGCCGAGTAGAGCTGCTCAGCCACCGCGCGCCCGCGAAGCGAGAGGACGCCGCTGTTGAAGAGCTGCTGCGCGCGCTCCTTGTCGAAGGTCGCGTCGTGATACGTCTCGCGCACCTTGCGCACCGAGATGCGCTTCTTCGTCAGCGCGTTGTAGTCCTCGAGCATCTCGTGGAGGAGCTGGTGGTCCTCCTCCTTCACCTCGGGGATCGGCGGCTCGGCGCCGCTCTCGACGTCGATCACCTTGAGCAGGAGCAGCGCGTGGTGCGCCGTCAGCGCGCGTCCCGATTCGCTGATGATGTGCGGCATCGGAAGCTCCTGATCCCGGCACGACTCGGCGAAGGTGTAGATGACGTCGTTCGCGTACTCCTGCAGCGAGTAGTTCACCGACGACACCGACGTCGAGTTGGTCCCGTCGTAGTCGACGCCGAGCCCCCCGCCGACGTCGACGTGGGTGATGTTCACCCCCATCGCGCGCAGCTCGGCGTAGAAGCGCGCGATCTCCTGCAGGCCGTGCTTGATGAAGCGGATGTCGGTGATCTGCGAGCCGAGGTGGAAGTGGATCAGCCGCAGGACGTCGAGCCGGTCCGCCGCGCGGAACTTGTCGATCGCCTTCACGAGGTCGGCAGCGTTGAGCCCGAACTTCGACTTCTCTCCCCCGCTCTGCGCCCAGCGGCCGAAGCCGGCCGACGCGAGCTTGATCCGGATGCCGGCGGTCGGCTGCACCTGGAGCTGGTCGGCGACGCGGAGCAGCGTGTCGATCTCGTGGAGCTGCTCGATGACGATGAAGACCTGGTGGCCGAGCTTCTGTCCCATGAGGGCGAGGCGCATGAACTCCTCGTCCTTGTACCCGTTGCAGACGATGAGGTGCTCGGTGGTCTCGCTCAGCGCGAGCACGGCCTGCAGCTCGGGCTTGCTTCCGCACTCGAGGCCGACGCCGTGCCGCTTCCCGAACTCGACGATCTCCTCGACGACGTGGCGCTGCTGGTTGACCTTGATCGGGTACACGGTGGTGTACCCGCCCTCGTAGTGGTACTCCTCGATCGCGCGGACGAAGCGCTCGCTCAGCGACTCGATGCGCGAGCGGAGGATGTCGGAGAAGCGCACCAGGACCGGGAGCTGGATCCCCTGCTCCTCGAGGTCGGTCGCCATCTCCCAGAGGTCGATCTCACGCGCGTCGTCATTGCGGTCCGGCCGGACGACCACGTGCCCCTGGTCGTTGACGTCGAAGAATCCGGCGCCCCAGCCTTCGATGTTGTAGAGGGAACGCGCTGCCTCGATGGACCACTCCTGGGGAGCCGCTACGGCTTCCTGCTCGATCTTCGTCGCCATGACGGAATAATAGGTCCCGTGTCGGGTCGGGGGTACTTCTCGACCTTCCGTTCAGGGCGAGGGGCGGGAAACTTCGGTGCGGGTACCTTGGAACGGTGCCCCTCTCCCCCCCATTCCTTCACGCGCTCGATTCACGGGTAAAGCGTCTCCACCCGCCACCCGCCGTCTTCCCGAGTGTACCGATGCCGGACGTGGAGCCGGCTCGGCATGTTCTTCCAGAACTCGATGGCCCTCGGAGCGAGCCGGAACCCGCTCCAGTGCGGCGGCCGCGGCACCGGGCTGCCCTCGAACTTGCGCTCGAACTCGGCGACGCGCTCCTCGAGCGCGCGTGGGGGCTCGATGGGGCGGCTCTGCAGCGAGGCCCATGCGCCGATCTGGCTGCCGCGCGCGCGGGAGGCGAAGTACCTGTCCGCCTCGGCGTCGCTCACCGGGGCGACCGTTCCCTCGACGCGCACCTGCACCTCGAGCGGCTGCCAGTGGAAGCACATCGCCGCGCGCCCGGACGCGAGAAGCTCGCGTCCCTTGCGACTCTCGTAGTTCGTGTAGAAGACGAAGCCGCGCTCGTCCACCGCCTTGAGCAGGAGAATGCGGACCGCCGGCCACCCGTCGGGGGAGACGGTGCCTAACGCGAAGGCGGTCGGTTCCGGGAGGAGCGCGCGCTCCACCCCCCTCGCCTCGGCGAGCAGCCGCTCGAAGCGCGCGATCGGATCGGTGTGCGGCGGCTCGTGCCGGACCGCGGCTTCCGTCTCCAGGCTCATCCGATCGCCCTCCGCTCGAAGCTGCGAATCCCGAAATGCCAGAAGATCAGCCCGATCACGACGAGCGCCCCGAGCGTCACCGGCACCGGCATGTGCGGAACGCCCGGCGTCAACGCGCCGCGCATCCCCTCGGCGACGTAGACGAGCGGATTGATCAGCACCGCCCACTTCATGAAGGGTACCGCTTTCAGCCCCGCCCACGGATAGTACGCGCACCCGAAGAAGAGCATCGGCGCGATGATCACGCTGAACATCAGCCCGATCTGCTGCGGCGCGATCGCCGTGCCGAGCAGCAGCCCGAGCGAGGAGAACGCCGCGGCGCCGAGGATGACGATGAGCAGCACCAGGGGAAAGTAGGCGATCGTGAGCCCCGGGATCGGTCCCATGATCAGCCGCGCGATCGGAAGCACGAAGAGCGCCGAGATCATCCCCTGCAGCACCCCGGCGACGATCTTCTCGGCGGCGATGAGACGCGTCGGCACCGGCGCCAGCAGACGGTCCTCGATCTCGCGCGTCCAGCCGAAGTCCTGCACCATAGGCAGCGCGACCGACTGGATGCTCGCGAAGGTCAGGCTCACCGCGAGGATGCCGGGGAGGAGCGTCGCCGTGTAGCTCCCCCGCATGAAGCCCATGCGCGGCAGCAGGAAGCCGAAGACGATGATGAACAGCATCGGCTGCAGCGTCGTGCGGATGAGGAAGTACGGCAGCTCCTTCCGCGCGACGCGCATGTCGCGGTGCAGCAGCGCGAGGAAGACCTTCGACCGGCGCACGCGCGGGCGCGGGTCGCCGGTGGGCATCGCGACGTCGGGCGCGCTCACGCGAGGGTCCTCCCCGTGAGCGAGATGAACAGCGTCTCGAGGCTCGGCTGGCGGAGCTGGATGTCCTTCACCGCGCGGTGCGCGCCCTCGGCAGCCCTGATCAGCGCCGGGATGACCTCCCCGCCGCGCGCGCTGTAGGCACGCAGCGTCGGTCCCTCCGCTTCGACACGGTCCACGCCCTCGATCGCGCGCGCGGCCGGCGCCGCGTCGCTCGCGGGGCCGTCGAGGGAGAGCGTGACGAGAGTGCCGCCGGGCGCGCGCTCCTTGAGCGCGGCGGGGGTGTCGAGCGCGAGCAGCTTGCCGCGGTCGACGATCGCCAGGCGGTCGCAGAGCTGGTCGGCCTCCTCCATGTAGTGCGTCGTCATCACGATGGTCCGCCCCGCGGCGTGGAGGTCGCGCAGGATGTCCCAGAGCGCGAGTCGTGCCTGCGGGTCGAGCCCCACCGTCGGCTCGTCGAGGAAGATCACCTCGGGCTCGTGGATGAGAGCGCGGGCGATCGTGAGGCGCTGCTGCTGCCCGCCCGACAGCTCGTCCACCTTCGCGCGCGCCTTCTCCGCGATGTTCATCGTGCCGAGCAGGGTCTTCGCGCGGCGCGTCGCCTCGGCGCGCGCGACGCCGAAGTAGGCGGCGTGGAAGACGAGGTTCTCCATCACGTCGAGGCTGCGGTCCGGGTTCGGGCGCTGCGGCACGACGCCGATCCGCTGGCGCACCGCGACCGCGCGCGAGACGACGTCCTCCCCGGCCACGCGCGCCCGACCGCCGGTCGGCAGGACGCGCGTGGTCAGGATCCCGATCGTGGTCGACTTCCCCGCGCCGTTAGGCCCGAGCAGCCCGAAGAACTCGCCCGCGCCGATCTCCAGGTCGAGTCCCTCGAGCGCGACGACCTCCGCGCCGTTAGGCGGCGCGCCCGGCGCGGGGGGCGCCGCCGCGCCGGGTGGGCCGGGCGGCCCGCCGCGACGCTTCCCGCCGCCGGGGAGCGGATAGACCTTGCGCAGCTTCTCCGTCGCGATCGCCGGCCTGCCGTCGGCACCCGCGGTCACGGACCGCTCCGCGGCGCCACGGGCGAGCCGCTCTGCGTCTGCGCCGCGGGGGGCGTCGGGCCCGGAGTGGCCGCGGTGACGGGCGCGATCTGGTCGCGCCCCTTGTCGAGGAATGGAATGCCGCGCTCCATCCAGTCGGGGGCGGGCGCGCCCTTCAGGTGGTGATCGAAGAACTGCTGCATCCGCATCGCGACGTCCAGCTGGTTGGCGCGCTTCCGCGGATTGTGGCCGTCGCCGTTGTAGTCGAGGAGGTAGACCTCCTTGTTCAGCCGCCGCAGCGCGACGAAGAGCTCGATCCCCTGATACCACGGCACGGCGCCGTCGCCGTCGTTGCTCATGATGAGCAGCGGCGTCCGGATGCGATCCGCCGCGAAGAGGGGCGAGTTCTCGAGGTAGCGCATCGGCGTCTCCCACACCGAGCCGCCGATGCGGCTCTGCCCCTTCTCGTACTGGAACGCGCGCGCCAGGCCGGACTCCCAGCGGATACCGCCGTACGCGCTCGTCATGTTCGCGACGGGAGCGCCCGCCATCGCCGCGCGGAACATCGTCGTCTGCGTGATCATGTAGGCGGTCTGGTAGCCGCCCCACGACTGCCCCTGCAGCCCGATCGCGTCGCGCTTCACGAAGCCGCGGTCGATCAGCGACTGGACGCCCGGCACGACCGACTTGAGCGCGCTCGGCCCGGGATACCCCGTCGTGTACGCGATGTCGGGCTCGAAGATCAGATAGCCGTTCGACGCGTAGTGCGTCGGGTTGATCACGTTGCGGCCGAAGGGCGCGACGTACTGGTGCAGGTTGTCGCTCAGCCGCTCGTAGTAGTACACGACCATCGGGTACTGCTTCGTCGAGTCGAACGCGGCGGGCTTGTAGAGCAGTCCCTGCAGCGGAACACCGTCGTCGCTCCGCCAGTGCACGAGCTCGACGCTCCCCCATGCATAGCGCGACTGCTGCGGGTTCGCGTCGGAGATGCGCGCCAGGCTCGCGAGCGAGCTCCCCGCGTACAGATCGGGGAAATCCGCGAACGTCCCGCGGCTGACGACGTAGCTGTCCGCGCGCTTCGCCTTGATCGGCTGGCCGAAGGCGACGTCCGCCATCACGATGCGCTCCGGCTGCGACGACGCGCCGAGCCTGTCGCGCCAGAAGCCGCTCGCCTTCGTCACGTCGTTGAAGGCGCGCAGGAGGAGCGTCGCGTCGCTCGGGATGAAGGGCTCGTCCTCGTCCAGCCGCACGACGCGCAGCACCGTCGAGTCGCGGCGTCCCGCGCCGTCGGTGGCGAGCCGCGGCGCGCGCTTCCCCGCCGGGTCGAGCTCCCACACGTCGAAGCGATCGTAGACGAGCAGCGACGCGTCGCCCGTCGTCCACCCCGCGATCCCCCACGGCGCGGGAGTACTCGGCGTGTCCCAGTCCTCCTGGTCGAAGCGGACGGAAAGCGAGCCGGTAAGGTTGGCGCGCGCGCCGCTCTTCACGGAGTACGACCGCCACGAGCCGCTGTCGAACCACACGACGTACTTCGCGTCGGGCGAGAGCGTGGCGCCGAAGGGGGCGCGCTGCTTGACGAGCGTGCGGCGACCGTTGGTCGCGTCGAAGAGGATGACGTCGGAGCCGCCCTCCCCCCACATCGCTTCGATGGAGTACGGAACGGAAGTCACCGCGAGCGCGACCTTGCCATCGTCGGAGACGGTGACGCGCGGGATGCTGTCGCTCCCGAGCCTGACGACGCGCCCGCTCTTCACCTGCCACACGCTGGTGAAGCTGCGATCGCGGTCGCGCCCGGCCTCGATGCGCTGCTGCGGCTGGAGCCGCGCGTCCTTCCAGTGCCAGAGGTCGAACACCGCCTTGTCGGCGAGCGAGTCGGCGGGGATCGAGTCCACCGGGGGAAGTGCGGCGCCGAACACCACGGCGCTGCCGTCGCGCGTGAAGGTGACGCGTCCACGCCCGCTGACCACCATCTCGCCGAGCGCGTCCTCGGCGACGACCTCGCGCGCCGGGGCGCCGACCGTCGCGTGATAGAGCGCGAAGCGCGGCTTGTCGCGCCCGTACTCGTCGCGGTCGGCGACGAACGCCACCTGCCGTCCCGCGCGGTCGAAGGCGGGCTCGCGGTACTCGCCCGCGCCGGCGAGCAGCGTCACCGTGCGCCCGCTCGCGAGCTCGCGCAGGTACGCGCCGTCGGACGCGCCGCTCTTCGACGACACGGTATACGCGAGCCACGCACCGCTGTCGGGAAAGGCGTAGCTCGACACGTCGGCGATGGTCGCTTCGGCCGCGCTGCCGCCGAGGTCGCGGACGATGAGGGGGGAGCCCGTGTCCTTCTTCCGCTTCGCGGAGGTGTCGCCGGCGATCGGACGTGGCTGTCCTCCCGGGGTAGCGGCGGCGACCCCCGGCGCCTTCGACGTGGAGTCGGCGCCGCGCGCGGCGGCCGCGCTGTCGGTCGGCTCGAGCAGGATGGCGACGACGTTGCCGCGCTCGCGCGGCACGCGGAACGACCGCACCCTCCGTACCGAGTCCACCGAGCCGTCGGCGACGCTGACGATGGCGAGCGTCGCCTTCGGCTGGTCGGCCGGCTTCTTCTTCGCGCGACGCGCCTGCTCGAACACCGCACGCGGCGCATAGGTCAGCGCCAGCACGTGGCGCGAGTCGGGGGTCCACTGCGGGGCGGGCGCGGTCCAGTTGCTGTCCGCGTTAGGCACGAGCTGCGGGCGGCCGATGTACCCGCGCGGCACGCGGTACTCGGTCGAGGAGGTCGTCGAGCGGATCACCAGCTCGCCGTCGCCGACCTGCGGGGCGATCGAGTACGCCACCCACTTCCCGTCGGGAGAGACGGTGGTGCCGACGATCGACTTCCAGATGTCCCAGTCTGCCTGGGTCAGCGGGCGCCTCACCTGCCCCTCCTGGGCGGCGAGGGGGATGGCGAGCGCGAGGGAAAGCGAGAGAATCGTGGCTGCGCGGAATCTCATGGCGTCGGCTGACTTCAGGGTGCGAAGGAGATCACTGGCCGGAAATCAACAGCGCCGGCCGACGGGTGGGAAGCTGGACTCGGCGCCAGGACTGGTGCTGCCATGGGGCATGAGGCTGGTGCTGCCATGGGGCATGAGGCTAGTGTCATGACTTCCGAGTCACGAGTCACGTGTCAGACCGGCCAGGTGGCATACCGGCCAGGAGCGAGGGGCGCTGTCACGTGGCCTCTCTGACAAGCGCCTCGTGCCACCGCCGTGATGACACTAGCCTCGTGTCACATGGTAGTGCTCCCCGAATAGCTCATCCCCATGCGCCTCCGCCTCGTCGCCGCCTCGCTGATCTGCGTCGCATCCACCGCCGCCGCGCAGGCACCGGCTTCCACGGACACGCTCCTGCTCCTCCGCCCGGCGCGCGTCTTCGACGGGATGGAGGTCCACGACGGCTGGTCGGTTCTCGTGCGCGGCGAGAAGATCGCGGCGGCGGGACCGGCGTCGCAGGTCGGCTCGCCGGCTGGTGCGCGGGTGATCGACCTCCCCGGCACGACGCTGATGCCCGGGCTGATCGACGCGCACTCGCATATCCTGCTGCACCCGTACAACGAGACTTCCTGGAACGACCAGGTGCTGCACGAGCCACTCGCGCTGCGCGTGGCGCGGGCGACGAACCATCTCCGCGCGACGCTCGACGCCGGCTTCACGACGCTGCGCGACCTCGGCACCGAGGGCGCGGCGGACACGGACGTCGGGCTGAAGCAGGCGGTGAACCAGGGGATCATCCCCGGGCCGCGGCTCGTCGTCGTCACGCGCGCCATCGTCGCGACGGGGAGCTACGGCCCGCGCGGCTTCGATCCGCGCTGGGACGTCCCGCAGGGCGCGCAGGAAGCCGACGGCATCGAGGGAGTGACGCACGTGACGCGCGAGCAGATCGGCAAGGGCGCCGACTGGGTGAAGGTCTACGCCGACTACCGCTGGGGGCCTAACGGCGAGACGCGCCCGACCTTCAGCGTGGAGGAGCTGACGGCGATCGTCGAGACCGCCCGCAGCAGCGGGCGCCCCGTCGTTACGCACGCGAGCAGCGCCGAGGGGATGCGGCGCGCCGCGATGGCCGGCGTCGAGACGATCGAGCACGGGGACGACGGCACTCCGGAGGTGTTCCGCCTGATGGCGCAGAAGAAGATCGCGCTATGTCCGACGGTCGCCGCCGGGGACGCGATCCTCCAGTACCGCGGCTGGCGGAAGGGTGTGGACCCCGAGCCGCAGTCGATCCGCGACAAGCGCGCGAGCGTGAAGGCGGCGATCGCGGCGGGAGTGACGATCTGCAACGGAAGCGACGTCGGCGTCTTCACCCACGGCGATAACGCCCGCGAGCTCGAGATCCTCGTCGACTACGGTCTCACGCCCGTCCAGGCGCTCCGCGCCGCGACCTCCACCGATGCGCGCGTCCTCCATATGGAAGACCGCATCGGCTCGGTCGCGCCGGGGCTGCTCGCCGATCTCGTCGCGGTGGATGGTGATCCGACGCGCGAGATCGGCGCGATCAGGCGCGTGCGCCTGGTGATGAAGGGCGGCCGGATCTGGCGCCAGCGTTAGGGCGCGACTTCGATCCGGCTGGCGAGATCGCGCAGGCCCTCGAGCGGACCGCCCGTGAGCTCGAGCCGCATGTCGTGCAGCTGCGCGGTCGCCTTCGTGCCGTCCACGATGCGGAGGAACTGCGACAGGGACAGCACCACCACGTAGGTGTCCTCGACGCTGGTCGGGCGGCCGTTCTCCATGTCGGCACCCGCGCGCGCGACGAGCGGCGCCGGCACGACGAGCGGCTTGTCGGCGTCGATCGTGAAGCTGATGTCGCTCGTCCCGGCGCGATCGCCGCGAAGCGCGACGTTCGTCGGCCGCGTCACCTTGAGCATGAGCGTGACGATGTCGGGATACGTCGTCATGGTGCGTCCCGGGTGGACGAACCCGGCGCTGAGCTCGACCTTCGTCACGTCGCCGCGGCGCACGAACGCGTCGCGCTGGCGATCGTTGAAGGGGAGCGTGAGCGACACGGACGTCGAGGCCTCGTCGTCGTCGTAGCTGCGCTCCACCTGCCCCCAGTGCGCGTAGTCGCGAACGCCGGGGATCGGAGGAAGGTTCGTCTGCGCCGCCATCTGGGCGCGAAGGGGGGCCGCGACGGCCAGCAGCGCGAACGCGGCGAGAGTCAGGATGCGATTCATGGGACGTCAGTCGTGAGGGCGGCGCCGAGCTCGGCGCTATGCTCTCGAAGGACTGTCATCACATGGCGGACGCAACCATTCATGAAGAATCCGTAAGGGACCGATGCAGGACGGCCGCCCGCTGTGCGCACAGCGGGCGGCCGTCCTGCATTCAGGTAATGCTGGCGTCAGCCGTTGCCCTGCTCGCGGCGTGTCTCCCATCCCTTCTTCGCGGCGCGACTGCGCTCGGCGTGGCTCTGCGAGTGCCCGCCCTTCCGCTCGGGAGAGTGATCTTCGCTCTTGCCGTACCCGCCGCCACCGGGCTTCTCGCCCCCGTGGTGCGTCGCGTTCACCGTCGCCCACGCGCGGCGCTCGGCTTCCTCCTTCCCGACGCCCCGGCTCTCGTAGCCTTCCTCGATGTGCTCTGCCTGACGCTTCTGCTTGTCCGTGTACTTGCCCTTGTCCCCACGCGGCATCGAGCTCCTCCCTTGTGACGTTGATGCGCGAGAGCAGCGCATCGCACGTGCCGCGGCTCGGCGAAGGCGCCGCCAGTCGGCGGCCTGGTCAACCGCGCGCGCGGAGGATCTGCTTCGCGGCGCGCTCGCCGCTCGCGATCGCTCCGTGCACGGTGCCGTTGCGTCCACCCGCGTCGGTGGCCTCGCCGGCGAAGAAGAGCGTGTCCTGCTCGCTGCGCGCGAGCGTGCGCGCCGCGGTGCTCCCGCCGACGAGCGCGTAGCTGTAGGCACCCCGCGCGAAGGGGTCGGCGCCCCAGTCGTACGTCCAGGCGCTCGTCACCGCGTCGGCGACGCGTCGCGCCGTCATGCCGAGCGATCGCGCGAGCGACGCGACGGCGCGATAGACGACTTCCTCGTCCGGCAGCCCCGACATCGCCCAGGCGCGCGGTCCCCCTGCCCAGCCGACGATCACGGGCGCGCGCACGGGCATCGTCGTCCACCATACGGGAAAATGCTCGTCCGCGCCGTGAAGAAAGCTCATCGCCGCGAGCTCGGCGTCCTTCGGCAGACGGCGCTTCGACACCGACTCCCAGATCGGCTCTTCGAAGGCGAGGATGACGCGCCTCGCGTCGCCCATCGCGAGCTTGCGCGCCGCGTCGAGGTGCATCCGCGGCGCGGGGTCGAACGCGATCGCGCCCTCACCTCCGGCGGCGGCGAGGACGCCTAACGGCACGCTGACCACGACCGCGCGCGCCTCGTGCTCGCGCTCGATCCCGCTCGCGCGCTCCACGGCGCGCACCACGACGTGGCCGCGCCGCCAGCGCACCTCGCGCACCACGACGCCGAGCTCGATCGCGTCCGCGACCTCCGCCGCGATCGAGGCCGGCACGCCGTCGTAGCCGTCGAGCACGCGCGCGAGGCGCTCCTCCGACGGATCCTCGGGCGCGCCGCCGTCGGCGAGGGCACGCTCGCTGACGAGCGCCGGATCCGCCGCGTGGAAGCCCGCGACGTACTCGCGCGCCGTCCGGCGCGCGCGCGCGAGCTTCGCCCCGCCCGGACCCGTGTCGAGAAAATCCTGGAACGAGCGGTCGGGCTCGCGATCGGATCGCAGCTTCCCGAGCACGGTCTCGATCTCGCTCCAGAAGTCGGCGGCGCGGGTGAGGCGCTTGCCCTCGACTCGCCAGCGATCACCGCGCACGTCGCAGACGAGCAGTCCGGCGGCGCGCGCCGCATCCGCCGCTTCCTTCGCCTCGCCGTGCAGGAACTCCGCGCCGAGCTCGATCGGGAGCCGGAGGGCTTCGTCGCGCACCGTCAGGATGCGGCCGCCGACGCGGTCACGCGCCTCGAGGACGCGCACCTGTTCCCCCGCCCTCGCCAGCGCTCGCGCCGCCGCCAGCCCCGCCACTCCCGCCCCGATGACGATGATCATGATCCGCGTCGTGCTCCGTGAAGTCGAGTCGGCGAAGGGGCAAATTTCCTGCTCGCGCGGCGGACGCGGCCGACGGTGCGCGGTACGCTCCTTGAACCTCCGTCCGCGCCATCATACGCGGAGGATCTCATGGCTGGACAGGAACGGGCGATGGAGGGCGACAACGAGCAGCGGCGCCACGAAGCGAAGAAGGCGCGCGATGCGGGGATCGCGCCGAGCGCGGCGGGCGTCACCACCGGCGCGAGCAAGCAGATGAAGCAGGCGAAGCAGGGCGACTCGCACGAAGAGAAGCTCGCGAAGTCGCATCGGGGGAAGGCGAACCGAGACCACACCGACGAGCCGCGGCCGCGCAGTCGCGACAGTCAGCGAGACGAAGAATAGCCGTCGGGGGTCGGGGGTCAGGGGTCGGGCACTGCCATCTGGCGGTTGCCGACGGCCGACCCCTGACCCCCGACCTCTTCGATCGTCTGATGGGCAGCATGACACACCCCACGCCCATCTACCCGGAAGCATCGAGCGACGACTGGATCGCGCGTGACCGCGCCGAGCGCGCGCGCAACACGCGGATTCTCGCCGTCGGCGCCGTCGTGTCGTTCCTCGTCTCGCAGCTCTGCATGATGGTGCCACTCGCGCACCCGAAGCCGTGGTACCTCTATGCGACCATCGGGACGCCGCTCGGCACGCTGATCACCTGGCTCGGGATCATCTGGCTGCCGCGCGCCGGGAGCGCGGGGTTCGCGAGCTTCCTCTGGCCGAACAAGGGCGAGGCGGTCCGCGAGACCAGCTACTCGCACATCCAGGCGAAGGCCGCCGCAGGAGACGTCGCGGGCGCGCTCGCGGCATACGAGGCGGAGATCGCGGCGAACCCGCGCGCGATCGCGCCGCGCGCGCAGGCGGCGGAGCTCTACGCGCAGGGCGCCGATCCCGCGCGCGCCGCGAAGCTCTTCGCCGAGATCCGCCGCATCCCCGGCTGCTCGCCGCAGCACGATCTCTACGCGACGCAGCGCCTCGTCGACCTCTACGACGGGCCGCTGAAGCAGCCGCAGCGCTCGCTCACCGAGCTGCGGCGGATCATCGAGCGACACGGGGACAGCCGCGAGGCGCCCTTCGCGCGCGACGCGCTGACGCGGCGGAAGCGCGAGCTGGAGCGCTAGTCCCGGCTACGCCGACTCGACGATCACCGCGGTCCCGTAGCAGAGGACCTCGGTCACGCCGTCCATCAGCTCCGTGGCGTCGTAGTCCACACCGATGATCCCGTTCGCGCCTAACGCTTCGGCGTGGGTGATCATGATGTCGAACGCCTCCTGCCGCGCTCTCTCGCACAGCTCGGTCAGGATCGTGATGTTCCCGCCGAAGAACGTCTGGAACTGCGCCCCGATCCGCCCGACGACGGAGCGTGAGCGGACGGTGATGCCACGAACGATCCCGAGCGACCGCGCGACCTTGTAGCCGGGGATGTCGAAGGAGCTGGAGATGAAGCGGGTATCCATGGGACCTCGGGCTGGGGGCTTGAGGCTGGAAGCGATAAGCAGTCAGCGACTGCGGCACTGCAAACGCGGTTGCAGTTGCGCAGTCGCTGACTGCCTACGGCCTTCAGCTTACAGCCGTCGTCCCGCTGCCGTCTAGTACCGGTAGTGCTCCGGCTTGTACGGCCCTTCCGCCTTCACGCCGATGTAGGCCGCCTGCTCCGGGGTGAGCTTCGTCAGCTTCACCCCGAGCTTGTCGAGGTGCAGGCGGGCGACCTTCTCGTCGAGGTGCTTGGGAAGGATGTAGACCTTCTTCTCGTACGCCTTCGTGTTCGTGAACAGCTCGATCTGCGCCATCACCTGGTTCGTGAACGACGCCGACATCACGAAGCTCGGGTGGCCCGTCGCGCAGCCGAGGTTCATCAGGCGCCCCTCGGCGAGGATCAGCACCGAGTGCCCGTCGGGGAAGACGTACTCGTCGAACTGCGGCTTGATGTTGACGCGCTTCACGCCCTTCATCTTCTTCAGCCCGGCCATGTCGATCTCGTTGTCGAAGTGGCCGATGTTCGCGACGATCGCCTTGTCCTTCATCTTCGCCATGTGCTCGGCGGTGATGATGTTGAAGTTCCCCGTCGCCGTGATGAAGATGTCGGCCGTCGAGAGCACGTCCTCGATCGTCGCGACCGTGAACCCCTCCATCGCCGCCTGAAGCGCGCAGATCGGGTCGATCTCGGTCACGACCACGCGCGCGCCCTGGCCGCGCAGCGCCTGCGCGCAGCCCTTCCCCACCTCGCCGTAGCCGAAGACGACGGAGAGCTTGCCGGCGAGCATCACGTCGGTCGCGCGATTGAGCCCGTCGATCACCGAGTGGCGGCAGCCGTAGATGTTGTCGAACTTCGACTTCGTCACCGAGTCGTTGACGTTGATCGCCGGGAAGAGGAGCGTCCCCGCCTTCATCATCTCGTAGAGGCGGTGCACGCCGGTCGTCGTCTCCTCGGTGACGCCCTTGATCGAGGCAGCGACCTTCGTCCAGCGGCCCGGATTGCGCTCGGCCTCCTGGCGCAGCAGGTCGAGGATGACGCCCCACTCCTCGGGCTCGTTCCTGTCGTCGAACGCGGGGATCTTCCCCGCCTTCTCGAACTCGGCACCCTTGTGCACGAGCAGCGTCGCGTCGCCGCCGTCGTCGAGGAGCATGTTCGGGCCGGAGCCGTCGGGCCACATGAGGGCCTGCTCGGTGCACCACCAGTACTCCTCGAGCGTCTCGCCCTTCCAGGCGAACACCGGCACGCCGTCGGGCTTCTCGACGGTGCCCGTGGGCCCGACGACGACCGCCGCCGCCGCGTGATCCTGCGTCGAGAAGATGTTGCACGACACCCAGCGGACGTCGGCGCCTAACGCCTTCAGCGTCTCGATGAGCACCGCGGTCTGGATGGTCATGTGCAGCGAGCCCATGATCTTCGCGCCCTTCAGGGGATTCTTCCCCTTGTACTCCTCGCGGATCGCCATCAGGCCGGGCATCTCCTGCTCGGCGAGGCGCATCTCCTTGCGCCCCCACTCCGCGAGCGAGAGGTCGGCGACCTTGAACGGGGGGCGATCGACCTTGCTGCTGGTCGGAGCGGGCTTGGTGGCGGTGGCCATTGCTGTTGCTCTCTGTTTCGAGTGATCGGTGAGTGATTACGTGCGCAGGCTGGAAGCTGTAGGCTGGAGGCGGCGTCGTTTCGAGCCCCGACCTGCCGCACGCTCGCCTACGGCCTCCTGCTTCCTGCCCGCCGGCGCGATACGGGCGGTCGCCGCGAACAGCGCTGGTCCCTTCGCGGCGGGGTCGGGAGTCAGCGGCGTGTAGCGGACGCCGGAGAAGCCGGCGCCCTCCAGCCACGCTGTGAGCTGCTCGCGCGAGAAGCCCTGCCAGAGATGTCCCATCTGCTGGCGGTACTCGTCGCGATGGTGCGGCACCATGTCGACCAGGAGCAGGCGGCCGTCAGGCGCGAGCGTGCGGCGCACCTCGGCGAGCACGCGCTCCGGATCGACGGTGTAGTGCAACACGAGGAAGAGCAGCGCCGCGTCGAGCTCACCGTCGTCGACAGGCAGCGCCTCGAGCTCGCCGTGCCGCAGCTCGACGTTCTCGACGTCGCCCACGCGGCGGCGCGCCGCGGCGAGCATCGCGCGCGAGGAATCCACGGCGACGACGCGCCGCACGAAGGGCGCCAGCGCCTCCGTCACCTGTCCGGTGCCGCAGCCGAGGTCGCCCACCGTCCAGCGCTCGTCGAGCAGGCCGAGGAGCGAGCCGACGTCGGCGCGGCGCCCGAACAGCTCCGCGCGCAGCGCGTCCCACTGCGAGGCCGCCCCCGAGAAGAACTCCTGCGACTTGAGCTTCCGCTCGGCGAGCGTGGCGCGCAGGCGCTCGGCGTCGTGCTGCGCGAACGTCGTCTCGCTGGTGTGCTCGCGGACGAGCTGCCAGAGCCGCCGCGCCGCGGCGTCGAGCGGGCTCGCCATGCGGTACTGGCGGCTCGTCCCCTCGGCGCGCGACACGACCCAGCCCTCGTCGCCGAGCGTCTTGAGGTGGCGGCTGACGGTGGACTGCGGGAGCTGGAGCACCGCGCAGAGCTCACCGACCGTGAGCTCGTGCTTCTCGAGCAGCAGGAGCAGCCGGCCCCGCGTGGGGTCGGCGAGAGTGCTCAGCCGGTCGTGGATGGTGGCGCGGGTCACGTATATCTATCCGTATATCCGGATAGAAGGATATGTCCCAGGTCCCCGGCGCGCAAGGCGGAGTCCGGGCTACCAGCCCTCGCCCGCGAAGGACGCCACCGCGCGCTTCACTCCGAGGAAGTGAAGAACGCGTAGACGAGGAAGATCGACGCCAGCACGAGGAACGTACCCGCGGCGCCGAGCCCGGGCTTCCCCTCGAGCCGCCCGCCCACACAGAGCGCGCTGGCCGGCTTCACGAGACCGCCGTCGCCCGCGAAGCGCTCGCCGCGCGCCTGGATCGCGAAGAGGTCGTGGACGTGCAGCGTCGCATCGGCGAACGGACCCGAAGTCATCCGGCGGCGCGTGACCCCCGCCTGGTGGGTCTCGACGCGCATCCCACCGGCGGTGAGGTCGAGGCGAAGTCGCCCGACGAGCGCGCGATCGTAGCGCACACCGATCCCCTGTCGCGCGTCGCCGCCACCGATCTCTCCGACGACGCCGAGTGCCGCGCGGTTCCCCACCGGCCACGCGACTCCGCTGGCGAGGAATCCATGGTTCTGCAGGATCGGATAGGCGTGCGTCCGGTCGCGCGTGGAGTGGTCGGTCTGGCCGGTCAATCGCACCCGGCCGCCTCCCTCGATGATGAAGAACGCGGCGCATCGCCGCTCGGCTCCGATATCGACCCCGAGACAGACGCCCGGCGTGTGCTGCTGCGCGGGTAGCGCGTACGCGCCGGCGAGGAACGCCAGCGACAGTGCGAATGTGAGCGTGCGCATCGACAGCCCCGGGTGAACGCCGTGCCCGGTCGCTACAACCTCGGGCCGCTGCGCCGCGTCACCGCCTCCCCGCCGGCCCGCCGCGCACGAAGGTGATGTAGTCGGTCGGCGACGGCTCGGCACCGGCTCCGCGCACCAGCAGCGCGATCTGGCCACGGTGATACGCGCCGTGGAGCATCACATGGAGGAGGATGTCCTCGAGGGTATTCTCGAACGCCTGCCCCGCGCTGTTGCGGTAGGCGACGACGCGCGCCAGCGACGCATCGGAAGCGGTCGCGGCCAACGCGCGGAGCTCGGCGGCGTTCTCGCGCGTCAGCGTCTCGCACTGCGCGAGGTCGAGCGCCGGCCATATCGCGTGCTCCGGTGCACGGCCCGAGATGCGCGAGAGCCATGTGTGCTCCGCGCCCAGCACGTGCGCGTAGAGTTCGAGCGCCTTCGGCACCGCGACCGTCGCGCCGCGCAGCGACTCGAGCGCGCGTGCGTCGGCCCACTCGAGGTGCGCGATCATTCGCGCGACGCCCGACGCGTCGCTCACGGGAGCGCCGAGAGCAGCTCCTGGTGCGCGGCGGCGACGCCCGCGCCCGAGGACAGCTCGCGATAGCGGTTCGCGAAGGCCGGGTCCTCGCTCTCGAAGACGAGCGCCCGCGCGCGCGCCAGCAGCGCGTCGCCGTCCGGCGGCGGAGGCGCGTTCTCACGGCGCGTGCGACGCTCGAGCACCGCCTCGTCCAGCCCGACGATGATCTCCGACAGTGGACGGAGCCACGCGAAGCGCGGATCCGCGATCAGCAGCTGCAGGAACGCGGCGGGGGTGATCGGCCCGTGGACGCGCTCGTGCTCGACGCGCTCGGCGTCGAGCAGCGCGCGGTGCAGCCGGAGGAGGCGGAGCCGGATGTCGGCGAGTGTCGGCGTCGGAGTGCTCACGGGGCGAAATCTAGTCGTGCCGGCCATGCGAGGCGACGCTGCCCGTTCGGCGCGGGACGCTCGACACTGGCGTGCCGATTGCCCTGCTCGGCTCGGATGCCGCACCCACCACCACTCCGACCCGGCGCGCCGAAGCCGCCCGGGCCACCGCCGGCCGGTCGCGACCTCCTCCTCGAGACGACGGAGCGAGGGCTCTACTGCGCCGCCGGCGACTTCTACGTCGATCCGTGGATGCCTGTCGAGCGCGCGGTCATCACCCACGCACACGGCGATCACGCGCACGCGGGGAGCGCGCGCTACCTCTGCTCCCGCGAGGGCGAGCGCGTGCTCTCGACGCGCCTCGGTCCTGG
The DNA here is from genome assembly GCA_036392515.1 of Gemmatimonadaceae bacterium. GTDB lineage: Bacteria > Gemmatimonadota > Gemmatimonadetes > Gemmatimonadales > Gemmatimonadaceae > JABFXC01. The sequence continues at coordinate 6,753 of DASVXU010000053.1, read as the reverse complement.
CGCGACGATCGAGAGCGTCGACTTCGGCGAGCCGGTGTCGATCGGGGGCGTACGCGTGTCGCTCCACCCGGCCGGCCACATCCTCGGCTCGGCGCAGGTGCGTGTCGAGCATCGCGGCGAGGTCTGGGTCGTGAGCGGTGACTACAAGACCGAGCCCGATCCGACCTGCACGCCCTTCGAGCCGGTGCGCTGCCACACGTTCGTCACCGAGTCCACCTTCGGGCTGCCGATCTACCGCTGGACGCCGCAGCGCGAGATCTTCGCCGACATCGCGGCATGGTGGCGTGCAAACCGTGACGCCGGACGTGCCTCGATCCTCTTCGCCTACGCGTTAGGCAAGGCGCAGCGCGTGCTCGCCGGACTGCTCGGCGCCGAATGCGGCCCGATCTTCACGCACGGCGCGGTCGAGCGATTGAATCGCGACTACCGGCGCGGCGGCGTCCCGCTTCCCGCGACCGGCTACGCGGGGAGCGAGCCGCGCGGCCGCGACTGGGCGGGATCGCTCATCGTCGCTCCGCCCTCCGCCGCCGGATCGTCGTGGCTGCGGAAGTTCGCGCCCTTCTCGACCGCCTTCGCCAGCGGATGGATGCGCATCCGCGGCGCGCGACGGCGACGCTCGCTCGACCGCGGCTTCCCGCTCTCCGATCACGTCGACTGGCCCTCGCTGCTCGGCGCGATCGACGCGACCGGTGCCGGGCGCGTGCTCGTGACGCATGGCTACCGCGAGCCCGTCGTGCGCTGGCTGCTGGAGCATGGCGTCGAGGCGCACGCGGTCGCGAGCCGCTGGGAGGGCGAGCCGGAAGGTGAGCCGGCGGGGGAGGAGGAGGCGCACGAGGGCACGAGCGCCGGCGGCGAGCTCGAGACGCCGGAGATCGAATGAGGCGCTTCGCCCGGCTGTTCGCGCAGCTCGACGAGACGACCCGCACGAGCGAGAAGGTGGACGCGATGGCGCGCTACTTCACCGAAGCCGATCCCGCCGACGCCGCGTGGGCCGTGCACTTCCTCGCCGGCGGCCGGCCGAAGCGGCTCATCGCCGCGCGTCGCCTCGCCGAGTGGGCGATGGCCGAGGCCGGCGTCCCCGAGTGGCTCTTCGAGGAGTCGTATCACGCCGTCGGCGATCTCGCGGAGGCGATCTCCCTGCTGCTTCCCGATGTTCGGGAGGGGAGCGACCGTCCGCTGCGCGAGTGGATCGAGGACCGGCTGCTCGCGCTGAGCGGCGCGAGCGAGGAGACGCAGCGCGCCGCGCTCCTCGCCGCCTGGCGCGAGCTCGGCGGAACGGAGCGCTTCGTCTGGAACAAGCTGATCACCGGCGGCTTCCGCGTCGGCGTCTCGACGCAGCTCGTCGTGCGCGCGCTGGCGAAGGCGACGGGGGTCGAGGAAGGCGTGGTCGCGCACCGCCTCACCGGCACGTGGAAGCCGACCGCCGAATCCTTCCGCGCCCTCGCGGCGGCGGACGTCGCCGACGCCGACATCTCGCGCCCGTATCCCTTCTTCCTCGCCTACCCGCTCGAGGACGACCTCGCGACGTTAGGCAGCGCCGCCGAATGGCAGGTCGAGTGGAAGTGGGACGGCATCCGAGCCCAGCTCGTGCGCCGGCGCGGGCAGACCTTCCTCTGGACGCGCGGCGAGGAGCTCGTCACCGACCGCTACCCGGAGATCGCCGAGGCCGCGGCGCTCCTTCCGGACGGTACGGTGCTGGACGGCGAGCTGATGCCCTGGCGTGACGGCGCTCCCCTTCCCTTCGCCCAGCTCCAGCGCCGCATCGGCCGCAGGACGTTAGGCGCGAAGATGCTCGCCGAGGTGCCGGTGGTGCTCGTCGTCTACGACCTGCTCGAGCTGGCGGGCGCCGATCTGCGCGGCGAGCCGATGGCGACACGACGCGCGCGGCTCGAGGAGCTGCTCGCCGCGCCCCCGCTCCGCGCACGATTCGTGATCTCGCCGCTCGTCACCGGCGAGGGATGGGACGCGGTGCGCGCCGCGTACGACGGTGCCCGCGATCGCTCCGCCGAGGGACTGATGCTCAAGCGCCGCGACGCGGCGTATGGCGTCGGCCGTCGCCGCGGGCCATGGTGGAAGTGGAAGGTCCGGCCGTACACCGCGGATGCGGTGATGGTGTACGCGCAGGCGGGACACGGCCGCCGCGCCTCGCTCCACACCGACTACACCTTCGCCGTGTGGGACCAGGGCAAGCTCGTCCCCTTCGCGAAGGCGTACTCCGGGCTCACCGACGAGGAGATCCGCCGGCTCGATGCATGGATCCGTCGCAACACCATCGAGAAGTTCGGCCCCGTGCGATCGGTGAAGCCGGAGCAGGTGTTCGAGCTCGCCTTCGAGGGGATCCAGGCGTCGCCGCGCCACAAGTCGGGGATCGCGGTGCGCTTCCCGCGAATTCTCCGCTGGCGCAGCGACAAGAAACCGGAGGATGCCGATTCGATCGACACCCTCCGGTCGCTGATGTCCGGCGGTTGAGCGCTACTGCGCCGGCCCATGGCAGGATGGCGCTACTGCGCCGGCCGATGGCAGGATGGCGCTACTGCGCCATCCTTCGATGAATCTCGGCGAGCACTTCGGCCGGCGTCTTGTCGAAGGTGACGCGGTCCGGCGCCGCCTGGCGGACGTACATCTTCACGATCGGGCCCTTCCCCTTGCCGCGGCCCATGTTGCCGCGGCGGTAGTACACGACGCGATCGCCGCCGCTCCGCTCGACGCGCACGACCTCGAAGCCCTTCGACTCGAGCACCTCGCGGGTGATGCGGACGCCGTCGTCGGAGGACGCATGCTTCTTCTCCTTGCCCTCGCGATCGTCGGCGTGCGCCGCGGCGGCCGCGTGAGGGTTCGCGTGGCCGTGCGACTTGCCCTGAGCCGCGGCGACGCGCGCGGCGCCGAGGCTGATGGTCGCGGTGGAGAGGACGATCGCCAGCTTGCTCAGAGTTACGCGCATGATCTCGACTGGTTGGGTTGCGGGAATTCCAGGCCTCGTCCAAGAGGACGGGCCGACCCCGCGGCGAGCAACGCGTCACTGGCCCCGCCGTTGCGATTCCCCTTCGCGTGTCGCGACTCACACTTCCCGATCCTTCGTCGGCGACCTCGCTCGGGCGCGCGGAGCGCTGGTTCGCCGCGCGCGGCTGGCACCCGTTCCCCTTCCAGCGCGAGGTCTGGCGCGCCTATCTCGCGGGGGAGAGCGGGCTGATTCACGCCGCGACGGGGACGGGTAAGACCTACGCCGCCTGGTGGGGACCGCTCCTCGAGTGGGCCGCGGAACATCCCGACGAGGTGCTCGACCTCGACGCGCCCATCGCGTCCGGCCCCGCCGCCCGGCGCAACGCGGCGGCTCCGCTGCGGGTTCTCTGGATCACCCCCCTCCGCGCGCTCGCCGCCGACACCGAGGAGGCGCTCCGCGCGCCGCTCGTGTCGTTAGGCATCCCGTGGACCCTGGAGACTCGCACCGGCGACACCTCGCCCGCGCAGCGCGCGCGCCAGGGGCGTCGCCTCCCCACCGCGCTCGTGACGACGCCCGAGAGTCTCTCGCTGCTCCTCTCGCGATCCGACGCCCCGGAGCTGTTCGCCGATCTGCGTCTGGTCGTCGTGGACGAATGGCACGAGCTGCTCGGGTCGAAGCGCGGCGTGCAGGTGGAGCTCGCGCTCGCGCGGCTCCGTGCGCTGCGGCCCGGCGTCCGCACCTGGGGACTCTCGGCGACGATCGGCAACCTCGAGGAAGCGGCTGAAGCGCTGCTCGGCGTCGGCGAGCGTGAGACGTCCGCGCGCATCGTGCGCGGCGTCGAGCCGAAGGAGGTCGTCGTGGACGCGCTCATCCCGCCCGTCGTCGAGCGGTTCCCATGGGCGGGGCACCTCGGCACGCAGATGCTCCCGCAGGTCGTCGCGGCGATCGAGGAGGGCGACAGCGCGATCGTCTTCACCAACACGCGATCGCAGACGGAGATCTGGTACCAGGCGATCCTTGCCGCGCGTCCCGACTGGGCGGGCCGGATCGCGCTTCATCACGGCTCGCTCGACCGCGGGCGGCGCGAGTGGGTGGAGGAAGGGCTGCGCACCGGTGAGCTGCGCTGCGTCGTCGCGACCTCGAGCCTCGACCTCGGCGTGGACTTCTCGCCGGTGGATCGCGTGCTGCAGATCGGCAGCCCGAAGGGGGTCGCGCGGCTCGTGCAGCGCGCGGGGCGCAGCGGGCACCGGCCGGGCGCGACGAGCCGTGTCACCTGCGTCCCGACGAACGTCCTCGAGCTCATCGAGGTCGCCGCCGCGCGCGACGGGATCCGCTTGGGGGCAATCGAGTCGCGTCCCCTCGTCGAGCGCCCGCTCGACGTGCTCGTGCAGCATGTGGTGACCGTGGCGCTCGGCGGCGGCTTCCACCCCGACGAGCTGCTGCGCGAGGTGCGCTCGACACGCGCGTACTCGGAGCTGCGCGACGACGAGTGGCGGTGGACGCTCGACTTCGTGACGAACGGCGGCGAAGCGCTCCGTGGGTACCCCGAGTACTCGCGTGTGGTCGTGGAGGACGACGGCGGGCGCTGGGTCGTCGGCGACGCGGGGGTGGCGCGGCGCCACCGCCAGTCGATCGGAACGATCGTCAGCGACGCCCAGATCGCGGTGCAGTACCTCCGCGGCGGCGCGTTAGGCAGTGTCGAGGAGTCGTTCGTCGCGCGGCTCAAGCCGGGCGACCGCTTCACCTTCGCCGGCAAGCCGCTCGAGTTCGTGCGCGTCCGCGACATGAAGGCCTGGGTGCGCAAGGCGCCGAACGCGAAGGGAGCGATCCCGCGCTGGATGGGAAGCCGGCTCCCCCTCTCGCGCGCCCTCGCCGAGCTGCTTCGGGCGCGCCTCGACGAGGCGTCGCGCGGCATCTATCGCGAGGCGGAGATGGAGGCGGTGCGGCCGGTGCTCGAGGTGCAGCGCAGATGGTCGCACATCCCGCGCGTGGACGAGCTGCTCGTCGAGCGGGTGAGGAGCCGCGAGGGCTTTCATCTGTTCGTCTTTCCCTTCGAGGGACGGCTCGTCCACGAGGGGCTGGCCGCGCTGCTGGCCTACCGCATCGCCCGGCTTCGCCCCATCACCTTCTCGCTCGCCGCGAACGACTGGGGGATCGAGCTGCTCGCGCCCGAGGAAGCGCCGCTCGAGCAGGCGATCGGCGAGGGGCTCTTTGCGCCGAGCAACCTGCTCGAGGACGTCCCCGCTTCGCTCAACGCGACCGAGATGGCGAAACGCCAGTTCCGCGAGATCGCGCGCGTCTCCGGGCTCGTCTTCCCCGGACTGCCGCGCTCCGGGAAGACGGCGCGGCAGCTCCAGGTGTCGAGCGGGCTGTTCTTCGACGTGCTGCAGCGCTACGACCCGCGAAATCTCCTGCTCTCGCAGGCGCACCGCGAGGTGCTCGAGCGCCAGCTCGAGAGCAGCCGTCTGGGGCGCACCCTCGAGCGCCTGGCGCGCGCGAAGATCGTGATCACGACGCCGAAGCGCACGCCGCCTCTCGCCTTCCCCCTGCTCGTGGATCGGGCGCGCGAGCGCGTGTCGTCGGAGACGCTCGGCGAGCGGATCCGGAAGATGCAGCTCGCGCTGGAGCGCGCGGCGGGATGAGCGCCGCCGATGGCGCGCGCATCCACGTGCGCGGCGAGGAGCTCGTGCTCCTTCCTGACCGCGCGGCGTACTGGCCGGCGCGCGCGACGCTGCTCGTCGCCGACCCGCACTTCGGCAAGGCGGCGACCTTCCGCGCCGCGGCGATCCCCGTGCCGGCGGGAACGACGGAGGTGACGTTAGGCAGGCTCGACGCGCTCGTCTCGCGCACCGGGGCGCGGCGCGTCGTCTTCCTCGGCGACTTCCTCCACGCCCATGCTGGACGCGCTCCAGCGACGCTGAGAGCGATCGAGGGGTGGCGCGCACGCAACGGCTCGCTGGAGGTATTGCTCGTGCGCGGAAACCACGACCGCCACGCCGGCGATCCCCCACGCGAGCTGGCGATCGAATGCGTGGACGCGCCCGCGGTCGAGCCGCCCTTCGCCCTCGTTCACTACCCCGCCCCGGCCGCGGAGGGGTACGCGATCGCGGGACACTTGCACCCAGCCGCGTCGCTCGTCGGTCGCGGCCGCCAGGCGACGCGCCTCCCCTGCTTCTGGTTCACCGCGGAGTACGCGGTGCTCCCCGCCTTCGGCGAGTTCACCGGTGTCGCGACCGTCGAGCCCGACCCGCAGGATCGCGTCTTCGTGATCGCCGAGGACCAGGTCGTGGAGGTGCGGTAGAAGCTCTGGCGACGCCGCGCCGGCGAGGCGAGATTCGCGCATGCGTCGCTCCCCGCTCCGCGTCGTCGTGCTCGTCGTCGCGCTCTGCGCGATCGCGGCGTGCACGCCGCTCCCGGAGGAGTACCCGCTCCCGCCCGATCGCTCGCTGGTGCACGGACCCGACAGCACCCTGTCGCACGGCCTCGTCCTCGCCAGCGGCGACACCGCCTGGTGGGACTACCAGGTGACGCAGCCCGCGCTCCCCCTCGCGTTGATCAAGCCGGAGTACACTGAAGGAACGCGCAGCCGTGAAGCGGAGGGCAAGGTCATCGCGCGCTTCGCGGTGGACTCGCTCGGCGTCCCGATGATGACGACGTTCACGATCGTGGCGTCGCCCGACTACGCGCTCTCCGCAGCGGTGCACGACGCGGTCGCCAGGTCACGCTTCCGGCCGGCGGAACTGCACGGGCGGCCGGTCGCACAAGTGGTCGAAATGCCCTTCAACTTCACACTAACGAAGTGATGGTCGCTC
>DASVXU010000052.1:0-1582 GCA_036392515.1 Gemmatimonadaceae bacterium | reverse complement strand
CGACATGCGCTCCTTCACCAGGCGCGCCATGCGGGAGAGACCGACCGAGAACTGGTTCGCGATCAGCTCGCCCACCGAGCGGATGCGCCGGTTGCCGAGGTGATCGATGTCGTCCACGTGCCCGCGGCCCTCGTGGAGCTCCACGAGGTAGCGGATGATCGCGACGAAGTCCTCGCGCGTGAGCACGGTGACGTCCGCCGGCGTGGTGAGGCCGAGCCGCTGGTTGATCTTGTAGCGGCCGACGCGGCCCAGGTCGTAGCGCTTCGGCGAGAAGAAGAGCCGCTCGAGCGCCTGCTTCGCCGTCTCCATGTTCGGCGCTTCGCCGGGCCGGAGGAGCGTGTAGATCTGCTGGAGCGCTTCCTTCTCGTCGCTCGTCGGATCCTTCGCGAGCGTGTTCTTGATCAGCATCGACTCGGCGCGACCCGAGGCGACGAAGACCTGCACCTTGTTGATCTCCGCCTTGCGGAGCTTCTTGATCAGCGTGTCGGTGAGCGACTGCCCCACGTCGGCCACGACCTCGCCCGTCTCCGGGTCGACGGCGTCGACGGCGAGCACGCGGCGCGTCGGGCGCTCGCCGCGCTCGATCGCGTCCACTTCGTCGCGAAGGTCGATCGTCATGTACGACGCGAACACCTTCACGCTGTCGATCTTCTGCCGGCGGAGGCGGTTGAGCACCTCCTCGGTGAGCTCGTCCCCTTCCTTGACGAGGAGGACGTTCTCGGCGCGCTCGCGCTCGGCGCGCGCCTTCTTGGTGCGTGCCTTCGGCGCGTCCTCGGCGGTCGCCTCGCCCGGGAGGGCGATGTCCTCGGCGATGATCGCGCCGATCACCTCGCGGATGTCGCCGCGGCTCTCGCGCTTCTTCGTGAGGTCGAGGTCGCGGACGGCGAAGAAGAGGCGGAGGATGTCCGAGTTGTTCCCGTAGCCGAAGGCGCGGAGGAGCGCCGTGGCGGGGAACTTCTTCTTCTTGTCGATGTGCACGTAGACGACATCATGGATGTCGACGGTGAACTCGACCCACGAGCCCCGGAAGGGGATGATGCGCGACGAGATCAGGCGCTGTCCGTTCGGGTGCGTGCTCTCCTCGAACACGACGCCCGGCGAGCGGTGCAGCTGGCTGACGATGACGCGCTCGGCGCCGTTGATGACGAAGGTCCCGAGCGAGGTGAGGACCGGCAGCTCGCCGAGATAGACTTCCTTCTCGATGATGTTCCGCGGGCGCTTGACGCCGTTGACTTCCTCGTTGATGACGAGCTGCAGCGTCGCCTTCAACGGGGCGGAATAAGTCATGTCGCGTTCGATGCACTCCTCGACCGAGTACTTCGGCTCGCCGAGGTGATAGCGCACGAACTCGAGGGAGAAGTTTTCGTGAACGTCGGTGATCGGGAACAGGTCCTTGAAGACCCGCTCCAGACCGACGTCCTCACGGTCGTGCGAAGCCGCATCCAGCTGCAGCAGCGCCTCGAAGGCGCGCGTCTGGATGTCGAGGAGATGGGGCATGTCCATCCCCTGCTCGAGCTTCGCGAAGGAAATCTGCTTCATCTGACTAGGCATGTCTCACCCGCGGGCAGGCCAAAAATGCTCC
>DASVXU010000051.1:0-1866 GCA_036392515.1 Gemmatimonadaceae bacterium | reverse complement strand
GGCCGAGCCGGGCCTCGGCATCCACGAGATGGGCACCGCGCGCATGGGCCGCGACCCGAAGACATCAGTGCTGAACGGATTCAATCAGGCGCACGACGTGCCGAATCTCTTTGTGACGGACGGCTCGGCGATGACGAGCAGCTCCTGCGTGAACCCGTCGATCACGTACATGGCACTGACGGCGCGGGCGTGTGACTACGCGGTCTCCGAGTTGAAGGCTCGACGTATCTAGTTTCCGCTTTCGGTGCGGGACTCGTCGAAACCACGGGGCGGGTACCGATTGAAAGGGCGGGGCGGGGGGCGGGAAAGGACCTATAAGGACTGAGGCCGACGCGCGGCGCCATCCGGCGCCGCAGTCGGCCTCTTTCCTTGCAGGTTGGTTCCCGCTCCAACGGTCCCGCCCTGCGGTCTCACCGAACCCGCCCCGCAGTATTCCGCCCCCAGCCCCGCCGTGTCCAGGGTACCCGCGCGTGGTTTCACCCTTCACACACTGAAAGCAGCAGAATCAAGTCCGAGGAGAACCACTGAGCGTACGAACCAACTCGTCGAGAAACGACAGCCCGTCGTAGTACGACTTGACGCGCAGCTTCTCATCGCGACCATGGGCGTTCGTCTCTCCGGACGCGCTGAAGATGCCGCTCACGCCGTACGTCGGGATCCCCGCCGCGCGCAGGAAGCGGCCGTCGGTCGCGCCGGTGGACATCGTCGGGATGACGGGGATGTCGCCCCACATCTTCTTCGTCAGCGCGGTCGCCGCCGAGAGGAGCTCGGGCTCGATCGCGCTCGGCGCCGCGCCGAACTTCTCCGTGTTCGGCACCGTGTAGCCGATCTTCACTCCCGTGTCGCCGATGACGCGCGCCAGCGTCGCGATGACCTCGTCGGCGTTCGACGTCGGCGCGATGCGGCAGTTCACGTTCGCGGTCGCCATCTGCGGCAGTGCGTTGTAGGCATGGCCGCCGGAGAGACGCGTCGCGACACAACTCGTGCGCAGCATCGACGCGAAGCGCGGGTCCTTCGACAGCGTCGCCGCGGCGGCGGAGTCGGCGGGATTCGCGGTGAGCGCGCGCATCGCCGCCGCCATCTCCGGGCGTGGCTCGACGCTCGCCGAGCGCTCGAAGTAGGGGCGCGTCACGTCGTTGAGCGCGACCGGGAACTGGAACTGCGCGAGCTTCGTCAGCGCGGTGGCGAGCTGATAGATCGCGTTGTCGGGACGCGGGACGCTCGAGTGGCCGCCGGTGTTCGTCGTGGTGAGCGAGAAGTTCACCGGCACCTTCTCCGCGGCCTGGATCGAGTTGAGGATCGGCCGGTCGCCGTCGAGCAGCCCTCCGCCTCCCTCGTTGATGGCGTACGCCGCGTCGATGAGCCCCTTGTGCGTGCTCACCAGCCACTCGACGCCGTTCGCGTCGCCGCCTTCCTCGTCGGCGGTGAGCGCGAGGACGATGTCGCGATCGGGGACGAAGCCCTCCTTCTTCATCGTCAGCAGGTTCGCGACGAAGATCGACGCCATCGCCTTGTCGTCGGCCACGCCGCGGCCGTAGAAGTAGCCGTTCTCCTCGCGCATGACGAAGGGATCGCGCGGCCAGTCGGCGCGCTTCGCGGCGACGACGTCGAGGTGCGCGAGAAGGAGCAGCGGCTTCGGCGCGCTCGCGCCGCCCCGCCCGCGATAGCGCACGACGAGGTTCCCCTTCGTCGGCTTCCCGGGCGGAACGAGGATCTGCACGTCCTTCGCGGGGAAGCCCGCCGCGCGGAACCGCGCCGCCATCGCCTGCGCGGCTTTCGTGACGGAGCCGACCGAATCGACGGTGTTGATCTCGACGAGCTGCTGGTAGACGGCGCGCGCCAGCTTCTGGTGCGGAGTGAGGGTGG
>DASVXU010000050.1:0-20533 GCA_036392515.1 Gemmatimonadaceae bacterium | reverse complement strand
AGATCGGCGACGATCTTTCCCGAGCTGATCACACCCGGGAGTCCCGCTCCCGGGTGCGTCCCCGCTCCAGCGAAGTAGAGGTTCGGGATGTCCTCGCTCCGGTTGTGCGGCCGGAACCAGGCCGACTGCATCAGCACCGGCTCGACGCTGAATGCGCTGCCGAGGTGCGCGCCTAACGTGTCGCGAAAGTATCGCGGGTCGATCCAGCGCTCGGTCACGATCTCGCGCGACAACCCGGGCATGTAGCGCGCCTCCAGATACGCGATGATCGCGTCGCGGTACGGCTTCGCCACGCGCGACCAGTCGGTCGGCGACTTGAGGTTCGGTACCGGCGCGAGCGCGTAGAAGGCGTCCATCCCATCGGGCGCGAGCGTCGGATCTGTCGCCGTCGGGCGATGCAGGTAGAGCGAGAAGTCCTTCGACAGGGGGCGTCCGCGGAAGATGTCGTCCAGCAGGCCCTCGTAGCGCGGTCCCATCAGGATCTCGTGGTGCGCGAGATTCTCGTACCGGCGCTTCGTCCCGAAGTAGAGGACGAAGAGCGACATCGAGTAGCGCGTGCGGTCCCAGCGCCGCATGCCGTTGATCCGGCGCGCGCTGGACGGGATCATCTTCAGGTACGTCGTCGCGACGTCGGCGTTGCTCACGACGATGTCCGCCGGGACGACGGAGCCATCGCGCAGCCGCACGCCCGTCGCGCGGCGCATGCGCTCGTCGAGGACGATCTCGGCGACGTCCGCGCCGAGGCTGAGCGTTCCGCCGGCGTCCTGGAGCAGGCGCGCGAGGCCACGCACGAGCGCTCCCGTGCCGCCCATCGCGAACCAGACGCCCCAGCGCCGCTCGAGCGCGTGGATCATCGCGTAGACGGACGTCGTGTCGAACGGATTGCCGCCGATGAGCAGCGGATGGAAGCCGAACACCTGTTGCAGCCGCGGGTCGCGGATGTGGCGAGCGACCATCCGCGCCACCGGACGGTCGGCGCGCAGTCGCACGAGCTGCGGGAGCACCCGCACCATGTCGGTGAACCGCGTGAACGCCTTGTCGATGAGCGGAAATCCCGCGTCGAGGATCCGCTCCGCCTCGCGCGCGAAACGCTCGTAGCCCACGACGTCGGCGGGGCTCCACTCGCGGACCTGGCGGACGACGTCGTCGCGGTCGCCGCCGTAGCGGAACACCGAGCCGTCCTCGAAGCGCACGTTGTAGTACGGATCGATCGGCACGAGTCGCACGTAATCCGACGTGCGGCGTCCGCTGAGCGCGAAGAGCTCGTCGATCAGTGCCGGCGCCGTTATGATCGTCGGCCCCGCGTCGAAGGTGAAGCCGTCCTGCTCGAACACGTACGCGCGCCCGCCCGGCTTGTCGAGCTTCTCGAGGACGGTGACGTCGTGGCCCTGCGCGCGCAGGCGGATCGCCGCGCTCAGCCCGCCGAATCCGCTTCCGATGACGACGACGCGCACGCTTCAGTCCCCGACGGCGAGGGCACCGGTCACCCGGGCGCGCGCCGTCGAGTGCGCACCGTGCTTCTCCGTCGCCAGCGCCAGGGTGAGAGGGATCGCCATCGCGAGCGTCCCGAGCCCCGCCGCCCACCAGAGTCCGTGACGCGCGCAGATCGCGATCGGGAAGATGCCGTTCACCGCGTAGAGCCAGAGCGGAAGCGACGACGGAGAAACCCGCGCGGCGACCGCCGTCGGCCGGACGATGGACAGCATCGTGAACGCGATGACGCTTCCCGTCAGCCACCAGCCGAACCAGTTGAGCCAAGGCATCCCGTAGAAGGGCCCGCGCACGTGCCAGATCCAGTGCGCCGTCGCGAACGACATCGCCGGATCCATCGACACGTCCCACGCCGCGAGCACGAGACCGCCTGACGCTCCCCAGGCGAGCCGCCCGCGCAGGTCGTCGCGCGGCACGAGCACCCGTCCGAGGATCGCCAGCGACGCGTAGAGCATGTAGAACCAGGAGAGCGGGATCGGGAAGGGGACGAGCCCCGCCACGCGCCAGCCGAGCAGCGACGTGTACGAGTAGGGCCCGAACGGGAGACCCGTGCTCGTCCCGATCAGCTCCGCCGCGAGCGAGATCGAGGCTGCGGCGCCCATCAACGCGATCGCGCGCCCCCAGCCTGCCCTCGCCGCGGCATGCGTTACCGCCGCGAGCGCGGCGAGCACGACGTACGTCGGCCCCGAGTACGTCCATCCCAGCCGCAGCGCGCGCTGGCTCGCGTCCGTCCGCAGCCAATCAGGCGGTGGGCCGGCGAGGAACGTCGTCAGCGCGACGGTGCTGAAGAGGATCAGCGCCACGTGCGCGACGAGGAGCGCCGTCGCGGCGCGGTCACGTTCGACGAGCACGCGCTCCCCGTCGCTCATGCCCACGTCGGCGTGCGCGGCGCCATCGCCGGGCCCTCCCATCGGAAGAAGGGTCCCTGCCGCGATGGCGATGGAACGCGCGCTGCGCCGTCGTCGCGCCAGACGCGCAGGAGCAGCGACGCGCGCTTCGCCGCGGAGACGCTCACCCTGCGCGTCAGCGTGTCGTATCCCTCCGCCTCGATGACGTCGAGGATCGCGGCATATCCCAGCGCGCAGGCCGCCGCGCAACGGCGCGCATCGCTCGCGAGCATCGTCAGTCCCGGCGCGGACGCCTCGTAGAGGGCGCGAGCCCTGCCGATCTGGAAGGCCATCAACGGACGCCACCGCTCGTCCCGGGCCAGCGCGGCTCCTCCCGCGATCACCTCCTCGCGAGTGAGGCCGAAGGTCGCCAGCTCGTCCGCGGGGAGATAGCACCGCCCGCGCGCCGCGTCCTCGCCGACGTCGCGGAGGATGTTGGTGAGCTGCATCGCCATCCCGAGAGTCCGCGCGTATCGCACCGCGCACCTGACATCCGCTTCACCTCCCGGGACGCCGAAGACGTGCGCGCACATCTCGCCCACCGTGCTCGCCACGCCCTCGCAGTAGCGCGCGAGCTCACCCCATGTCGCCGGGCGCGTCGCGTTGTCGAGGTCGCGCGCGACGCCGTTCAGCAGCTCGTGCAACACCGCGTGCGGGACCGCGAAGCGGTGCACCGCCCGCGCGAGCTCGCGGAAGATCGGGCCGCTCGGCTGTCCGTCGAGCGCGCGCTCGAGCGTGCGGCGATATTCCGCGAGCGCGCGGCGCGGATCGTCCGCCGATTGCGACGCGCCGTCCACGATGTCGTCCGCCGTGCGGCAGAACGCGTACACCGCGAAGACGGCGCGCCGCTTCTCCGGCGAGAGAAAGCGGCTCGCCAGCGTGAACGTCCTCGCGTGCCGGCGGGTGATCCGCTCGCAGTGGCGCGCGTCGTTCGTCGTGATCATCGGCGAGGGTCTCAGGCGCTGCTGGCGCCGCCCCGTGCGGCACGCGTCGCCTAATGCGCGGCGGCGTACCCCGGTTCCCGATGATCTCCCGCAGTGCGAGCGCCGGGACTCGAACCCGGACGGAGTTACCCACTGGATCCTAAGTCCAGCGCGTCTACCAGTTCCGCCACGCTCGCGTGCCTGCAACCTAAGGGTCGGCCGGGACCCCCTCCAGAGCCATGAAGCACGAAGGGGCCGGGCACCGCGCCCGACCCCTTCGCCCCGACCTCCGCGTCCCGCTACTGCAGCTGGACGCTCTCCACCCTCGTGCTCTGGTTGTCGATGTTGTAGACGAGCAGCGTCACGTACTGCCCCTTCTTCATCGAGCCGAGCGCCTTCTCGAGATCGGCGGGCGACGTCACGGGACGGCGCGGCGCGGGGTTGATGATCTCGACGATGATGTCGCGCTCCTCGATCAGCTTCTTGTACGCGGGACCCTTTGTGTTGATGTCGGTGACGACGACGCCGCGCCGGAACTGGTCGCCGAGCTTCGAGGCCTGCGCGAGCTCCGCCGGCACCGGGGCAACGGAGATCCCGAGCTTGTCGTAGCTCACCGGCTCCCCAGCGGGGGAGATCCGGTCGCGCGCGTTGCTCGCGACCTGATCGTCGTCCTGGATCGCCACCAGCTTCACGTCGAAGTTCTTCTTCGCGCCGAAGCGGACGACACCGACGTTCACCGTCTCACCGGGTCCCTTCCCGCGGACGAGCCGCTGCAGGGTGCTGACGCGATCCACCGGGTGACCGTCGAGCGACACGATGACGTCGCCCGGCTCGATCCCCGCCTTGCGCGAGGGCGAGTCTTCACCCGAGAAGCCGCCGACCTTCACGCCGGCGATCGTCTGCAGTCCCGCGGCGCGCGCGTCCTCCGCGTTGACGTCCTGGATCGAGACGCCGAGCGCGGCGCGACGCACGTGACCGAACTTGATCAGATCGTCCATCACGCCCTTGGCGAGCGTGATCGGGATGGCGAAGCCGTACCCCGAGTAGTAGCCGGTGGTGCTCGCGATGGCGCTGTTGATCCCGATCACCTCGCCGCGCGAGTTCACCAGCGGGCCACCCGAGTTGCCGGGGTTGATCGCAGCGTCGGTCTGGATGAAGTCCGAGATCGCGTACGCGCTCGGCAGCAGCCCGCGCACCGCGCGACCCTTCGCGCTCACGATCCCCGCGGTCACGGTGAAGTCGAGTCCGAGTGGGTTGCCGATCGCGAGCACCCACTCGCCGACGCGCGCCGTGTTGTCGTCACCGAGCGTCGCCGTGGGGAGGTTGCTGCCATCGATCTTGATCACGGCCACGTCCGTCGTCGGGTCGTTGCCAATGACCTTCGCGGTGTACTCGCGCCCGTCGGTGAGCTTCACCGTGACGCGGTCGGCGTCGGCCACGACGTGGTTGTTGGTGAGGATGTAGCCGTCCTTCGAGACGATGAACCCGGACCCGCTCGCCTCGATCGGCTCCTGCCGCTGCGGGCTGTTGTCGAACTGGCGGAAGAAGTCATCGAGCCCGGGCGGGACGTTGCGGCCGCGGCTCGGCGCGCGGCGCTGACTCTCGACCTGGATCGAGACCACGGAAGGCGTGACGTGCTCGGAGATCGCGACGAAGGCGTTGCTCGCGTCGGCGAGCGACTTCACCTCCTGCGCGGGCGGCTTCGATCCGGTCGTGCCCTGCTGCGCGAAGCCGATGTGCGTCCAGTCGAGCGCCGAAGCGACGAGCAGTCCGCCGAGAAATGCCCCCGCGACGGCGGCGCCGAAGCGGGTACGCGAGATGGGAGAGGCCATACGACGATGCACCGATGTGTGAGCTGTATCCGATATACACTCGAGGCGAGCCGCGTGTTTCGGGCCACGGCGGCGCCGAGCGGACGAGCGCTCCAGGTAGGACGACGCGCTCGTCCATATGACACCTGCTACTGATAGAACAGTTTGCGCGCCGGACGTGCGTCGCGCCACTGCCATTACAAAGCGGGCACCGGCGACGTTGGCCGATGCCCGCTCCGTTTCCTGACGACTTCCTTACTTCTTGTCGTCGACGATCTCGTAGTCCGCTTCGACGACGTCGTCCTGCTTGGCCTGCGCACCCGGCTGTGCCCCGCCGGCCGCGCCGGCGTCGCCCGGCGCCGGCTCACCCGACTGGGCTCCGGCCTGCGCGTAGAGCGACTGGCCGGCCTCGCCGTAGGCCTTCGTCAGCTCCTCCTGGGCGGCGCGGATCTCCCCCAGGTCGTCGCCGCGGAGCGCCTTCCGCGCCCGCTCGACCGCCGACTCGAGGCGAGTCTTGTGGTCGGCGCTGAGGCGATCGGCCCACTCCTTCGAGTTCTTCTCCACCTCGTACGTCATGCTGTCGAGGCGGTTGCGGGTGTCGATCTCCTCGCGGCGCTTCTTGTCCTCCGCCGCGAACTTCTCCGCGTCCTTCACCATGCGATCGATCTCGTTGTCCGAGAGCCCGCTCGACGCCTCGATCCGGATCTTCTGCTCCTTTCCGGTCGTCTTGTCGCGCGCCGTCACGTGCAGGATGCCGTTCGCGTCGATGTCGAAGGTGACCTCGACCTGCGGCACGCCGCGCGGAGCGGGCGGGATCCCCGAGAGCTGGAACTTGCCGATGGTGCGGTTGTCGCGCGCCATCTCGCGCTCGCCCTGCAGCACGTGGATCTCGACCGTGCTCTGGTTGTCGTCCGCCGTGCTGAAGGTCTCGGTCTTCTTCGTCGGGATCGTCGTGTTCCGCGGGATGAGCACCGTGGTCACGCCGCCCAGCGTCTCGATGCCGAGCGAGAGCGGGGTGACGTCGAGCAGCAGCACGTCCTTCTGCTCGCCGGTGAGCACCGCGCCCTGGATCGCCGCGCCGATCGCCACGACCTCGTCAGGATTGACGCCCTTGTGGGGCTCCTTCTTGAAGAAGTCCTTGACGATCTGCTGGATCTTCGGGATGCGCGTCGAGCCGCCGACGAGAATGACCTCGTCGATCTCCTCGGGCTTCAGCCCCGCGTCCTTGAGCGCCTGCTCCATCGGCGGGATGGTGCGGCGCACCAGGTCGTCGACGAGCTGCTCGAACTTCGCGCGGCTGAGCGAGTAGTTGAGGTGCTTCGGACCGCTCGCGTCGGCCGTGATGAAGGGAAGGTTGATGTCCGTCGACTGGGTCGTGGACAGCTCCATCTTCGCCTTCTCCGCGGCCTCCTTCAGGCGCTGAAGCGCCATCGGGTCCTTGGAGAGGTCGATCCCCTGATCGCGCTTGAACTCACCGACGATCCAGTCGATGACGCGCTGGTCGAAGTCGTCGCCGCCGAGGTGGGTGTCACCGTTCGTCGACTTGACCTCGAACTGCCGCGAGCCTTCGACGTCGTAGAGCTCCAGCACCGAGATGTCGTAGGTGCCGCCGCCCAGGTCGAAGACCGCGACCTTCTCGTCCTTCTTCTTGTCCAGGCCGTACGCGAGCGCCGCCGCCGTCGGCTCGTTGAGGATGCGGAGCACCTCGAGCCCGGCGATCTTGCCGGCGTCCTTCGTCGCCTGACGCTGCGCGTCGTTGAAATACGCGGGCACCGTGACGACCGCCTTGGTCACCGTCTGACCGAGATAGTCCTCGGCGGTCTGCTTCATCTTCTGGAGGATCATCGCGCTGATCTCGGGCGGGGTGTAGCGCTTCCCCTGCACCTCGACCGACGCCACATCTCCGGGGCCGGAGACGACCTTGTACGGGACGCGCTTCATCTCGTCGCCGACCTCCGACGTCTTGCGTCCCATGAACCGCTTGATCGAGAAGACAGTGTTCTGCGGATTGGTCACCGCCTGGCGCTTCGCGACCTGACCCACCAGGCGCTCCCCGTCCTTCGTGAACGCGACCACCGACGGAGTCGTGCGACCGCCTTCGGCGTTGGGGATGACGACGGGGTCGCCTCCCTCCATGACCGAGACCACCGAGTTGGTGGTGCCCAGGTCGATGCCGATCACCTTGTCTGCCATTGAGACCTCGTTCTGAATGAGCATTTCGCCGAGCCGGGCCCGGCGCTGTGAGAAACTCGAGTGTTGGTTGCTGCTGCCGCCGCATGGTGTGGGCGGCTCGTCGAGGGAAAAAGGCAAGGCGAGGGCCGCAAAAAAGTGGCCAAAGTGGCAGCGGGCGCCGCGCGTCACTCGACCCTCGGCGACGACGAGTGTCGAATCGGCAAGCGACCGGCGCGGCCGGGCTGCCATCTGACGTGGCCGTTACACCATGGAGCCGCTATCTTTCGCGCCATGCAACTCGCCCGGGTGGTCGGTCGCGTGGTCTCCACCGTGAAGCAGGACACCCTCTCGGGTGTCACGCTGCAGTGGCTGCAGCCCACCAACGCGCGCGGCGGGGAGACGGGCAAGCCCTTCGTCGCCGTCGACCGGATCGGTGTCGGCCCGGGAGAGCTCGTCTACTACATCACCTCGCGCGAAGCGGCGTTGACGCTCGACGAGCCTTTCGCCGCGGTCGACGCGGGAATCGTCGGCAAGGTGGACCGGATCGACCTCGGCCGCGAGACGATCGCCGCCGAAGCGCGCCCGGTGGAACGTTAGGTGTTCCTGGCGCGCGTGGTCGGTGACGTCGTCTCGACGCATCGGCACCAGAACCTCGGCGGACGCAAGCTGCTGCTCGTGCGCCGCCTCGACCTGAGCGACAACGAGGAAGGAAGCGAAGTGATCGCGCTCGACGTGATCGGGGTGGGGCACGGCGAGAAGGTGCTCGTCGTGCAGGAAGGGGGCGCCGCGCGCACCCTGTTCCGCGACCAGAAGATCCCCGTGCAGGCCGTCGTGGTGGGTGTCGTGGACCGGGTGGACCTGGAGTCCGGCGGAGGCGCGGCGTGAGCCTCGATCTCGACGCGCTGGCGCAACGCATCGCGAGCGAGCTGGCGCGCGCCGATCTCGCCGCGAAGCCCGCCACCGCGGCACCGGCGAGCGCCGTGCTGCAGCGCGCCGCCGCGCCACTGCTCACCCCATCGACCGACGCCCCACCGGGCGTGGAGTACGTCCGCGCCAACGCACGCATCGGCGACTTCATCGACCACACGCTCCTCAAGGCCGAGGCGACGGCGCGCGACATCGAGCAGCTCTGCGCCGAGGCGGCGGAGAACAGGTTCGCCGCCGTCTGCGTGAACCCGGTGTGGGTGGAGCTCTGCGCGAAGCGACTCCGCGGCACCGAGGTGCAGGTCGCGACGGTGATCGGCTTTCCCCTCGGCGCCTCGCGCAGCGACGTCAAGGCCTTCGAGGCGCAGCGCGCGGTGGACGACGGGGCCGAGGAGCTCGACATGGTCGCCGCGATCGGCCACATCAAGAGCGGCGACTGGCACTACGTCGCGGACGACATCGCGGCCGTCGTGCGCGCGGCGCCGGGACGCCTCGTGAAGGTGATCATCGAGTCCGCCGTGCTGACTCCGGTCGAGATCATCAAGGCCAGCGCGCTCGCGCGCGAAGCGGGCGCGCACTACGTGAAGACGAGTACCGGCTTCCACGCCGCCGGCGGAGCCAGCGCCGAAGCGGTGGCGCTGATGCGGCTCATCGTCGGCGACTCGATGGGGGTGAAGGCGTCGGGCGGGGTGCGCGACTGCACCCAGGCGCTGAAGATGATCGCCGCGGGCGCGACCCGCATCGGAACGTCGGGGGGCGTCGCGATGGCGAAGTGCCTCGGCCCCGGTCCCCTGCCGCTGCGCGAGCTGCTCGAGAGCCCGATCGCCCACGGCGAGAAGTGCGTCACCTGTTCGGCGCCGACGGCCTCGTCGAGCGGCCAGGTCTACTAGCGGTCCCCGCGACACGAACCCGCACCACGCAACCGAGACGCTCATGCTCAACAAGCTGATCCCGCGCGACGAGCAGTTCTTCGACCTCTTCGACGAGATCGCGCGGCGGCTCTCGACCGCCGCGAAGCTCCAGAAGCAGCTCTTCTCCGATCCGTCGCGGATCACCGAGCACGTCGCCGCGATCAAGAAGGTCGAGCACGAGGCCGACGGGCTCACGCACGAGGTGATCACCAAGATCAACAAGAGCTTCGTGACGCCCTTCGATCGCGAGGACATCCACGAGCTCGCGTCGCGTCTCGACGACGTCATCGATCTGATCGACGGGACGGCGCGGCGCGCGGTGATGTTCCGCGTGACGACGGTGCGCGAGCCGGCGAAGCAGCTCGCCGACGTGATCTGCCGTGCCGCGGACGCGCTCGAGCAGGGGGTCGTCGCGATCAAGAAGGCGAAGATCGTGATCGAGAAGGGCCAATCGGTGAAGGCGCTCGAGGAGGAAGGAGACGCGATCTACCACGAGGCGGTCGGCAAGCTGTTCGACGGCGGCGAGGATCCGATCGAGGTGATGCGCTGGAAGGAGATCTACGACACGCTCGAGCGGACGCTCGACCAGTGCGAGGATGTCGCGAACGTGCTCGAGTCGATCTCCCTCAAGAACGCCTGACCCGGTCCCGACCTTGGTCACCTACGTCATCGCGATCATCCTGATCGCGTACATCTTCGACTTCAGCAACGGGTTCCACGACTCGGCGAACTCCATCGCCACCGTCGTTGGAACCCGCGTCCTCAGTCCGTTCGCCGCCGTCCTCTGGGCGGCGTTCTTCAACATGGCCGCCGCGTTCATCGTCGGCACAGCCGTGGCGAAGACGATCGGGTCGGGGATGATCGACACCTCGATCGTGACGCCGAGCGTCGTGCTCGGCGGGCTGCTCGGCGCGATCATCTGGAACGTGATCACCTGGTACTACGGGCTTCCCTCGAGCTCCTCGCACGCGCTGATCGGCGGCTACGCCGGCGCCGCGGTCGCGAAGGCGGGGCTGGCAGCGGTGACATGGGGCCAGAAGTGGATCGACACGCTCCTCTTCATCGTCCTGTCGCCGGTGATCGGGTTCACGCTCGGCGCGACGCTGATGATCATCGTCTACTGGATCTTCCAGCGCGTCTCCCCCGCGCGCGTCGACCGCACCTTCCGCGGGCTGCAGCTACTCAGCTCGGCGCTCTTCTCCCTCTCGCACGGGGCGAACGACGCGCAGAAGACGATGGGCATCATCGTCGGGCTTCTCGTCGCCGTGAACGCGAGCTTCGCGGGGGCGACGGGGTGGCAGCACCACCTCTACCTGCCTAACGCGAACCACGTCCCCCTGTGGGTCGAGTTCGGCGCCTACATCGCGATCTCGACCGGGACGCTGTTCGGCGGCTGGCGGATCGTCGCGACGATGGGCTCGCGCATCACGCGGCTGCGTCCCGTAGGCGGCTTCTGCGCCGAAACCGGGGGCGCGCTCAGCATCCTGCTGGCGACGAAGCTCGGCATCCCGGTGAGCACGACCCACACGATCACCGGGTCGATCGTCGGCGTCGGCGCGACGAACCGGCTGTCGGCGGTGCGCTGGGGGATCGCCGGGCGCATCGTGTGGGCGTGGATCCTGACGATTCCCGCCGCCGCGACCATGGCGGCGATCGCGTATCACGTGCTGCGGGTGACGATCGCGCCGTGAGGTAGTCGCGCGCAGCGGACCGTCGCGGGCCACGGGCCCGTGACGTGTTCGTTGCAGGACGTTGCAACGACCGATACGGAGAAGCAGGAGCTTTCCGGCACTCTCTTTCGGAGTGTGTCATGGCTCTCGCTTCCGTTCTCGCAGATCGTCCCTCGTCGCGTGCGCAGGATATCCCGCGCAGTGCACGTCGACTCGCAGTCTTCTTCCTGAGCGCCGTCGTCTCGATCGCACTGACCGGGCGGGGCGCCTCCGCGCAATCGTCCCCGTCCGCGACGGGGAGCATCGTCGGCCGCGTCCTCGACGCGCGCACGGGGAGCGCCATCTCGGGCGCGGGCGTCCAGATCGTCGGCACGACCCTCGGCGCGCAGACCTCGCTCGACGGGCGATTCGCGATACCGCGGGTGCCGGCGGGGACGGTGACATTGCACGTCCGCCGCATCGGATACGCGCCGAAGACCGTCACCGGACTCCAGCTGGATGCGAGTCAGGTACTCGAGCAGGACGTCTCCCTCGCGCCGGCGACGGTGCAGCTCGCGGGCGTCACAGTGTCCGCTGCCCAGGAGAAGGGAAGCGTCGATGCGGCGCTCGACGCACAGCGCACGGCGACCGGTGTCGTGAACTCCGTCACCGCCGAGCAGATCACGAAGAGCGCCGACGCCGACGCGGCGCAGGCGGCGCAGCGCGTCAGCGGCGTCACCGTCCAGGACGGACGCTACGTCTTCGTGCGCGGTCTCGGCGAGCGGTACACGACCGCGTCGCTCAACGGCGCGCGTCTTCCCAGCCCGGAGCCGGAGCGGAAGGTCGTCCCGCTCGACCTGTTCCCTTCGGGGCTCCTGCAGTCCGTGACGACGTCGAAGACCTTCACGCCGGATCAGCCGGGAGACTTCGGCGGGGCATCGGTGGACATCCGCACGCGCGAGTTCCCGACGCGGCGTCGGATGGTGTACTCGACATCCGTCGGATACAGCGCCGGCGTGACGGGAAAGAATGTCTACTTCGCTCCCGGCGTCGGTGGTGAGGCGTTCGCGCTCGCCGGCGGTGCGCGCGACCTGCCCGCCGTCCTTCGTGCCGCGGGGAACTTCCAGGGCAGCATCACCCAGGACGATCAGAACCGCTTCATCAACTCGATGCGCAACGTGTGGCAGGCGGGGCGTCGCAACGGCACGCCGTCTGGCTCGTTCGGCCTGTCGCTGGGAGGAAGCGACCCAGTGCTCGGTCAGCGCGTCGGCTATCTCCTCTCCGGGACCTACTCATACTCCCAGGAGGTGCTCGATCGCCAGGTGCGCGCGCAGGCGATGGCCGGCCAGGACGGTGCGACGATCGAGAAGGATCGCTTCGCCGGAAGCACGGGCCGCAACTCCACGCTCTGGGGCGGGTTGTTCAACGTGGGCGCTCTCATCGGCACGCGCACGCGACTCTCGCTGAACAACACCTACAATCGCACCGCCGACAATGACGCGCGCGTCGAGACCGGGTCGTCGGAGAACTCCGGCGCGATCCTCGACGTGCAGCGCCTCGACTACGTGCAGCGCTCGATGTACTCGTCGCAGCTCGCCGGCGAGCACGATCTTGGTCCGCGCCGTCTCGAGTGGGCGGTCACCGCGTCGGGGATGACGCGCGATCAGCCGGACCGCTCGGAGCTCGTCTACCAGCATGACGTCGACTCGACCGGCCGCCCGGTGCGGCTCTGGTGGAGCACCGACGAGGGCGCGGTGCGCACATATGGAACTCTCGACGAGCGGAGCTACGAGGGACGCGCCGATTATCGCCTCGAATTCGGCACCCCCGAGCGCCCGTGGATGGTGAAGGTCGGTGGCCTCGGTCGAACCACGAGCCGCGGCGCGGACACGCGCGCCTATCAGATCGTGTCGGGGAGCATCTCGAACGAAGATCGCGCGCTGCAGCCGGAAGTTCTCTTTGGCGGACGATTCACGACGCAGGGTTCGTCGGTGCTGAACATCACTCCTCTCGGCCAGGGCGGGCAGTACACCGCGAGCGACCAGCTCGGCGCCGGCTACCTCATGACCGACGTCGCGCTCACCGCGCGACTGCGTGCCGTCGGGGGGGCGCGCTTCGAGTCGTCACACGTCGTCGTCGACGCGATGTCGACGCTCGGCACCCCGAAACGCACGAATCCAGTATACAACGACATCGTCGGGTCCTTCGCGCTGAACTACAGCATCACCGGGTCGCAGAATCTCCGGCTCTCGGCCACGCGCACGCTGGCGCGTCCCGAATATCGCGAGCTCGCCGACCTCACCACGCGCGACGTCATCGGCGGCGTTCTCCTGCGCGGCAACCCCGGGCTCGTTCGCACGAAGATCGACAACTTCGACGCGCGCTGGGAGTGGTACCCGGCGAGCGGGGAGGTACTGACGGCGGGGGTCTTCGCCAAGCGCTTCAAGGATCCGATCGAACGCGTCTACCAGCCGACGAGCAACGTCGACATCGTCACGTTCGCCAACGCGGACCACGCCACCGACTACGGTGTCGAGCTCGAGGCGCGCAAGAACCTTGGCTTCGTCGCCGAGCGGCTGGAGCGGCTCGCGGCGTTCGGAAACGTCACCGCGATGCGCAGCGAGGTCGTGCTCGGCGCCTCGCGCGGTGCGTCGACGAACGCCAACCGTCCGCTCGTCGGCCAGGCGCCGTACGTCCTCAACGCGGGGCTGACGTACGGGTCGCGCGGGGGCAACGGGAGCGCGACGCTGCTCTACAACCGCGTCGGCAATCGTGTCGTCACGACGGGCGCCGACCCGCTGCCCGACGCGATCGAGCGTCCGCGCGAGGTGCTCGACTTCTCGCTGCGGGTGCCCGTCGGCGGCGAGCTCTCGGCGCGCTTCGACGCGAAGAACCTGCTCGATACACGCTACGTCGTGACGCAGGGAACCGTGACGCGGGAGGCCTGGAGCACCGGGCGCGCGTTCTCCTTCGGTCTGACCTGGCAGCCGTGAGCAGCTCGACCGCCGATCACCGCGCGCGTGACATGAACGTGACCGCGCGGTGATCAGGCGGCGGCTGTGCGATTGCTTCGTACTCGTGCCGCTCCGGACCACGGAGCCCGACCACTCAACCAGGTGACCATGACCTTCTCGCTCCGCACCATCGCCACCAGCGCGCTCGCCGCCGCGGCGCTCGCCGCCTGCAGCAGCGACAACGGGACGAACCCGCCGCCGACCGTGCAGGCCGGCGCCGCGAACATCACGCAGGACATCACGAGCAACCGGACGTTCCACGCCGAGACGACGTACACGCTCAAGGGATTCATCCACGTCACCAACGGCGCGACGCTCACGATCCAGCCGGGCACGAAGATCCTCGGCGACTACGCCACGTTAGGCTCGTCGCTCTGGATCATGCGCGGCGCGAAGATCCAGGCGGTCGGCACCGCCGACAAGCCGATCGTATTCACTTCGTCGCAGCCGGTCGGCTCACGGAAGCCCGGCGATTGGGGCGGCCTGCTGATCATCGGCAACGCGATCGACAATCGCGCGGGCAACATCGAGATCGAGGGCAGCGGGACCGAGCCGACGGGCGGCAGCGGGCACAATTACGCGGTCGTCTACAGCGGCGGAACGAATGCGGCGGACAACAGCGGTGAGCTTCGCTACGTGCGCGTCGAGTTTGCGGGCTACGCGCCGTCTCAGGACAACGAGCTCAACGCCTTCACACTCGCCGCGGTCGGCAGCGGGACGAAGCTCTCCTACCTTCAGGCGCTCCTCGGCCTCGACGACTCGTTCGAGTGGTTCGGCGGCTCCGTCGACGCGGATCACCTCGTGTCGTACGAGTCCGGGGACGATCACTTCGACCAGTCGGAGAGCTTCAACGGGCGGCTGCAATACCTCATCGCCTTCCAGAGCAGGCAGTTCACGCAGCGCCCAGGCGCCGGCAATCCCTCCACCGATCCGCAGGGGATCGAGCAGGACGGCTGCAACGGCACCGGCTGCACCAACGGCCACAGCCAGCAGCCTTACACCATCCCGCTGATCTCCAACTTCACCATCGTCGGCACGGGCAACACGGCGACGAGCGGGACCAACGGCGGCATCGGCATCATGCTCCGCCGCGGCACCGGCGGATATTACGTGAACGGGATCATCGCGCGCTGGCCGCGCGCCGCGATCAGCCTCCGCGACACGGCGACGTACAACCGCGCCGGCGCGACGGGCACGCAGGATCTCGCGGCCGCGAACGTGGACCTCGCAGTGAAGAACGTCCTCATCGTCGAGTCGCCGACGGTCTTCCAGGGCGCGAACGGCACGAACGTCCAGAACAGCCTCGACCTCGCTGGAAACTCCATCGTGCAGAACACGACGGCGACGACGGCGGGTCTCTTCACCGCCTTCCCCACGACAGTGGACGCGAACACGACCGCGGCCGCCTTCGACTGGACCCCGTCGGCGAGCTCCGCGGCGGCGAGCGGCGGGCTGGCGACCTTCACCGGCAAGCTCGCGACGAAGGGCGGCACCGCGTTCACCGGCACGAGCTACGTCGGGGCCGCGGCGCCCGGCGGCGCGAAGTGGTGGAGCGGTTGGACCGTCTACGCCCAGCAGTGAGACATCGAACGAGGACGGGGGGGCGCCGCGCCTTCGTCACCTTCGCGGCGGCGGCCGGATTCCTGGCCGCCGCCGCGATCGTATCGTGCGGGCATGGGGACGCGCCCGTCCCCGCCGCCAGCTCGGCGCCGGTTGCCGGAGTGGTGGACAGCGCGCTTCCGATTTCCGAGCTCGAGCGGCGCTTCCGCGTGGGACTCGACTCGGTGTCGACACTTGACAGCGGCGCCGCTCCTTCGCGTGACGCGGTGGTCACGCGCTTCGTGCGTGCACTCGAGACGCGCGACACCGCGAGGCTGCGCTCGATGGCGATCACCCGCGCCGAGTTCGCGTACCTCTACTATCCGAGCACGATATACGTGCGGCCGCCGTACGAGACGGGCCCCGAGACACTCTGGCGGCTCATGGCCGCGCGCAGCGCCAGCGGGCTCTCACGCGTCGTCGCGCGAGTCGGCGGAGCGCCGATCCGGATGCTCGGCTACGACTGCGATGCGACACCGAAGATCGAAGGCGCGAATCGGTATCATGAACAGTGCTACCTGCGCTACCGGCGCACGGCAGCGGACTCCGTCGAGCGTCGACGGCTCTTCGGAAGCATCATGGAGCGCGACGGTCGCTTCAAGTTCGTCGGGTACGCGAACGATTTCTGATGCTCGCCCGCGAGCCTCACGCTCGCGATGCGGATCCGCGCGCCGGCTCGCGCGTCAGGCGACGACGATCAGCGCCGTGACGATCGCGATGACCTGTCCCGCGAGCACATCGCCAGGATAGTGCACGCCGAGCCGCACGCGCGAGAACCCGACGACGACGGCGATCGGAAGGAGGAGAGGCGCCAGCGCCGGCCAGGCGAGGGCGAAGACCGCGGCCACCGACATCGCCGCCGCGGAGTGCCCCGAGGGGAAGGAGAAGCGGTCCGGCTCGTCCATCCACGAGCGCCCGCCGTGGCGCGACGGCCGCGGTCGGCCCACGGTGCGCTTGATCGCCTGGACCACGAGGTGCGAGGCGACGAGCGCGACGAGCGCGTGAATGCCGATCTCACGCGAGCTCCCTCCCGCGATGATCGGTATGGTCGCCGCCGCGATGCTCCCCGTCGCGCCGCCGAGGTGGGTCACGAGCGTCCATCCCCAGCGCGCGGCGCGGCGTCGCGAGGGGCCGACGGCGTAGCGAGCGAAGAGCGCGCGGTCGTGTGCGTCGAGTCGTGTCAGCATGGAGATACCCATCGCCAGGAACGATCGGCTCGCCATGTCCCGGCTGCGTGGTGAGCCGGCAACGGTTGCGTAACAGGATCCGCGCGCTCGGGGCGGCCCGGCATTTCGCGTTCGTGACCGCCGGGTCACGCGGCCGTTACGCCGCGGGTCGAGACTCCTTCCCGCATCCAACCCCCCGATCATGACCGAGCCGCGCACCCCGCGAATTCTCTTCTGCACCGACACCTATCCGCCGCAGGTGAACGGCGTGTCGGTCGTCACCGCACTCTCCGTCGCCGGGCTCCGTGCCCGGGGCTGGAAGGTCGCCGTCGTGGCGCCGCGCTACCCGCGCAGCGCACCCAACCCGTTCAGCGGCGCGCAGCCCGGCGCGGGACTCGAGGACGAGCTGACCACGATCGCCAACGCGGGCTTCCCGCCGTATCCCGACATCCGCATCGCCGCCCCGAACTATCCCGCCATCGCCGGAGCGATCGAGCGCTTCCAGCCCGACATCGTGCACTGCGAGACGGAGTTCATGATCGGTCGGCTCGGACAGATCGCCGCTTCACGCGCCCGCATCCCGCTCACGACGTCGTACCACACCGACTTCTCGCGCTACACGGAGTCCTACGGCGTCCCGTGGCTGCGCGGGACGGTGAGCCGATACATCGGACGCTTCCACGCGCGCGCGCGGCGCACCTACACACCCTCCGCGCCGGCCCGCGAGGACGTGATGCGGATGGGCGCGCGCGACGTCGAGGTGTGGGGACGTGGAGTCGACGGGGAGGTGTTCTCGCCCAACCTGCGCAGCGACGTCCTGCGCGACGCGTACGGCTTCGCCAACGCCTTCACCTTCGTGCACGTCGGGCGGCTCGCCGCGGAGAAGGGCGTCGACACGATCCTCGACGCCTACGCGATGGCGCGCGAGTCCTTCCCCGCCGGCGCGGTGCACCTCGTGATCGCCGGAGTCGGCCCGTGCGAGGAGAAATTGCGCGCGCGCGCCCCGAAGGGAGTCACCTTCCTCGGCTACCTCGACCGGCGCACCCTTCTGCCGCGCCTCTACGCGAGCGCGGATGCGTTCGTCTTCTCGTCGCTTACGGAGACGCTGGGGCTCGTCGTCCTCGAGGCGATGTCGTGCGGTCTGCCGGTGATCGCCACGCCGGCCGGCGGCGTCGCCGACCACCTGCGCGACGGGGAGAACGGGATCGCCTTCCCGCCTGACGACGCCGAGTCGATGGCGCGCGCGATGGTTCGCCTCGCCATGGACCGCGGGCTCGCGGCCCGGCTGGGCGCCGGCGCGCGTGCGACCGCGGAGGCGCTCTCGTGGAACGCGGAGCTCGATCGGCTCGAAGCCAGCTACCGGCAGATCCTCGACGAGGCGCCCGCGCCGGCGAGTGCCACGGCGCGTGCCGTGACCGTTCCGTTACCTCTCCGCGACGCCGGCTCTACGCTGGT
Organism: Gemmatimonadaceae bacterium; assembly: GCA_036392515.1. Lineage (GTDB taxonomy): Bacteria > Gemmatimonadota > Gemmatimonadetes > Gemmatimonadales > Gemmatimonadaceae > JABFXC01. The sequence goes on along the minus strand of DASVXU010000050.1, from coordinate 2,531 downwards.
GGGCGATCGTTGAGTCGTTGCATCCGAGCTTCCTGACCCCAACACGGAGCGTTTCGTGAATCGTTGGTCCCTCGCGGCCGCCGCCGCCCTGCTCCTCGCCGCCCCTGCGGTGACGCGCGCGCAGAACGTCGACCTCACCGGCGCCGGCGCGACCTTTCCGTATCCGCTGTACTCGAAGTGGTTCGACGCCTACGCGTCGAAGACCGGCGTCAAGATCAACTACCAGTCGATCGGCTCGGGGGGCGGGATTCGCCAGCTCAGCGAGCAGACGGTGGACTTCGGCGCCTCCGACGCGCCGATGAAGGATGACGAGCTGGCGAAGGCGAAGGGCGGCGCGATCCTCCACTATCCGATGACGATGGGCGCGGTGGTCATCACGTACAATCTGCCCCAGGTGAAGCGTCCACTGCGTCTCACCGGTGACGTGATCGCCGACATCTATCAGGGCAGGATCACGAAGTGGAACGACGGCCGCATCGCGGCGCTCAACGCCGGTGTCGCGCTGCCGAACACCGACATCCTCGTCGTGCACCGCTCGGACGGCAGCGGGACGAGCTTCATCTTCACCGACTACCTCGCGACGGTGAGCGCGAGCTGGGCGTCCGGCCCGGGGCGCGGCAAGGAAGTGCAGTGGCCGACGGGCATCGGCGCGAAGGGGAACGAGGGCGTGGCCGGCCAGGTGAGCCAGATGGCGGGCGCGATCGGGTACGTCGAGCTCGCGTACGCGAACCAGAACAAGCTCGCGGTCGCGCAGCTGCGCAACGCGGCGGGCAACTTCGTCGCGCCGAGCACGCAGTCGGTGACCGCGGCCGCGGCCGGCGTCGCGAAGACCCTCCCGGCGAACACGGACTACCGGATCTCGATCGTGAACGCGCCGGGCAAGGACGCCTATCCGATCTCGTCCTTCACCTGGATTCTCGTCTACCAGAACATGGCCGACGCGGCGAAGGCGAAGAAGCTGCACGACTTCCTCCGCTGGGCGATCCACGACGGCCAGAGGCTCGCCCCCGCGCTCGACTACGCCCCGCTTCCGGCGAACGTCGTGAAGGCGCTCGACAGGCGGCTCTCGTCCAGGCCGTCGGTGGCCCCGCGCTAGCTGGCGACAGGCAGGAAGCTGGAAGCTGAAGGCTGGAAGCGACGGCGGCCCGGAGGATCGACTCCGGGCCGCCGTCAATTTCAGCGCCTGCAGTCCCTCATGGCTTATCGCCTCCAGCCCGCAGCTTCCAGCCTTCAGCCCCTACCGCGATTCCGCGTGGTGCTTGATCTGCTTCCCTTCCGCCAGGAACACCGCGTCCTCGCCGATGTTCGTCGCGAGATCGGCGACTCGCTCGAGGTTCCGGCTGACGAGCAGCACCTCGAGCGAGGGGTTGATCGTGCGCGGATCGGCCATCATGTGCGTCAGCAGGACACGAAAGACGGAGTTGTGGAGCGCGTCCACCTGATCGTCCTCGCGGCAGACGGCGCGGCCCAGTGCACCGTCGGCGCGCACGAAGGCGTCGAGCGCGTCGCTGAGCATCTTCCGCGCGCGCCGCGCCATGTCCTCGATCTGCGGCTGGAGCTGGAAGGTGCCCCCCCACGCGGCGAGCCGCTGCGCCGACTGGGCGATGTTCACCGCGTGGTCGCCGACCCGCTCGAGGTCACTCGAGATCTTGATCGCGGCGATGATGAAGCGGAGGTCGCGCGCCATCGGCTGCTGGAGCGCGAGGAGCGAGATCGCGAGCTGCTCCACCTCGAGCTCGAGCGCGTCCACCTCGTGGTCCCCGTCGATGACGGCGTCGGCCTTCGCGACGTCGCGGTCGGCGAGCGCGTCGACCGACATCTCGATCAGCGTCTCCGCCTTGCCCGACATGTCGAGCATGCGCTGCTTCAGCGTCGCGAGCTGGTCGTGAAAATGACGAAAGCGGGTCGCGTCGGGCGCGGTCATCCGAATCTCCCGGTGATGTAGGCGTCCGTGCGCTCCTCGCGCGGACTGGTGAAGATGCGGTCGGTCGCGTCCACCTCGACGAGCTTCCCCATGAAGAAGAACGCCGTGTAGTCGGAGACGCGCGCCGCCTGCTGCAGGTTGTGGGTCACGATGACGACCGTCAACTCGCGCTTCAGCTCGTAGAGCAGCTCCTCGATCTTCTGCGTCGCGATCGGGTCGAGCGCGCTCGCCGGCTCGTCGAGGAGCAGCACCTCCGGCTCGTTGGCCAGGGCGCGCGCGATGCAGAGCCGCTGCTGCTGTCCGCCGGAGAGGCCCAGCGCGCTCTGGCGCAGCCGGTCCTTCACCTCGTCCCAGAGCGCCGCGCGGCGCAGCGACTGCTCGACGATCCCGTCCAGCTCCGCGCGAGCGACGCCATTGATGCGCGGGCCGTAGGCGACGTTGTCGTAGATCGACTTGGGGAACGGGTTCCATCGCTGGAAGACCATCCCGACGCGCTGCCGCAGCGCGACCACGTCCATCCCGCGCGCATAGATGTCGTCGCCGTCGAGACGGATGGCGCCCTCGCGGCGCGCGCCGGGGATCAGCTCGTTCATGCGGTTGATCGAGC
>DASVXU010000049.1:0-3777 GCA_036392515.1 Gemmatimonadaceae bacterium | reverse complement strand
AGCTGCAGCAGCGCCTCGAAGGCGCGCGTCTGGATGTCGAGGAGATGGGGCATGTCCATCCCCTGCTCGAGCTTCGCGAAGGAAATCTGCTTCATCTGACTAGGCATGTCTCACCCGCGGGCAGGCCAAAAATGCTCCGCAACCCCCTCCGCCAGGCACAGCCATGGCGCGGGGGACGGAGCTCTCGATTACTTCGATTGTGTTCCGAGTGGAACTGATCACAGTGGCAGCCGGGTGAAGTGAGGAGTGGGGCCAGCCCCGGATGCGGGAATTTCTTCCCGCATCCGGGAGGCCCGCGTCCTTACTTCACCTCGACGACCGCGCCCTGCTCCTCGAGCTTGGCCTTGATCTGGTTCGCCTCGTCCTTCGAGACGCCCGCCTTCACCGCCTGCGGGGCGCCGTCCACCATGTCCTTCGCCTCCTTCAGGCCGAGGCCGGTGATCTCACGGACGACCTTGATGACCTGGATCTTCTTCGCGCCGGCATCCTTGAGCGTGACGGTGAACTCCGTCTGCTCCTCGGCCGCCGCCGCCGCGCCACCGCCCGCGCCGCCAGCGGCGGGGGCCGCGCCGCCCACCGGGGCAGCCGCGATCGTGACGTTGAACTTGCTCTTGAACGCTTCGATCAGCTCGGCGAGCTCGAAGACGGACTTGTTGCCGATCGCCTCGAGGATCTCGTCGTTGCTCAGAGTCGTGGTAGCCATTGTTGTCGTTCCTCCGTAAAGCCCAGGCGAATCCTGGGAAGTGAATCAGGCTGGCGTCGCACCCCATCGGCGCGCCGCCGTCTCCGCCTGGGACTTATTGCGCTCCCGCGCGCTGCGTGCGCAGACCCTCGAGAGCTCCCGCGAACATGTACAGCAGCCCGTTGAGCGCGCCAACCCACGCCGCCATCGGGGACTGGAGGCCGGCGCCGAGCTCGGCGAGCATCTGCTCGCGCGAAGGCATCGAGGCCAGCTTCTTCACCTGCGCCTCGTCGATCGAGACGCCCTCGAGCATGCCGCCCTTGAGGGCCGGCTTCTGCTCGTTCTCCCTGGCGAAGTCGGTGAGGATCTTCGCCGCGGATACCGGATCCTTGCTGACGATGAGTCCCGTCGGGCCCTTGAGCCGGGTGCCGACGAGCCCACTCTCGTTCACCGCGCGGAGCGCGAGCGTGTTCTTGATGACGACGTACTCGACCCCCGCCTTCTTCAGCTTGCGGCGCAGGTCCGTCATCCGCTTCACGTTCAGACCGGTGAAGTCCGTATAGTACAGCGCCTTGGCGCCCTTGATCTTCGTCGAGAGCTCGGTGACGAGCTGCTCCTTGTCGTTGCGCTTCATCGCTCGTTACCGGTATGGGGTGGCGTCGACGAGAATGCCGGGGCCCATCGTGCTCGACACCGACACGTTCCGGATGTAGACGCCCTTCGCCGCGGTCGGCTTGGAGCGGACCAGCTGGTCCATGAGCGCGCCGAAGTTCGTTTCGAGCGACTCGAGGGGGAAGGAGACCTTCCCGATCGGCGCGTGGACGTTGCCGCCCTTGTCGACACGGAACTCGATCTTGCCGGCCTTCGTCTCGCGGACCGCGCGGGCGACGTCGAACGTCACCGTGCCGGCCTTCGGGTTCGGCATGAGCCCGCGCGGACCGAGCACGCGGCCGAGCTGGCCGACCTGCCCCATCTGGTCCGGCGTCGCGATCAGGACGTCGAAATCGAGCCAGCCGTCCTTGATCTTCTGCACGAACTCGGCGCCGACGAAGTCGGCACCCGCCTGCTCCGCCTCGCGCGCCTTGTCGCCGACGGCGATCACGAGCACGCGAACCGACTTGCCCGTACCCGCGGGAAGCACGACGGTGCCGCGCACGACCTGATCGGCGTGGCGCGGATCGACGCCGAGGCGAACCGCGACCTCGACCGTCTCATCGAACTTCGCGAAGGCGCCCGTCTTCACCAGCTCGAGCGCGGCGCGCGACTGGTACGCCTGCGTCTCCTGGCGACGCTCGGCGCTCTTCCGGTACTTCTTGCCGTGAGTCCGCATCAGCCCTGGACCTCCAGACCCATCGAGCGAGCCGCGCCGGCGACCATCGCCATCGCGGACTCGAGCGAGTCGCAGTTGAGGTCGGGCATCTTGATCTCGGCGATCTTGCGGATCTGGGCCTGGGTGACCTTGCCGACCTTGGTGCGGTTCGGCGCGCCGGAGCCCTTCTCGATGCCGGCTTCCTTCTTCAGCAGGACCGCCGCGGGCGGGGTCTTGGTGATGAAGGTGAACGACTTGTCGGAAAAGATCGTGATCTCGACCGGAAGGATCGTATCCTGGCCCTGCGTGCGAGCGTTGAACTCCTTGCAGAAGGCCATGATGTTGATGCCCTGCGGGCCGAGGGCGGTCCCGACCGGGGGCGCCGGATTGGCCTTCCCCGCCGGGATCTGCAGCTTCACGAAGCCTGTGACTTTCTTCGCCATCGTTACCTCGGTGTTGCGTACCGCCGCGCCGTCGCGCGGCCAGACTCCCACTGGTTCTTTATCGTCGAAGTGGTCGTCGACGTGCAGCCAGTCCAGCGGTCCCGCCTACTGCCCAACTGCCTAACGCGCGCCGCTCAGTATCCCTTGAGCTGCAGGTAGTCCAGCTCGACCGACGTCGGGCGGCCGAAGAGCGAGACGCTCACGCGAACCTTGCCCTTGTCGGCCATCACTTCCTCGACCGTCCCGTTGAAGTCGGTGAACGGCCCTTCCGTGATCGCCACCGCCTGGCCGACGAGGAACGGAATCTCCTCCTTCGGCGCCTCCTCCTCCGCCTCGTCGGCGATGCCGAGGAGTCGGTTGACTTCGTCCGGGCGCAGCGGCTGCGGGAAGCGATCGTGGCCGCCGACGAACTTGATCACGCCCTGGATCCCGTTGATGACGTGCAGCGTCTCCTGGTTCATCACCATCTCGACCAGCACGTAGCCGGGGTACAGCTTCCGCTCGACGTTGACCTTCTTCCCGTTCTTGATCTCCACGACCTCCTGCGTCGGGACGAGCGCCTGACGGATCGGGCGCTCCTCGGCCGGGCGGGGGTCCTGTTCGATCTTGCGGGTGATCAGCGAGCGGACCTTGTTCTCATGGCCCGCGGTCGTCTGGATGGCGTACCAGCGGTGCTCGTTCATCTAGTGCCCCGCGAAGATCGACGGCAGACCGCGCACGAGGATCAGCTGCAGGAGGAAGTCGAGCAGGCCGATCACCGCGCCCACGAAGAGCACGAAGACCAGGATGCGCCACGTGGCGTCGATGGTCTGCCCGCGATCCGGCCAGGTGACCTTCGAGAGCTCATCGCGCACCTGCCGGAAGAACGACGGGATGCCGCGGAAGAAGCCCGCGACCTTTTCGACGCCCGACGGCTGCCGGGTCGAGACCTGCGTTCCCATCTACTTCGTTTCCTTGTGGAGCTGGTGCTTGTTGCACCGGGGGCAGTACTTCTTCCACTCCACGCGCTCCGGGTGCAGCCGCTTGTTCTTCATCGTGAAGTAGTTGCGGTTCTTGCACTCGTTGCACGCCAAAATGATCTTCTCGCGCGGCATTGCTTTCCCCTCTCTATTTGTATCAGGGGTCGGGCGTCAGGGGTCAGGGGTCGGCAACTGCCGAGTGGCAGTTCCTGACCCCTGACCCCTGGTCGCTGACCCCCGCGATTACTTCAGGATCTTCGCGACGACGCCGGCGCCGACGGTGCGGCCGCCCTCGCGGATCGCGAAGCGGAGCCCCTCGTCCATGGCGATCGGCGTGATCAGCTCGATCGTCATCTGCACGTTGTCCCCCGGCATCACCATCTC
>DASVXU010000048.1:0-3134 GCA_036392515.1 Gemmatimonadaceae bacterium | reverse complement strand
GCACGCTCGTGGCGTACGACTTCCGCTCGCCGAGCGTGTTCCAGCCGTAGAGCTCCGTGCGGAGGACGAGCGAGTCGCCGTACGCCGTGCTGCCGCTGAGGAACGACGCGTGGAGCGGCACGTCGACGCGCGCGCCGGGGCGCACGGCGGTGCTGAGGTCGGGCGCGCCGACGGCGAGGTAGAGCGGCGAATGGAGGTCGTTCAGCGTCATCCCCGGCACGAGGTCGCCGAAGCCGGTCTCCTTGTTCGACCGGTCGAAGCGCCAGTAGCCGTTCCACTCGTTGATGACGTCGTGGTGCTCCGTGTAGAGCCAGCCGGCGAGCTTCGGGTGGCGACGGAACGCGTCGACCGCCATGTGGTAGTCCCAGCTCCAGTCCACGTCGCCGGTGCTTCCCTCGTAGCCCCAGACGTTGCCGAACTCGGAGTTCATCATCGGCTGGCGGCCCTGCGCGTATCCCTCCTCGAAGTTCCACCCCGAGCCGGGATAGGTGCTGTCGCTGATGACGTCGAGGGTGTGCTGCCACTCCCACCCCGGCAGGTAGTTGTGCCAGGAGTTGATGTCGGTGACCGTGTGCCCGCGCCCGCAGCATGGTGAGTTGTCCTCGACGAGTCGCGTCGAGTCGAGCGCCTTCGCCATCGCCACGCGCTCGGCGACGAGCTTCTGCGTCGCGGGGAGATACGGCTCGCGATTCCCGACCTTCGTCGTGATCCCCCATGCCTCGTTGAAGATGATCCAGGAGAAGATCGCGGGGTGGTTGTAGTCGCGGGCGATCATCTCGCGCATCGCCTGGTCGTGCTCGCGGAAGGCGGTGTCGGTCGGCGGCCCCCACCAGTTGGGGACGTCGGCCATGATCAGCACCCCCAGCTTGTCCGCCCAGTAGAGCTTGCGCGGCGTCTCGATCTTGATGTGCTCGCGCAGTCCGTTCAGCCCGATCTGCCGCGCGCGGAGGATCTCCATCATCGTGAAGGAGTCGCTCGGGAAGGTGTAGTACCCCGTCGGGTGGTACGCCTGGTCGAGCGCCAGTTGCAGGAAGACGGGCTTCCCGTTGATCGCCACATACGGGATGGTCGTCCCCGGAAGATTCTCGACGGAGATGCTGCGCATCCCGAAGTAGCTGCCTAACGAATCGGTGACGAGCCCCGGCGCGCTCGCCGAGACCGACACCTCGTGGAGGAAGGGGTCGTCGAGCGACCAGAGATGCGCGTTCGGGAGGGGGACGTCGAAGCGCGCCGTGCGCTCCCCGCGCGCGATCGTCCGCGTGACGACGGGCTGCCCCTCGCGATTGGTGAACGCGACGCGCACCGTCATCTCGCGCGGCGCCGGATCGGCGAGCGCCGCCTCCACCGTCACCGCGCTCCGCTCGAGGCGTGGGGTGAAGTGCACGGTCTCGAGCGGATCGCTGCCGCGCGCCTCGAGGTACACCGTCTGCCAGAGCCCGCGCGCCTTCCCGTAGCCCTGCTTCCCCTCGAGCTTGTACGGGTGATCGGTGTCGTCCACGCGCAGCGTCAGCCGCTGCGCGGTGCCGGGCTTCATCAGCTTCGTCAGCTCGAGCGAGAATGGCGTGTATCCGCCCTGGTGGTCGCCGAGCTTCGCGCCGTCGATCCAGGCGCTGGTGCGCCAGTCGCTCGCGCCGACCACGAGATAGACGCGCTTCCCCTTCCACGACGCGGGGACGGTAATCGTCCGCTCGTACCAGCCGATGTCGGCCGAGTCGGCGACGCCGGACGCGGGCGCGCCCCACGAGAACGGGACGAGGATCGCGTGCGTGTTCCGCAGCGGCGACGAATACCAGCGCGCGCGCTCGCCCGCGTTCCCCTTGTCGAAGGCGAAGCGCCAGTGACCGTTGAGGTTCACCCAGTCGGCGCGCTGGAAGTCGGGCCGCGGATGCTCGGGGAGCGGGATGGTGTCGCGTGCGGTGGAGGAGCGCTGGGCGCGCGCGTGCGGGGCCACCGCGAGAAGGAGGGCGGCGAGCGCCGCACCGAGCTGGACAGAACGCATGTGCTTGCGAAGTTGGGTGAGAGTGCCCGAAGTTGCGCCCGGAGCGCGCCCGGCGAAAGCCCGCGGGAACTCCGGCGCGCGAACGGGAATTGCTCGAGTGGGAGACCACCGTCAGCGACGAGGAGCGCGATGAGCACGCAGGCAGAGGGATCGACGACGCGCGGCGGCGAGCCGGGCACGGAGCAGAAGATCGAGATCGCCGTCCTCGCCGGCGGCTGCTTCTGGGGAGTGGAGGACATCCTCCGCGACGTCCCCGGCGTGCTCGACACGGACGTCGGCTACACCGGCGGCTGGCTCGTCAATCCGACCTATCACGACACGCACGACAGCAAGTCGGGACACGCCGAGTCCGTGCGCATCACCTTCGATCCGTCGGTGCTGAGCTACGAGGAGCTGCTCGAGAAGTGGTTCTTCCGCCTGCACGACCCGACGACGCTCAACCGCCAGGGGAACGACATCGGGACGCAGTACCGGTCCGCGATCTTCCCGCAGTCGCCCGAGCAGGAGGCGACGGCGCGCGCGGTGATCGAGCGCGTGAACGCGTCGGGGAAGTGGAAGAACAAGGTGACCACGAGCATCGAGCCGCCGGCGAAGTGGTACTCGGCGGAGACGTATCACCAGGATTATCTGCGGAAGAATCCGGGCGGGTACACGTGCCACTTCCTGCGGGATTGAGAACCCGAATGCGAAATGCGAAATGCGACACATGCGCGCCTGTCAGCATGTGTCGCATTTCGCATTTCGCATTTGTTCGCGTGGAGCAGAACCTGCATCCCGCGCCCCGATCTTGACCCGGAGCCGCTCCCCATGCCTTCCCCGTCCGACATCCCCCAACGCGACCTCGGCCGAACGGGCGTGCGCGTCTCCTGCATCGGGCTCGGGGGCTGGCATCTCTCGCTCAAGCACGTCTCCGCGAAGGACGCCGAGCGGATCGTCCATGCCGCGATCGACCGCGGGGTGACCTTCATGGACAACTGCTGGGACTACAACGAGGGGAAGAGCGAGGAGCGCATGGGCAAGGCGCTCCGCGATGGCCGCCGCGAGAAGGTCTTCCTCATGACGAAGATCGACGGCCGCTCGCGCAAGGCGGCCACCCGGCAGCTCGACGAATCGCTGAAGCGACTGAAGACCGACC
>DASVXU010000047.1:0-14244 GCA_036392515.1 Gemmatimonadaceae bacterium | reverse complement strand
GTGCTCTTCGTGTTGCGGCCCATGTGGATCATCTTCGTCCCCGTGTCCGCCTGCTGGTGGTTGTTCACCACCGCCACGCTGTAGAACTCACCCGTCGAGTCGTCCCCCTGGAGGATGACGCTCGGATACTTCCAGGTGATCGCGCTCCCCGTCTCGACCTGCGTCCACGAGATCTTGCTCCGCGCGCCGGCGCACTTCCCGCGCTTCGTCACGAAGTTGTAGATCCCGCCCTTTCCTTCCTCGTCGCCGGCGTACCAGTTCTGCACCGTGCTGTACTTGATCGACGCGTCCTCGAGCGCGACCAGCTCGACCACCGCCGCGTGCAGCTGGTTGGTCGAGCGCTTCGGCGCGGTGCATCCCTCGAGGTACGACACGTACGCGCCCTCGTCGGCGACGATGAGCGTCCGCTCGAACTGGCCGGTGTCGGCCGCGTTGATGCGGAAGTACGTGGACAGCTCCATCGGGCAGCGCACCCCCTTCGGCACGTACACGAAGGAGCCGTCGCTGAACACCGCGGCGTTGAGCGCGGCGAAGAAGTTGTCGCTGTACGGCACGACGGAGCCGAGATACTTCTGCACCAGCTCGGGGTGCTCGCGCACCGCCTCGCCGAAGCTCATGAAGATGATCCCGTGCTTCGCCAGCTCCTCCTTGTACGTCGTCCCGACCGACACCGAGTCGAAGACGGCGTCCACCGCGACGCCGGCGAGCAGCTTCTGCTCGTGGAGCGGGATGCCGAGCTTGTCGTAGGTCTCGCGGATCTTCGGGTCGACCTCGTCCAGGCTGCCTAACGGCTTCTGCGTCTTCGGCGCCGAGTAGTAGACGATGTCCTGGTAGTCGATCTTCGGGTAGCCGACGTTCGCCCAGTGCGGCTCGGCCATCTGCTGCCAGCGGCGGAACGCCTTGAGGCGCCACTCGAGGAGCCATTCCGGCTCGTTCTTCTTCGCCGAGATGAGGCGGACCGTCTCCTCGCTCAGCCCGCGCGGGAGCGCGTCCGCCTCGATCTCGGTGACGAACCCCGCCTGATACTCGCGATTGATGAGGGTGTCGATCGACGCGCCCATGGGCCTCCTTGCCAGGCTGCTAACTTCTTGCTCATCTTGCGGTTGCGGCTGGGGAGCCGCGTGCGGACCCGCGCGGGGCCGCCAAGACCTATAAAAGTAGTCCCTTTTACGGAGATTTCAACGAAGCACGATCCACAGTGGTTCCGGGTTTGCTCACCTTTGTGACCGGTACCGCTGTGGGGGCGTCCCTCCGGTGGCGATCATCCAGCCGCGCGCGCTCACCGCGACGCGGCGAGCGTTCCGCATCACGACATGCCCTACCTCGAGTACGATCATACGACGCGACCGCTCGGGCCCGGCGTCCTCTCCATCGGGAGCGGGACCGAGGCCTCATGGCGCATCGTCGGGCGTGATCTGATGCCTCTCCACGCGATCATCACCCTGCAGAAGGATGGTCGCGCCCACGTCGAGCCGGGGACGCCGGCCGCGTCGATCTACGTCAACGGCACCGAGATCGCCGACGGCCGCACCTTCCTCAAGTTCGGCGACGTCCTCCAGATCGGCACGGCGCGCTTCACGTACCGCCAGTTCGCCACCGACGAGAACACCGGTCAGCGCCCGGGCTACCTCCATGACACCCGCCGCGGGCGCGTCTACACCCTCGGCGACGTCACCGAGATCGGGCGCGACGTGAAGTGCGCGGTGAACCTCCAGGAGCCCGAGGTCTCGCGCATCCACGCCGAGATCCTCCGTCGTCCCGAGGGCGGGTTCGCCGCGAAGCCGGTCGGGACCGCCTATACCCTCGTCAACATGCGGCGCCTCGCCGCGACGACCCCGCTGCACGAGGGGGACGAGGTCACGATCGGCCGCACGGTCTTCCGCTTCACGATGGAGCCACCCTCGTCACTGGTCGCGATCGGCGCCGCCCCCGGCGCCGCCGCGGTGGACAAGCGCGCCGCGAAGATGCAGACGATGTTCATCGGCACCGTCCAGGCCCGCGACATCATGCGCAAGTCGGAGCAGCGCAGGTACGGCCTGATCATCGCGGTGATCGGCATCGTCGTGCTGGCGGCGATCATCATCGTGCAGAAGCTCGGGCACTAGAGGGGGTCAGGGGTCGGGGGTCAGCTGTCGGCGGCAGCCGTCGGCGCCGATCCCCGACCCCCGACCCCCGACCCCCGATCCCCCGACCCCCGACCCCTCAGCGCGCCACGAACCACACCACCGCCGCGATCACGATGATCGCGACGACGATGATCCCCCACGGCGCGCCGCGGCGGACCCTGGCATGCTCGCCGGTGTCGATCGCCGCCGCGTTCACCGTCGGGCGGCGGCTCCAGTCGCCCTCTTCGGGGAGCGGGCCCGAGGTGACCTTCACGCCGGGCGGGAGATTGCCGCGCACGAAGAGCAGCGTCGTCTGCCCGATCTCGACCTTGTCCCCCGACTCGAGGACGCGCGGCGCGGCGACGCCGTGGCCGTTGACCAGCGTCCCCGCCGAGCCCATCGAGTAGAGCACGTGCGCCCCCGCCTCGGTGCGGACGTCGGCGTGGAAGCGCGAGACCTGGGGGTCGCGCACGACGACGATGCTTCCCGCGTCGCGGCCGATCGACACCGAGCGTCGCGCGAGCGGATAGGCGACACGGGCCCGCTCGTCCACGAGGTATGCAGGGCTGCTGTCCGCGTTCGACGCGGGACGCAGCGACTGCGCGTCCTTCGCGTAGACGAAGCGCGCCGTCCCCGCGGCGATCGTGTCTCCGTCGGCGAGGGGAAGGGGACGCACGCCGAGCTGCCGCCCGTTCACGAGCACGACGTTCTGCGTCGAGCACGACTTCACCGTCGCCTGCCCGTCGTCGCCTAACGCGACCGTGAAGTGGCGCGCCGCGAGGTCCGCCCCGCCGAGCCGCCAGGTGGCGTTCGCCCCGCTCCCCACCACCGTCTCGCCATCGTTCAGCTCGCGAATCGTCCCACCCGTCTCGAGCACCGGCATCTTCGAGTCTCCTTTCAGTCGCCCCGCATGCACCGACCGGCCTCGCGGCACTTCCGCGGACCTGCCCGCCACGTGCATGCTACGTGACAGGGGGCACGATCGTCCTGTTATCCTGATGGTGGGAAGATCGCCGCGACCACCGTCTACTGCAAATGGGACGCGCGCACGCGCGCCGCACCTCCGCCGCCAATCGATGTCGCTCAGCCGCACCCAGCTCCGCCTCTCCTTCGTCACCCTCGTCGCCATCCTCGTCGCCGTGGCCGCCTGTCGTGCGGACCGCACGGCGCAGGCGGCGCCGCCCCCGGCGGACACGGTCGCCCAGCTCGACACGCAGACGGCGCACGTCGTCGAGGCCGCGCCCGTGAAGCCCCCCGCGCTCTCCCCCCTCGCCGACTCGATCGCCGAGAAGCTGGTCTTCCCCCCGCGCGGCCAGCTCTGGTTCATCGCCGCCGCCCGCGGCAAGCGGATGCTCGTCGACCTCGGCCGCGTGGATGCGGACGTCAAGGCGGAGCCGCGGCTGAGCGCGTACCTCGAGGCGGTGAACCGGCTCTCCCCGGTCCCCGTCGGGGCGCGCTTCCGCCTGACCGGTCCCTGGGGCGCCGACAGCGCGACGCTCGCCAGCTTCGACGTCTGGAACGGGCGCATCGTCGGCGTCCTCGCGACCTCCGCGCACGTGGACTCGATGGCGAAGAAGATCGAGCCCCTCCCGGCGGCGGCCGCGCTCACCGACTCGGGCGTCGCCGTCGTCTCCGACAGCTGCCGCCGCGACTCGATCCCCGCGGAGCTCGCCGACCGCGCGCAGATCGTCCGCGACTCGATCGAGCAGGACATCCTGAACACCCAGAAGCCCCCGTACGAGCGTCTCCAGAACTCGCTCCGCGTGTCGAGCTCGCGCATCCGCGGCTGCTACGGAAAGCTGGGGCACCTGCTGCTGATCGTCAGCGCCCGCGCCGGGAACACCGAGTGGGTGGCCGAGCGGATGGCGATCCTCGACGACACCGGGTACGTGACGGGGGTGAAGTCGAGCGACTACCGCTTCCGCGCCCACGACGGCGTCTATGCCTTCGACGCCGACCGCGACGGGGTGGACGACCTCGCGACGCGCGCGTTAGGCGAGGCGATGGGCGGGCTCACCATCATGCGCCTCGACACGGCACGGAAGCGGCTCGACCGGCTGACGGCGGGGTTCTCGTGGGAGGCCAGATAGCTGGAGGCTGGAGGCTATAGGCTGGAAGCTGGAGGCAGGAGGCTGAAGGCGAACCGAGGTCGGGAAGGCGCCCGGCCGCGGTTCGCTTCCTGCTTATAGCCTCCAGCATCCAGCCTGGGCATCTCGGAGCGCCAGCGATGACGACGACTCTCAGTTCCAGCATCCCGCACCGACCGCTCGGCCGATCTGGCGCGATGGTGTCGGCCATCGGGCTCGGTGGATACCACCTCGGGCTCGTCTCCACCGCGAAGGAGGCGACGTCGATCATCCACGAGGCGATCGACGCCGGCGTCACCTTCATGGACAACGCCTGGGAGTACCACGAGGGGAAGAGCGAGGAGCGGATGGGGAAGGCGCTCGCCGGCCGGCGGGGTGAGGTCTTCCTCATGACCAAGATGTGCACCCACGGGCGCGACGCGAAGACCGCGATGCGCCAGCTCGATGAGTCGCTCCGGCGGCTGAAGACCGACTACCTCGACCTCTGGCAGATCCACGAGGTCGTCTACGAGAACGATCCCGAGCGCCACTTCATGAAGGGCGGCTCGGTCGAGGCGCTCGAGCGGGCGAAGCGCGAAGGGAAGGTTCGCTTCGTCGGCTTCACGGGACACAAGGATCCCGCGCTGCACCTGAAGATGCTCGCGTACGACTTCCCCTTCGACACGGTGCAGATGCCCCTCAACTGCTTCGACGCGACCTTCCGCAGCTTCGAGCAGCGCGTGCTCCCCGAGGTCAACGCTCGCGGGATGGCGGCGATCGGGATGAAGTCGCTCGGCGGGGAAGGGGACGCCGTGAAAAAGAAGCTCGTCTCGGCGCAGGAAGGGCTCCGCTACGCGATGAGCCTCGACGTCGCGACGACGGTGACGGGAGTGGACTCGATGCGCGTCCTGCGCCAGAATCTCCGCGTGGCGCGCGACTTCGAGAAGATGACGGCCGCCGAGCTGGCGGCGCTGCGCGCGCGATGCGCGGAGGCGGCCGCCGACGGCCGCTTCGAGCTCTACAAGACGACCGCGAAGCACGAAGGGCCTCCGGGGCGGAAGCAGCACGGCTTCCCCGCGCCCGACGCGCTCGCTCTCTGATGGAGGATGGCGATGGACCGGAAGCGAATCACCGTTAGGCACCGCGTCGCCGGGCTCGCCCTGCTCGCGGCGCTCGCCGGCTGCGGGGGGACGCCCGACCCGTACCTCACCGCGCCGAACAACGGCAACACCGACACGACGCGCCCGACGATCATCGGCACCCTCCCGGCGCAGAACGCGAGCTCGGTGCCGACCAACTCGATGATCATCGTCACCTTCTCCGAGGCGGTGGACTCGGCGAGCGTGACGAACGCCGCGTTCTCGCTGAGCGGCGGCGCCACCGGCACGATCAGCGTCAACGGCGCCTCGGCGCAGCTCGTCCCCTATCCCGCCCTCCCGGCGAACACGACGGTGACGGTGACGATCGCGGGGGTCAAGGACGCCGCCGGCAACACGATGGCGGCGCCGTACTCGTGGAGCTTTACGACGGGACCGTGACTGCAGGGGCCCCTGACCCCTCGGTTGCGCGCGAGCCGCGCGCCGCGTCGTACCGCAGATGCAGCATCGCTTCGCTCTCCTCGCCCCCGCCGTCCTCCTCGTCGCCGCCTGCAGGTACGGGAAGCCGGTCGGACCGGCGCCGACGCGCCCGCCGGCCGCGACGCGCGGCACGGTCATTCCAGACGGGGTGCCGCTCGCCGACTACGACTACCTGCGCCAGCGGCACCTGCGCATCCCCGTCGCCAACGTCGAGCTCTCGCGCATCCCCGACAGCTTCGACGACGAGCGCGACGGCCAGCGTCGCCATCACGCGGTGGACATCCTCGCCCCGAAGGGGACCCCGGTGCTCGCCGCGGACGACGGACGGATCCTCAAGCTGCGCACCGGCGGCGCGGGCGGGATCACGATCTACGCGGTCGATCCGCAGGAGCGCTTCGTCTACTACTACGCGCACCTCGACCGTCGCCGGAAGGGAATCGCCGAGGGCGATCGCGTCGAGAAGGGCGACACGATCGGGTTCGTCGGCACGACGGGCAACGCGCCGAAGGACACGCCGCACCTTCACTTCCAGATCATGCTCATGCCCCCCGACCACAAGTGGTGGACGGGGATCCCCGTGAACCCGCGTCCGCTGTTCGTCGAGTAGAATTCTTGCGTCGGTGTGACGTCACCACGAACGCGAGCTGCGAGGACGAGCGCATGGCGGACCAGGAGCGGCAGTCGAAGATCACGAGCAAGGAGCGCGCGGCGCTGCGCGGCGAGGCGCATCATCTCGACCCGCTGGTGCACGTCGGCAAGGAAGGGATCACCGACGCCCTCCTCGGCTCCCTCGACGACGCGCTGCGCACGCACGAGCTGGTGAAAGTCGCGCTCACGAAGAGCGCCGAGGTGGACGTGAAGGACGCCGCACGGCAGCTCTCGGAGGCGATGGACGCGGACGTCGTGCAGGTGATCGGACGCACGACCACGCTCTACAGGCATAACCCGGAGCTCGAACGCCGAAAGGGCGACCTTCCGCCGTGGCGCGCTTGAGGGATGCGGGTGCCTGAGAAAGAGCGATGCGAGGGGGCGGCACGCGCCTTCGGCGCGTGGCCGCGAGACGGCGATACGGGATGCGGGATGCGGGATGCGGGGCACACCATGATGCGGGTTGGGCCGAGCGCGGCGCCGCAGGCGGCCCGCGCTCGGCCGGTCCCGTATCATTGGGTGGTTCCCGGATCCCGCACCTCGGATCGCGGTATCGCCGCGCGCCGCGCCGGCCCCCTCGCATCGCTGGTTCCCCACGCCCCGCATCTGCACGCGAGCGATAGCATCCCGGGACCCACTCGCATAACTTTCCCTCCCGCGCCAGAAACGAGAGCCGCCATGCCTTACGTCATCACCGAAGCCTGCATCAACACGAAGGACAAAGCGTGCGTCGACGTCTGTCCCGTCGATTGCATCTACGAGGGGCCGGAGCAGCTGTACATCAACCCCGACGAGTGCATCGACTGTGGCGCGTGCGAGCCGGAGTGCCCGGTGACGGCGATCTTCCCCGAGGAGGATGTCCCGCAGCAGCTGAAGCACTACATCCAGCTCAATCGCGACGTCTTCACCAGCCCGACCCCGCCCGGGCGTCCGACGCGCTGAGCGCGTCGCACCTCCCGGCCGTCCGCGCGGCGGCCGGTGACTGACGTGGCGCTGCGCGCGGTCACCTTCGACTACTGGGACACGCTCTACGACGGCTCGACGAAGCCGGAGCGTGTCGTCCTGCGCCAGGGCGCGATCCGGAAGCTGCTCGGCCAGATCGGCCACGAGATCGCCGACGACGACTTCGCCGCTCTCTACCGCGCCTCGGGCGCGGAGGCGGAGCGGTGGTGGCGCGAGGAGCAGCGCGGCTACACCACCCAGGAGCGCATCCGCTGGCTCCTGTCACGGGTGAACGTCGAGCGGCCCGCCGATTGCCGATACGTCGCCGCGGCGGAGCGCGCGGTGGACGATGCGCTCGTCGCACACCCCGCTCCCCTCCTCCCCGGCGTCGGTGACGGCATCGCGAGGCTCGCCTCCGCCTTCACGCTCGCGATCATCTCGGACACGGGCTTCGCCTCCGGCCGTGCGCAGGACCGCCTGCTCGAGCACGACCAGCTGCTCCCGTATTTCACGGCGACCGTCTACTCGATGGACATCGGCCACGCCAAGCCCCGACCCGAGCCCTTCGCCGCCGCGCTCCGCGCGTTAGGCACCGCGCCCGGCGACACGCTCCACGTCGGCGACAACGAGCGCACCGACGTGCGCGGCGCGCTCGACGCGGGGATGCGCGCGGTCCGCGTCGACATCGTGCGCGGCCAGGGGCCGAGCGCGGCGGAGTTCGTCGCCCGCTCCTTCGACGAGCTCGTCGCGTACCTGCTCGCCCAGCGGAACGCGTGACGGAGACCGATCGCGCCGCCGGCGCCGCCGCGATCTTCGCCGGTCCCGGCGAGATGCGCGCGCGCTGCGGCGACTTCGACTGGAGCGCGACCGCGCTCGGTCCCGTCGCGCAGTGGCCGCAGAGCCTCCGCACCACCGCCGCCGTCACCCTCGCGTCCGCATTTCCCACGATCCTTCTCTGGGGGACGGAGCTGGTCCAGATCTACAACGACGGCTACGTCCCCTTTCTCGGCGTGAAGCATCCCGCCGGGCTCGGACGGCCGACGCGCGACGTCTGGCCCGAGGTGTGGCACATCAACGGCCCGGTGTACGAGCGCGTCCTCCGCGGCGAGACGATCTCCTTCGAGGACCAGCTCTACCCGCTCGCGCGGCGCGGCCCCGATGCACCGCTCGACGACGTCTACATCACGCTCTCCTACACCCCCGTCCGCGACGAGCGGGGTGAGGTGGGCGGGATCCAGATCGTCCTCATCGACACCACCGCCGCGGTGGCGCGGCGCACGCTCGAGGAGCAGCGCGACGAGCTGATCGACGAGCTCGAGATCGAGCGCGCGCGCCTCGCGGAAGTCTTCCGCCAGGCGCCGGCCTTCCTCGCCGTGCTGCGGGGCAAGGAGCACGTCTTCGAGCTCGTGAACGACGCCTACTCCCGGCTCATCGGCTATCGCGACGTCGTCGGCAAGCCGGTGGACGAGGCACTGCCCGAGGTGCGGGCACAGGGATTCGTCGAGCTGCTCGACGGCGTCCTCGCGACCGGCAAGCCGTACGTCGGCCGCGAAGTGCCGATCATGCTGGCGCGCGAGACGGACGGTCCCGCCGAGCAGCGCTTCCTCGATTTCGTCTACCAGCCGCTCACCGGCGCCGACGGAACGCGCGACGGCGTCGTCGCGCACGGCTCCGACGTCACCGAGCAGGTGCGCGCGCGCCGCGAGGTGGAGCGGCTCCTCGCCGACAGCGAGCGCACGCGCATCGCGATCGAGGAGGCGAACACGCAGCTCGAGGAGCAGCAGGTCGAGCTCGAGCTGGTGAACCAGCAGCTCCAGGAGAACGCGGCCGAGCTCGAGGAGCAGACGGAGGCGCGCGACCGCGCCCTCGCCCAGCTGCGCGCGAGCGAGGAGCGCCTGCGCGACGTCTTCGACCAGGCGCCGGTCGCGGTCGCGGTGTTGAGCGGTCCTGAGCACGTCTACACCATCGTCAGCCCGCGCTACCAGGAGACGCCGGGCGGGGGACGCGAGCTGCTCGGCAAGTCGATCCGCGACGCTTTCCCCGAGCTCGAGGGGCAGCCCTTCTTCGAGATCATGGATCGCGTCTACGAGACGGGAGAGCCGTACTTCGCCGCCGAGCGGCTCGTGCGCATCGACCGCGACCGCGACGGCACTTCCGAGGATCACTTCTTCGACGTCGGCTACCAGCCGATCCGCGACGCGGCGGGACGGGTCTACGCGATCGCGAGCGTCGCCGTCGAGGTGACGCAGCAGGTGCTCGCCCGGCGCGCCGTCGAGGACGCGACGAGCGCCGCCGAGCGCGCGAAGGAGGAGCTGGCGCGCACCTTCATGCAGGCGCCGGTGGCGATCGCGGTGATGGAAGGGCCGGAGCACGTCTTCACACTGGCCAACCCGACGTACATGCTCCTCGCCGGCGAGCGCGAGCTGCTCGGCCGCACGCTGCGCGACGCATTCCCCGAGCTCGCGTCGCAGGGGATCTACGAGATCGTGGACCGGGTGTATCGCACCGGGGAGCCCTTCGTCGCGAACGAGCTGGCGGTGCCCCTCAGCGCGCGTGCCGGCGATCCACCGCGCGACCATTTCCTGAACTTCACCTACCAGTCGCTGCGCGACGACGCGGGCGCGGTCTCGGCGGTCGTCGTCGTCGCGGTGGACGTGACGGAGCAGGTGCTCGCGCGCCGCGAGGCGGAGGAGGCGAACCGCGCGAAGAGCGAGTTCCTCGCGACGATGAGCCACGAGCTGCGCACTCCGCTCAACGCGATCGCCGGCTACGCGGACCTGCTCCTCGTCGGCGTGCGCGGCGCGCTCACCGCCGACCAGCGCGGCGACGTCGAGCGGATGAAGCGCAGCGGCCAGCACCTCCTCTCGCTGATCAACGACATCCTCAATTTCGCGAAGATCGAGGCGGGGCAGGTGGACCTCGACATCGAGCCGGTCGCCCTCACGACGACCGTCGCCGGCCTCGAGGATCTCGTCGGCCCGCAGGTCGACGCCAAGTCGCTGCGGCTCCGCGCCGAGCCCTGCGACGCGTCGGTGAAGGTGTGCGCCGACGTCGAGAAGATCCGCCAGATCCTGCTCAACCTCCTCACCAACGCGGTGAAGTTCACCGCGCCCGGCGGCGAGATCGTCCTCTCCTGCTCGGTGGACGACCAGTGGGCGCGCATCCACGTTCGCGACACGGGCCGCGGCATCCCCGCCGACCGCCTCGGCCACATCTTCGATCCCTTCGTGCAGGTGGACCGCCACCTGACGCCGACGAGTCAGCAGGGAGTGGGGCTCGGGCTCGCGATCTCGCGGGATCTTGCGCGGGGGATGGGCGGGGACCTCTCGGTGTCGAGCGAAGTGGGCATCGGGTCGACGTTCACGCTCGGACTGAAACGGGCGTGATGCGGGAACTCGAGAACGAGCGATGCGGGGTGGCGGCGCGAAGCGCCGGGAGACTGCGATCCGGGATGCCGGATGCGCGAACCACCACGATGCGCGTTGGGCCGAGCGCGGCGCCAACGGCGGCCCGCGCTCGGCCAGTCCCGTATCGGTGGGTGTTTCCCGTACCTCGCATCTCGTATCGCCGTCTCGCCGCGCGCCGCAGGCGCGCCGGCCCCCCGCACCGCTCGTTCTCCGGAACCCGCATCCCTCCGAGCCTAACGGTAAAAGTACCGATCCTTGACGATGAAGAGCGCGACCAGGACGACATACTGCAGCAAGGTCGAGATCTCGCTGCGCCACGCCTCGCCCCAGTGGTGCTCTCCCTCCTCGCGAACGGACGGCGGCCGCGGGAACCAGCGTGGCGTCCGCCGCTTGTACGCGAGGTATTCGTCGCCGAAGATCGATTCGAGGACGCCTTCCTCGTAGCGCACGATCAGCGTGTACTCGATCGCGAAGAGCACCGCGGCGACGGGGATGAACCAGAGGACGCCCGAGATCACCGCGAAGCCGATCCAGATGAGGAAGTTGCCGACGTAGAGCGGATTCCTCACCCACGAGAAGATCCCGTAGGTCACCAGACGCTGCACGTTGCGCGAGCGGCGGCGCGTCACCGTCCCCGCGGCGGCGACGCCGGCGAGGCGGATCGCTTCGCCGATCGCGATGATGATCCCGCCGATGATCCAGCGGCGCGGCGAGAGATGGCCCGGGGCGACGAGGGGGACGAGGAGGAAGATGACGGGGAGCCACCCGCGATTGCGGAAGAGCACGGCCCCCCAGCGCGCGGCGGTCGTCTGCTCGCTGGCGGAGATCGGTTGATTGGCGGGAGCGGACACGTCGTCGATTTCGGGGTGGTGACCGGGCGGAAGTCGTCCCGCACGGGGTGCACGAAGGCTAACCGCTTTCGGCTCAGGCGTAAATCAGACGCCCGATGAACTCCGACATCACGTGGTTCACCGCCGCCGGACGCTCGAGGTTGCTGAGGTGTCCCGCGCCCTCGATGATCTCGAGCGTGCTCCCGGCGATGGCGTCGTGCATCTTCCGCGCGTCTTCCACGGGCGTCGGCACGTCCTCCGCGCCGACGATGATCAGCGTCGGCACGTCGATCGTCTTCAGCGTCGGCGTCGAGTCGGCTCGGCGGATCATCGCCTGCAGCGCGCCGATCACCCCCTCCGCCGGCTGACGCGTCATCATCGCCAGCAGGCGCTCGACGACGTCGGGATGCCGCTCGCGTGTCCGCGCGCTCACCGACGCCTCGACGAGCCGCGGCGCGAGCACCGCCACACCCTCCGAGCGCACGACCTCGATCTGCTGCTCGCGACGCTTCTTCGCCTCGTCGTTGTCCGGCCCCGCCTTCGTGTCGATCAGCATCAGCCCGCGAAAGCGCGCCCGGTGCCGCCGCCACATGGAGAACGCGATGTATCCCCCCATCGACAGCCCGCCGATCACCGCCTTCTCGATCCCCAGCCGATCCATCAGCGCGACGACGTCGTCCGCGTAGCGGTCGATCGTGAACGGCGGCGCCGCCACCGACCCGCCGAACCCTCTCAGATCCGGCGCGATCACCCGGCAGTGCCCCTCCAGCCCCGCCATCTGCGCTGCCCACAGGGTGTGATCGTGCGGAAACCCATGCAGCAGCACGACGGGGAATCCCTCGCCGGCTTCGTCGTGCGCGAGCCCGAATGGTTCGTCAGTCATGAGGGGGTCGGGGGTCGGGGGTCGGGGGTCCGGGGTCCGGGGTCCGGCGTCGGCCGCTGCGGTCGGTCGCTCATCGCCCGATGTAGTTGATCGCTCGTCGCTCGTTGCGGTTGATCGCTCGTCGCTCGTTGCGGTTCGCTTGCTCGTTCCTCATCGCAGTCAACCGAGCGCCCGCCCGTCGAACGTCAACCAGAACAGCGTCCGCTCGCTTCCTCGCGTTTCCATCACCGCGGCGAGCGCCTTCGCGCTGTACGTCGCGTCCACCGGAATTCCCGCGCGCTTCGCCAGCCATTCCGCCGCCTTTCGTCCCGCCTCGGTCGCCCGCCCGTACGCGCCCCCGTACTGCTCGCGGTCCACCACCACCCGCGCCGCATCCGGGCGTGGCACCTTCACGCCAGCCGTCCGCTCGATCAGCCGCGCCGCCCGCGTTGCCACCGCGAGCACCCGTCGCCGGTTGGCGACGAGTCCCGGCGCGACCGTCACCCCCACCACCGTCGCCTCGATCCCGGCGATCGCCAGGCCGAGCGCGAGGCCGGCCGCCGTCCCCCCGCTGCCTAACGGCACGACGATCCGCGCCGGCGCCGGGAGCCGTCCCGCCGCGATCTGCTCCGCCAGCTCGAGCGCCGCGTTGACGTGGCCGAGCGCGCCGTGCGCCGACGTCCCGCCGGGCGGCACCCAGCGCGCGCGTCGCACCAGCCGCAGGACGCCCGCGTCGAACAGCGCGCCGACGATCGTGCGCCGGTCGCGCGTCTCGCTCGCCGCCAGCCGGATCGCTGCCTCCACCTTCGTCGCGTCGGCGTTCATCTCCTGCGGCCAGCGCACCACCGTCACGTGCGCGCCGAGGGCCCCGCCGTAGACGGCCGTCGCCAGCGCGTGCGTGGAGCCGCGCGCGCCCGTCGTCACGACCTCGCTCCCGCGGGTCACGCCCGCGAGGAGGAACTCCAGCGAGCGCACCTTGTTCCCGCCTAACGGCGCGCCGGAGCGGTCGTCGCGCTTGATCCAGAGCGGGCGCCCGTCGGGGAGCGTCACCTCCTGCACCGGCGTCGGGAAGGTACCGAGCCGGACGCGCGGCACCCACGCCAGGGCGGGGAAGCGGAGCAGGAGCGGAAGGCTGAAGGGCGGGCCGCCGCCCTCGTCGAGCATCAGTCGTCGTCCTCTCCTTCGTCCAGCGGCTCCATCGGGTCGCCGACCACGCCTTCGACGTAGAGCATCTTCACCGGCACCATCACCGCCGCGAGCAGCGGGACCGCCACCATCAGGCCGAGGAAGCCGAAGACCAGCGCCATCACCGCCTGCGTCACCACCGTCAGCGCCGGCGGCAGATCCACCCCGCCGCGCATCAGCAGCGGGATGAGGATGTGGTTCTCGAGGAACTGGATCACGATGTACGCGATCGCGATCATGAGCGCCTTCTCCGGCGAGTCCACGAACCCCATCGCCACCGCCGGCACCGCGCTGAGGATCGGCCCCACCGTCGGGATGAACTCGAACAGCCCGGCGAGGAGGCCGAGGGCGAAGGCCGCCTTCACGCCGAGGATGAGCAGCGCCACCGTCGTCACGGCGCCGATCGCCGCCATGGCGATGAGCTGCGTCACGAGCCACTTCCGCAGCACCGTCGCCATGGCGCTCAGGACCTCGCCGGCGCGCGCGCGGGCGCGGCGCGGGAAGAGGTGCATCAGCCCATCGTGGTAGAGCCCCGGGTCGGCGGCGATGTAGATGGAGAGGAAGACGATGAGCAGCAGCCCGCCGATCGCCGCCACGGTGGAGGAGAGGAAGGGGAAGAGGA
>DASVXU010000046.1:0-12243 GCA_036392515.1 Gemmatimonadaceae bacterium | reverse complement strand
TCGCGCGTGTGGGAGGCATCGGAGCGTGGGGTGAGGGATCACTCGAGGGGGAGCCTTCGTCCTGGAGAGTCTCCACCTCACGGCCCTGCCTCGCAATGCCGGGCGGTGCAGGTCCGGGCTCCTCGCGCCGAAGCGCTCATTGCTTTCGCAAGGGGTCTCGAAACACGAAGGTCGCGAAGCTCACGAAGGATCTTTCCATTGCCCCCTTCGTGACGCTTCGTGTCCTTCGTGTTTCAATCAAGAAGTACGGATCGGCTCGTAGCGGTGAGGAGATCGAGCGCTCCACGGAGCGATCCGATGCCACCCCGGCCCCCCCGGCCCGAAGAATTCTCTTGACGAAACCTCCCGAGTGTTATAGTCGTATACAACACTACAACGCCCAGCCTCCCTCGACTGCAGCGAGGGTCTCGGGGCCGATCGCAGCGCTCACTCGATCACCACCGGAGACCTCTCATGCGCATCACCCCCCTCGCCGTCGCCCTCTTCGCCACCTCGGTCACGGCACCCGGCCTTCGCGCCCAGACGCACGACCATCCCGCCGCCGCCGCATCCACCGCCGTCGTCCCGTCCGCCGAGGCGAAGCAGGCCTTCGCCCTCATCAAGTCGCTCGCCGGACGGTGGCAGGCGTCCTTCACCCTCCCCGGAACCCAGAAGACCGTCGACATGCAGACCTGGATCCGCGTCACCTCCAGCGGAAACTCCGTCGTCCACGAGATGAAGGGGGCGGGGGATGCGGACGAGACGCCGAAGGACGATCATCCTGTCACCATGATCTACCTCGAAGGCGCCGACCTGGTCCTCACCCACTACTGCGACGCGGGCAACCGGCCACGGATGGTCGCGCACCTCTCCCCCGACGGGAAGCAGGTGGACTTCGACTTCATCGACCTCTCGGGTCCGACGAACCGCGGCCACATGCAGCACGCGCGATTCACCGTCGTCGACAGCACGCACCACATCGAGGAGTGGACGTACCTCATGCCTAACGGCCAGGCGCGGAGCTTCCCTCTGAACCTCCAGCGCGTCGAGACCGTCGCGTCCCTTCCCGCGAAGTGAGCACCCGGACTTGAAAGTCGACCGCGAGTGGAGCGATGGCCTCCCCATCTATCGGCAGCTGCGCGACCGCGTCGTCGCGATGATGCTCGACGGAATACTCAAGGAAGGCGACCCCCTTCCCTCGGTGCGCAACGTCGCCGCCGAGTACCGGGTGAACCCGCTCACGGTCATGAAGGCGTACGAGTCCCTCGTCGACGAGGGACTCGTCGAGACGCGGCGCGGGCGCGGCATGTTCATCAATGCCGGCGCCCGTGCCCGTCTGCTCGAGGGAGAGAAGCAGCGCTTCCTCGCCGAGGAGTGGCCGAAGATCCGCGACACCATCGAGCGGCTCGGCCTCGACCCGGACGACCTGCTGCGCACGCGCCGGGGGAAGAAGCCATGACGACACCCGTCATCGACGCGCGCGGCCTCCGCAAGACGTACGGCGACACCGTCGCCCTCGACGGCGTCGACCTTCGCGTCGACGCCGGCCGCATCGTCGGCCTCATCGGGCCTAACGGCGCTGGCAAGACGACGCTCCTCAACGCCGTGCTCGGCCTCGTCCCCCACGAGGGCGAGCTGCGCGTGCTCGGCCGCGATCCCTGGCGCGAGCGCGCCGCGCTCATGCACGACGTCGCCTTCATCGCCGACGTCGCCGTGCTCCCGCGCTGGATTCGCGTCTCGCAGCTCCTCGACTACGTGCAGGCTGTCCACCCGCGCTTCGTCCGCGCGCGCGCCGAGTCCTTCCTCGAGCGCACGACGATCCGCGCGACGTCGAAGGTGAAGGAGCTCTCGAAGGGGATGGTCGCGCAGCTCCACCTCGCGGTCGTCATGGCGATCGACGCCAGGCTCCTCGTCCTCGACGAGCCGACGCTCGGCCTCGACATCATCTACCGCAAGCAGCTCTTCGACGCGCTCCTCGCGGACTACTACGAGCGCGAGCGCACCATCGTCCTCGCCACGCACGCCGTGGAGGAGATCGAGCACGTCGTCACCGACGTCGTCTTCCTCGACCGCGGGCGCATCGCCCTGCGCGCGACGATGGACGAGGTCGAGCAGCGCTACCGCGAAGTGCGCGTCCATCCCTCGCGCCTGGACGCCGCGCGCGAGCTCGTCCCGATCCACGAGCGCGAGGCGCTCGGCCAGCGCATCATGCTCTTCGAGGGAGTGGACGCCGAGCGGCTGGCGGCGCTGGGCGAGGTGCGGACGCCGAGCGTGGCGGACCTGTTCATCGCGCGGGTGGGTGACGGCGCGAGGAGACCCGGATCATGAATCGCTTCATCTGGTCGCTCAGGCGCGAGCTGTGGGAGAATCCGTGGCTGTGGCGCGCGCCGGCGGCGATCGCGGCGGTGGGCTTCGTCGGCTTCGTCGCCTACGCGCTCGGCAGGCTTCCGGCGCAGGTCGCCGGGCTCGCCGCGGTGATTGCCGCGCACGGGAGCGACCACCTTCGCGAGCCGTACGAGGTCGTCGCGGGCGTCATGATGGGGATCGGGCTCCTTCTCGCGGTGATCTACTGCGTGGACGCGCTCTACGGCGAGCGGCGCGATCGCAGCGTGCTCCTCTGGAAGTCGCTCCCGGTCAGTGATCTCGAGACCGTGCTCGCCAAGCTCTGCATCCCGACCGTCGTGCTCCCGGCGATCGTCTGGGGTTTCACCGTCGTGCTGCAGCTCGCGATGCTGCTGGCGAGCACCGCCGTTCTCGCGGCGCACGGGCAGAGCGCGGCGACGGTCTGGTCGAGCGCGCGCGTCCTCGCCGACGCCGGCCCTCTGCTCTACCATCTGGTCGCGCTGCACGGCATCGCGACGGCGCCCATCTACGCGTGGATCCTCCTCGTCTCGGCGTGGGCGCCGCGCGCGCCACTGGCGTGGGCGATCCTGCCGCCGGTGGCGATCGGCGTGCTGGAGAAGGTTGCGCTCGGGACGACGCGCTTCGCCGGGCTGCTGCTCGGACGGTTAGGCGGCGGCGGGGCGGGCGCGAGCGCGGGTCCGTCCAACGGCGACATGATGCAGCTGATGAACCCGACGCTCCTCGGGCTGGTCGTCGCGCCGGCGTTCTGGCTCGGGCTCGCGGTGGCGGGGCTGTTCGTGCTCGGCGCGGTGAGGGTGAGGCGGAGCGCACAACCGGCCTGACGACGGCCCGCTCGCAACGGACGCGGCAGGTCGCTCGTCAGACCCGTATGCAGCCACGAACCCCGACCCTGCTCGCGGCGCTGCTCTTCGTCGCCGCATGCGCGCACGACCGTCGCGCCGAGGACGCGCGCGACTCGGCGCTCGCGTCTCCGGCCGCGCTGTCCTCACCCGTCGGAGCGACGCCGCTCGCGTCGGCGCGCCTCGCGACCCCATCCAGCGCGACGCTTCCCCTCGCGCACGACAGCGTCGTCACATCGCCCGGCGATACCGGTGTCCGCGTCGGCCCCGACGGGCGGCCGCGCTTGCCGATCGTCTTCGCGGCGTCGTGCGAGGGCGAGGACTGCCAGACCTCCTTCAAGGGGCTCGCCTGCGAGCCGGTGGAGCTTCGCTCCGCCGCCGACAGCGCGGCGCCCGTCGTCGCGCGGATCGCCCGCGGCGACTCGATCCACGTCACCCGCACCGACCTGCACGTCGTCCGCCCGGGGATCGTCGTCGTGAAGCAGTCGATCGTGCGGGCGTCGGAGCCGGACATGGACGACGACCGTCCCAGGCCGCGCAAGGACACCCTGCGCATCGCCGCGCGCGACACCCTCCTCCTGCTGCAGTACGAGCAGCTCGGTTGGTGGCTCTACTGGTGGAACGGCAAGGCGCGTGACGGCGGCCAGTTCTGGGGAGTGCCGGACGACGAGGACGCGCTCGGCGCCGTCACGCACGACACCTCGCGCGCCGTCGCGCGCTCGCAGCCGGTGATCGAGAGCTGGTGGCTGCTCGACGATGGCAGGCGGCCGTTAGGCTGGTGGCGCACCGACAGCCTGGCGAGCCTGCGGTCGGTGTACGACATGGAGCACTGGGACGAGCACTGCCCTGCTCCGGGCAGCACGGGGCGCTGAGCGTCTCAGAACAGCTCCTCCGCCAGCGCGACGATGATCCCCGCCGGCCCGCGCATGTAGCAGAGCCGGTACAGCTTCTCGTACTGGACGATCTCGCCGAGCAGCTCGCCCCCGTGCGCGCGCATGCGAGCGACGGTGTCGTCGATGTCGTCCACCGCGAACATCACGCTGCGCAACCCCAGCGCGTTAGGCGGCGCGACCGCGGGCTCGAGCGGCACCAGCGCCGGGCTGCGGAACTTCGTCAGCTCGAGCTGCCCGTGACCGTCGGGGGTCTTCATCATGACGATGTCCACCTGGACCCCGCGCATCCCGTTGATACGGTCCACCCAGTCGCCCCCGACCGACGCCTCCCCGGCGCGCGTCATGCCGAGCGCGGTGAAGAAGGCGATCGCCGCGGGAAGATCCTCGACGACGACGCTGACGTGATCCAGGCGCTCGATGGTCATGGTCCTCGCGCGCCTCCACTCGTGCACGCCGGCTCCCCCTCGCCGATGTTCGGGTCGACCGGGTTGTCGGCGTTCACGGCGATCCCGCAGGTCTGCCCCGGCAGCTGGGAGTGGGTGATCGTGGCGGTCCAGCGATCCTTGCTCGCGGTGAGGGCCGGCGCCGACACGCCCGGCATCGGATGGAAGTCCAGGCTCGCGACGTTGCTCGTGTATCGCCCCGAGTCGGAGCGGAACGCCTCTTCGGCGGTGACGAGGTTTCGCAGGTCCGCCTTCATCGCGGCGACGTACGCCTTCTGCTTCGTGTTCGCGAACTTCGGGATCGCGATCGCGGCGATGATTCCGATGGCCGGGATGGCGAGCACGAACACCGCGGCGGCGATACCACAGCCGATGAGGACCTTGGTCGTCGTCGACTTCCCCGCGCCCGGCTGCCGCGCCGCGCAGATCGGGCAGACCGCGGCGTTCTTCGGGATGACGGCACCGCATTCGGGGCAGTACTTCTCGTTCGCGGATTTCTCCACCAGTGTTCTCTCCGATCGGATGTGGTTCACTGCGAGAGCGCGCGGTCCGGTTGAACCGCGCGCCCTCTTCTCGTTCCCGGGAATCAGTGCGACTTCATCTCAGGGCGTGTACGGCGGCCAGCTTCCATACTCGATCCACCCGCTGATCCCCGTGCCCGTGAAGTGTGCCTCGGAACAGGCCGTCGTGCTCGGGACAGGCCCACAGGGCGGATCGCTCGGGAAGAGCCAGTCATAGGAGAAGGGCTCGAGGGAGACGGTCGCTTCCGCCGTCGTCGGCGTATCGTCCGTGGCCCCCTGCACCGACACGCGCGCCGTGAAGTCGGAGCCGAAGGGATACATCGGCCCGCGCATCGTCCAGTCGTACGGGGTATACGTCTGCGAACCGGCACCGTTCGCGTCCCAGATCGTCACCCAGCGGTCGGTGTGGTATTGCACGTCGGCGCCCCAGAAGTCGTACTGCACCGTCGTGTAGCCGGCGAGGTAGCCGGCGTCGTAGGTACAGATGTACACCGAGCCGCCCCCGTTCATCGCGTAGTCGTATGCGCAGGTGGCCTTCTGCCAATCGAGGTAGCTGCCCGACTCGTCACGGTCGACCGCATCGATCGTCGCACCATTGGTGGACATCGAGCCGCTCACATGGATCGGCCAGGCGAGCGACGCGTGGATGAGTCCCCCCACCGAGGCAAACTGGGACTGTCCGCTGTAGCTCGTCGTCTGATCGTACCACTCCGTGATGCCGTCGTGCGTCCACGGCGAGACGTCGCGATACGTGGTGGCATCGTACTCCGATGTCGCGTAGAGGCCGTAGGCCGTGAACGCGCGCGGCGTGACGATCTCGATCGACGAGGTGGCGCGGTTGTTCGAGTCGTCGTAGTCGCCGGGATTGACGTTTTCGACGCGCAGCTCCAGAGAATGCTTCCCGGCGTCGGGGAAGCTGTGCGTCATCGCGCAGGCGACGGTGCCGTGCGCGTCCACCCAGATCCCGTCGGCGCGATCCGCCTCCGCGCCGTCGACGTAGAGCACGCAGCTCGCGCGGGCACCGAGGTCGCCTAACGCCTCGCTGACGAAGCCCTCGAAGTTCACGGGCTGGCCGGTGACCGCCTTCTCCGGTCCTGCGAGCCGCAGGGCGGTGAGATCGGGGCGGAGTCGCACCGCGTCGCTCAGCGTTACGACGTCGCTGCGCGCGCCATCGATCCCGCGGACGACCGTCTGCAGCTGGAGCGCCTCGCCGCGATGGAGGTTGCCGTAGGAGAAGCTCGCCGCGCCCCCACCGCGCAGCGCGCTGTGGTTGTCGGTGAAGGCGAGCGTGCCGCCGTGATCGAACGCCTTCACCTGGACCGAGGCGAGCTGCCCCGCGGGGGACGCCGCGTCGTCGAAGCTTCCTGTCCTGATCTCGACGTCGGTCGTCCCCGCGCGTCCGAGCAGCGCGCGGGCGCTCACGGTGGCGGAGCCGGAGCGGCCAACGGCGGGATGGAACCCCGCGTCGCGATACTTCACGCTGTTGGGGTAACGGATCCGAGTCAACGATGCGGCGCTGGCACTCGGTCGCAGGCTGGTACGAGAGGGAAGACCCGCGGGGTCGCTGCAGGCCGCCGTCAGCAGGCCGGCGCCGGTGACGGTGAGACGCATGAGGGTGCGCATGACGATTCCTCGAGCGGACCGGGCGCAGGACGCGTCCGGTGCGAACTACCCGCGGCGTGGCGCTCGTCGTCGGGCACCGGGGGGGAGAGACGCGAACGGGGCGAGAGAATGTGCAGCCTAACGGGACCCGTGGCAACCATCCGCTCGTCGGCGGGGCGGCGGCGACACCCACTCGGTCCAATGCGATGTTGACTTCGCGGCCGGAAAGCAGTCCTTCAACCGGTGTCCCACTCCCGGAGAAGATCAATGCGTCGCGCCTCGAAGCTCCTCGCTCTCGCCAGCCTCGCCACCATGGCGGCCGCCCCGCGCATCGCCGCGCACCGCGAAGACACGGCCATCCTCCGCATCCGCGCCCACTTCACGCGCATCGAGAAGGAGGCGCCCACCTACCGCTGCCGCTCCCTCGACCTCGATGGCTTCTCCGCCGAGGGCGGGACGGTCGAGGCGTGCTACGCCGGCCAGGAGCTCCGCCGGCTCTCGGCGTCATACCTCGGCGAGTCGGGCCGCGCCAGCGAGAAGTTCTACTTCTGGAACGACTCGCTCGAGTTCCTGTTCGGGACGGTCGAGCACTACGACCGCCCGCTGTCCGGACGCGTCGCGAGGACGGAGGAGGAGCGGCTGTACTGGGACGGGGGGAATCTCATCCGCTGGCTGAAGGGGACCACGCGTCAGGCGGTGCGCGGGCCCGCCGCGACGGAGCGGAGCGGCGAAGCGCGCGAGACCGCGCGGAAGCTCAGGGAGTGCGCGGCGAGGATGGCCGACTCGGTCTGCGAGGCGTAGACGGCGTCGCCGCCGCGGCGCGTCGCGCGCCCTCGATCGCATTGTACCGGTTCGGCTCCTTCTTCATCACCGCTCGGTACTCCACCAGCGCCTCCGCCGGACGCCCCGCTTCCAGCAGCATGTCGGCGAGCAGCTCGCGCGCGGGGGCCAGCGGCCCCGGGGTCACCGCCGACTTCTCGGTCCCATCCTCGCGGTCGGCCGCGCGGCGCATCCCATCGAGCGCGACGCCGTCGCGATGCTCGGCGTGATCGAGCCACGCCTGCGCACCGAGCTGCTGGATCGCGACCTGCTCCGCCCAGTAGCGCTCTCCCTTCGCGGCGAGCCGCTGCTGGATCGCCGACAGCGAGTCGATCGAGGCGCGCGCACTCGCCGTATCGCCGAGATGCGACGCGCCTAACGCGCGCGCGAACCACGTCATCGCCTCCGTCCAGGGGAAGTCGCTCGCGCGCGGCACCAGCGCCGCCGCCGCGCGCCAGTCGCGTCGCTCGAGCGCGTAGCGGGCCGGGATCGCCGCGAGCGCGAAGACGCCGGCCGATCCCGGGGCGGCGCCCGTCACCGCCTTCGGGTCGAAGCGCGCCGTGAGCGCGGGGAGCCCGTCGACCACCCGCCGCGCCGCGCCGAGCTGGCGCAGCTGCAGGTACGCGTACTCCAGGTAGTCGGAAGCGTGCAGCGCCTCGGCGATGATCGAGTCTCGGAGCGCCGCGTCGCGCGAGCGGCGGTTCGCGTCCACCGACTCGCGCCACATCCCGAGCCGCGTGAAGGTGTGCGAGGGCATGTGCAGCGCATGCGCCGCCGCGGGCGCGATCGCCGAGTAGCGTCGCGCCGCCGCGCTCGCCTTCTTCGCGAGCGGCGGATAGTCGTAGGCGTGGATGATGTAGTGCGCGAGCCCCGGATGGTCGGGCTTCTTCACCCAGAGCGACTCGAGCACCGCGCCCGCCGCGATCTGCGTCACGTACGACTTGTCCGCCGGGTCCGCCGACGCGACCATCGCGATCGCGTGGAAGATCACCGCCTCGGTGTCGGCCGGCTCCGCCGCGACGAGCGCCGCCATCGCGCGCTCGTACCCCGCCACGCGCTCCGGCTGCAGGCGATGCTCGTAGTCGCCGTAGAGCTGACTCACCGCGCCAATGTACGCGCGCTCGCGCTCCGTCGTGGTCGCGCCCAGCCGCATCGCCGCCTCCACGGCGCTCCGTCCCTCCGCGAGCTGTGCCGGGGACCGCACGCCGATCGACATCGGGTTCGACCAGCGGCTGAGCGCGATTCCCCAGTACGCCATCGCGCAGCTCGAGTCGGCCGCGAGCACGTCGTCGAAGGCGCGGATCGACGCGCCGAACTCGAACGAGTGCAGCAGCGCGACGGCGCGGTCGAAGCGCGACGCGACGGCGGGGACGCAGGAGGTCGGGAAGTGGACGGTGCCGAGCGTCCCGGGCGGAGCGCGGTGATGCTCGGCGTGCGCCTGGGCGGCGGCGCGTCCGCCGGGGAGGCAGAACAGGAAGACCGCGGCGAGGGAGGCGCGGGTCGTGCTTGTCACGAGCTGCGCTCCGGCAGCGTGGTCGCCGTCCAGTGGACCCTGGGCGCGCCTACGAATCCGCCCGCCATCATGCCCACGATCAGGCCGATCGCCGCGCCGCCGAGATTATGAGTTCCGCGATACAGTCCGCGCGCACCATCACAGCTGCCACAGGCGTAGTCGTGCTGGGTCTGATTCGCGATCGCGATTCCAGCCACCGTTCCAATGAGCGCCCCCAGCGCCATGTCACGGCGCGCGTGTGATCGCGTCGGCATTCCGACCTCGACGCTTTGCACCGCGTCGCGTGCGATGGCGATTCGTGACCGGCTCGATCCGTTCTCCAGCGGGCGGAGGACGATCGAATCGCGATCGATGGCGGCGAGGTAGCCGGCGTGGCGGCGCGTGGCGGCGCCCTCGGCGGCGCGGACGCGAACGAGCGCACCGGCGGAGAGCGAGGGAGCCTGCGTGGCGGAGCGCGCGGGGCACAGTAGCGCGAGCGCGGCGATGAGCGACGCGTGGGCGAGGCGCGAGCGAGGCATGGGGTCCTCCTCGGGAGATGGGACTTCCACGATATAGCGACTGGGGAACGACGCAAGAGAAGGACTGACAGCAGGACGGCGCGGGCGGCTCGCCTCGCCGGCGCGGGCCTTCCCGACTAGCCCGCGCCGCCTGACGGGCCGGCCCTCGCTTCACACGCGTCAGCTTCGCCCAGCCTCGTCGCGTCCCGTGAAATGCGGAAGGCCGCGACGCGCAGTCGCTATAGATCCGGCACCGTGATGAACGGCGCCTCGAAGCGGAACCCGATGAGCGGCTGCAGGCCTTCCAGCGATTGAATCTTGCTGCCCTTCCGGCCATGGATCATCCCGAGGAAGCTGCAGCTCAGGCATTGAAAGTCCGCGAATGCCGTTACCTGGCGGAGACGCAAGTACGTTCCGAACGCCCAGCCCTGGAAGTTCGTTCTTGTGTCACCGAGCGCCGCCCGCACGTACGTTGGATCGCTCTTGATGTCGCCGCCCACCGAGCGGTGGATGTAGCCTCCATCGACCGTGAATGAGAGGCTGTTGTCGTCGGCGTCCGAGACGCGGTTGATGAGCGTCGCCCGATATCGCACATCCCACGCGATGAGCACTGCCGATCTCGTGGGCAGCGAGCCCTTCCCCGGGGAGGAATCCGGGGCCCAGCGCGACTGCGAGGCGGAGAAGCGCCCGGCGAAGCCGCGAACCTGATGGTGACGGCCATACTGCTGGAACAGCCAGTACTCCATGTCGAGCGACTTCCACGTCGCGCTCGGCGTCGTCGTCGGGGCGAGGACCGATTGCGCGAAGTTCGCGCCTGCCGCGCCGGTCACGGAATCGATGGTGCTCGCGACATTGATGACCGCGCGTAGATCCTCGCCGCTGATAGGATAGGAGAAGAACGATGCGAGCGAGTGGATCCATCCGAACCCACGCTTCCTTGGCAGGTGGTTCCCGTACCATGGAAAGGTCGACAGGGTATCTCCGAACCGCGGGAACGACTGATGGTGGAAGCCAAGCGTGCCCGTAGCGGGGGTCGTCGTGCTCCCCGTACGGAGCGCGTTGCTGATCTCCCCGCTTGCGATGATGTCGGTCCGCGTCGTGAAGGGCTTCGGCTGGGCGAATGAAGGAACGGGTGGTAGTGGCTCGGCGACGCAGACTGGCGCCGTGGACTTCGCCGGCCAGATGGAAATCACCGCCTCGCGCAATGCTGCCGGGCCGGCCTCGAGCTTAAGTGTCGTGTCACCGGCGGGGAGGCTGCCCTTGATCTCCCTCCCGACGCGGATCTCCATCGCGAGGGGAAGAACGCTGCGAGTCTTGAAGGTCGCCGAGTCGAACACCTCGATGAAAAGCGTGTCGCTGGGAGTGACCTTGGCGGTCGGGCCCGGATTGCGCAGGGTGGCGCTCCACTGGCAAGCACTGGAGTCGCGCGCGTTCACACCGGCCGCCGCCAGCTGTAGGTGAACCGCGGACTGCGCGTGGAGCGCCACTGTCGGCGCCGCGCACACAAGCACGATGCACGTTGCTACTCCGACGACCGGTCGATCGAAGACCTTGTTCATGGGGGCTCCTCGTGCGATGAGGTTGTCTTCGCCGTCCATGTACCGGGCGGTCCCCACCTCGCTGGCGGGGTGGCCGATCATAATGTCGGCCGGCCTAACGTGCAATTAGTATCGTTTGCGCCCAATCATTAATGGTTTCTCACCTCGACGTTCTCGGTGCGCGTGACCGCCCTACCGGACGGTCAGATGACGTAGTCGACCGTGAGTCGCTATAGTGGTCGGTGCCGTATCGTTCGCCTGCATCGCGCGGCGCGACATATCCCACCCCAAGTCCCCAATGCCCCCCGAATTCCGCTTCGACGACGGCGCCGCCTACGATCGCTACATGGGAGTCTGGAGCCGCCTCGTCGGCGCCAGCTTCCTCGACTGGCTCGCCCCACCGCCCGGCCTCCGCTGGCTCGACGTCGGCTGCGGCAACGGCGCCTTCACGAAGATGATCGCCGAGCGCTGCGCCCCCGCGATGATCCACGGCATCGATCCCGCCGAGGGACAGCTCGCCTTCGCGCGCACGCAGCTTCCTTCGTCGGTCGCGCGCTTCGAGCGCGGCGACGCGATGGCGCTCCCCTTCGCCGACGACAGCATGGACGCCGCGGTGATGCCGCTCGTGATCTTCTTCGTCCCCGAGCCCGCGGTCGGAGTCGCCGAGATGGCGCGCGTCGTCCGCGCGGGCGGGATCGTCTGTGCCTACGCGTGGGACATGCCGGGACGCGGCTTCCCGTACGCCGCGGTGAACGACGTGCTGCGCGAGACGGGGATCCGCTCGCCGAAGGAGGCGAACCCCGACGCGTCGCGGCTCGACCGCATGCGCGAGCTGTGGACGGGCGCGGGTCTGCAGAACGTCGAGACGCGCGAGATCACCGTCGAGCGCAGCTTCGCCGGCTTCGACGACTACTGGGACATCATCCTCGGCGGCCCGAGCGCGGGGCAGTTCCTGCGGGCGTTCTCGGCGGAGGAGCGAGAGCGGTTCCAGGGGCTGCTGCGAGAGCGGTTGGGGATCGGCGACGCGCGCGAGCCGTTCAGGGTGAGCGCGAGGGCGAACGCGGTGCGGGGACTTGCGCCGTAGCCCGGCGGCCCTGCCTCCCCTTCGTTACACACCCGTCGCCCTCCAGTCGCCGACTCGTGTCCCGTGTCAGGCACATTCCTCGTGCCTCTCACAGGAGCACCGATGCACGACCGCACCCAGTATCAGATCGAGCTCGCCGGCGAATCGGCGA
>DASVXU010000045.1:0-21085 GCA_036392515.1 Gemmatimonadaceae bacterium | reverse complement strand
ATCGTCTTCGAGAACAGGCGCGTCCTCACGAGCCAGCTCCGCAAATCGCTCCCGTGGGAGCTGACCCACGCGCAAACGCGCTCGCTGCGCGAGATCGTCGGCGACATGACGAGCCCGCGGCGCATGCACCGGCTGCTGCAGGGAGACGTCGGCAGCGGGAAGACGATCGTCGCGCTCTTCGCCGCGCTGCTCGCGATGGAGAACGGGTGGCAGGCGGCGATCATGGCCCCGACGGAGCTGCTCGCGGAGCAGCACGCGCGGACGATGGGGCGCCTCCTCGCGCCGTTGGGCATCGAGCCGGTCCTCCTCACCGGCAGCCTCTCGACCGCGGAGCGGAAGGCGGCGCTGGCGAAGATCGGCGGGACGGAGCCGCTGCTCGTCATCGGAACGCACGCGCTCGTCCAGGAGAGCGCGGTGTTCGGGAAGCTCGGCTTCGTCGCGATCGACGAGCAGCACCGCTTCGGCGTCGAGCAGCGCAAGGCGCTGCAGGCGAAGGGGGAGACGCCTGACACCCTGCTCATGACGGCGACGCCCATCCCGCGCTCCCTCGCCCTGACCATGTACGGCGATCTCGACGTGAGCGTTCTCGACGAGCGGCCCCCGGGGCGGCACCCGGTCACCACCGCGCTGCGGCCGGAGAGCGCGCGGCAGCGCATCATGCAGTTCGTCGAGCGAGAGGTGGCGAAGGGACGTCAGGCGTACGTCGTCTATCCGCTCGTCGAGGAATCGGAGAAGGTGGACCTCAAGGCGGCGACGGTGGAGTTCGAGGCGCTCGCCGCCGGTCCCTTCGCGAACCGCCGACTCGCGCTCCTGCACGGCCGCATCCCGCCGGAGGAGCGCGACGAGACGATGCGCGCCTTCCGCGACGGGAAGATCGACATCCTCGTCGCCACCACCGTGATCGAGGTCGGGATCGACGTGCCTAACGCGACGGTGATGGTCATCGAGCATCCCGAGCGCTTCGGGCTCTCCCAGCTCCATCAGCTCCGCGGCCGCGTCGGCCGCGGCGGGGAGCAGAGCTACTGCATCCTCCTCGGCGACGTCGGCGAGGAGGCGCGGGCGCGGCTCGACGTCTTCGTCGGCACCGAGGACGGCTTCGAGATCGCGCGCGCCGACCTGCAGCTCCGCGGCATGGGCGACCTCTTCGGCGCGCGGCAGAGCGGCGAGCAGACCTTCCGCATCGCCGACCCGCTGCGTGACGAGGGGCTCAACGAGACGGCGCGCGAGGTCGCGGAGCGCCTGCTCGCCGAGGATCCGGAGCTCGAGCGAAAGGAGCACGCGCCGCTGCGCGCGGCGCTGCAGGGTCGCTACGCGCGCGCTCTCGAGCTCTTCAGGGTCGGCTGAAGGGCCGGCGCGCCTAACGTCTCGGGAAGGTCGCGCACGACGACGGCCTTGCATGACGCGCAGCGGCCTTCCATCAAGGCACGCATCGCGGGGTCGCTCGGGACGGTCCGCGTTCCCGCGGCGCCCGGCCGCACGACGAGGGGCTCGCCGCACATGTGGCAGACCAGCCCGACCCGTCGCAACTCCTCGGGCACGTTGTGCTTGACGTGCTTCACGATGAGCGCGGTGAGCCAGATGATGCTCGCCGCCATCGACCCGGCGATGAAAGGAAGCGCGTGCGGGAAAGTGGTGCGCCCCGTATGCACCGTCCAGAACGCGATGAGTGCCGGCACCTCGAGCACCACCGCGATGAGGATCCAGGGCAGCAGCCGGCGCCCGGCACGGCGCATCGCCTCCCTGCGGCGCGCGCGGAGGTCGTCGAGAGTGGGAAGGCGCGAGAGGTCGGACATCGAGGACGGGTTGGAGTCCTCAATCGACGGCCGACGCCCGCGAGCCGTCACGGCTTCGGCGCCGCCAGCCTCCGCTTGATCCGATCCAGCTCGTCCTTCGTCGCCTGCAGCTCGTCGCGGAGCTTCTGCACTTCCTCGTCGCGCGACTTCACAGTCGCCGCGGAGGAGCTCTCGTCGGGCTTCTGCGCGAGCGCGCGGTCGAGCGAGAGGAGCTGCGCGGCGAGGCGGCGGAGCGTCGTCGCCTCCCCGCGGTGGTCGACATTCGTGGACGCGAGGTATGCGTCGAGTCCCGTGATCGCGTCGCGCGTGCTCGCGCCCTTGTTCGCGGGATCGAGCTTGTAGACCGCGCGCCAGTAGCCCGCCTCCGCCGCCTGCGTGGTGTTGGGGTGCGACTTCGCGAAGTCGGCGAGCACCCTGTCCGCGTCGTCGTAGGCGCCGCGATCGGCCGCGCCCTGCGCGGAGAGATACGTCGCCGGCCAGCTGCGCTGCGCCTCGGGCTGCAGGAAGCGCGGACGCGGGAGGCAGCCGCCTGCCGCGAGCGACAGCGCGAGGACGGCGATGCGCGAGAGCCGTCCGATCACGACGCCGCGCCCTCCGCGACCGACGACTGGCGCCGCTGCCCACGGCCCGGCGTCGCGCGCAGCGGGAGCACGATCGTGAACGTCGTGCCGACCCCCGGCGTGCTCTCGCACTCGATCGTTCCGCCGTGCGCCTCGACGATCTCCTTCGCGATCGCGAGTCCGAGTCCGGTTCCAGCCTGCGACGCGCTCCCCTGGTTGTCGGCCTGGTAGA
Organism: Gemmatimonadaceae bacterium; assembly: GCA_036392515.1. Lineage (GTDB taxonomy): Bacteria > Gemmatimonadota > Gemmatimonadetes > Gemmatimonadales > Gemmatimonadaceae > JABFXC01. The sequence goes on along the minus strand of DASVXU010000045.1, from coordinate 18,500 downwards.
ACTTCTCGAACACGTGAGGCAGCTGGTCACCGGGGATGCCGGCGCCGGTGTCGCGCACCTCCAGCGAGACGCATTCGCCCTGGCGCTCGGCGCGCATCGAGACGCGCCCTCCCTGCGAGGTGAACTTCACCGCGTTCGAGAGCAGGTTGCCGAGCACCTCGCTCATACGGTCCGGGTCCCAGTGCACTTCGTGCGGGGCGTCGTCGGCCCAGCCCACCTCGAGCGTGACCCCGCGCTGTTGCGCGAGCACGCGGAACGCGGCCTCCAGCTCGAGGAGGAACGCGCGCAGCTCGATCGGCCGCGGCGCGATCGTTCCTCCGCCCGCCTCGAAGCGGCTCACGTCCAGAAGCTGCTTCGTCAGCCGCGCGAGCGCCCCGGCCTGCGACTCCAGCGTACGCAGGATCTCGTTCTGCTTCGGCGACACCGGGCCGTACGCTCCCTCCTCGAGAAGCTGCAGGTAGCCGATGATGACGTTGATCGGCGTCTTCAGCTCGTGCGACGCGACCGACACGAACTCCGCCTTGAGCTTGTCGAGCTCCGCGAGCTGCTTCGCCATCCGGTCGAACGACGCCGCGAGACGACCGAACTCGTCGCGGCGCGTCGAACGGATCGGGAGCTGGTAGTCGAAGCATCCCTCCGAGATCTCGTGCATCCCGCGCTCGAGCTCCCGCACGGGGCGGCCGATAGCCTGAAGCAGCCACGCGGCGATGAGCAGCGCGGCGAGAATCGCGGCGACGGCCGCGATCGCGGACACCGTCCCCGCGTCCCCGACCGCCTGAGCCGTCTGCTCAACGCGCACGCGCGTGCGCTGGCGCAGCGAAACCTCGGCGTGTCCGACCGCGAGCTCCACCTTGCTGATCGCCGGCACGACGCGCGAGGTCGAGATCTGCTCCGCCTCAGCGCCACGGCCGCCGAGCGCGGCCTGGTACTCCGCGGGGGCGAGCCCCTCGACCTCGCGGATCGCGCTCCGGATCTCCGTCGCGGCCTGATCGAGGTCGTAACGGTCGAGGCTGTCCGCCATCGCGGCGATCCCCCCGACCGCCTCGGACATCGCGTCGCGGCTCCCCGCGTCGTGCACGAACAGGAGCGCGGTCTCGGCGCGGCGGAGGTCGTCCACCGAGCCGCGGATTCGGCCGAGCAGGAGCGAGGCGGCGAACTCGCGATCGCGCAGCGACTGGGTCGCGCGATGCACCTGTCGCAATGAGCTGTACGAGATCGCTAGAGGCAGCGCCAGAAGGAGGAGGATCGCGGCGAGGGCGACCGCCAGCTTCGCGCGTATCGTCATGACGCCCGCGTGGAGGGGGACGCGAATGGGCGCGCGACGCGCGCGAGCTCGGGCATGTGGGCGGCCGGCAAGTGCGTGGGGGCGGTCGTTCGGGGGAACAAGGGTTTGCCGCTCGCGTCACCAGCGACGGCGGACGCGGTCATCGCCGGGTTCGGCGTGCGATTTCGCATTGCAACAGACACGCCGCGGGCGCGCCCCGGCGTTGATTTCGACCTCCTCGCCCGATAGCTTCGCCCCCCACCCCCTCCACACATTCTAACCTCATGGATTCTCCCACGTTCGCGCGAATCGAGGAGCTGAAATCTCACGCCGGTCGGACCGTCACCGTCCGCGGCTGGGTCACGCACCTCCGCTCCTCCGGCAAGGTGGCCTTCGTCGTCCTGCGCGACGGAAGTGGGATGCTCCAGGCGGTGCTGGTCAAGAATCAGGTTACCCCGGAAACGTGGGGGCGTTTCGCGGAGCTGACGCAGGAAGCGTCGATCGCGGTCACCGGCGAGGTGCGGCTCGACGAGCGCGCGCCGGGGGGCGTCGAGATGGGGGCGAAGGAGCTGGTCCTCCTCGGCGCCAGCCCGCTCGACTATCCGATTCAGCCGAAGGAGCACGGCATCGACTTCCTGATGGACAACCGCCACTTCTGGCTGCGCAGTCCGCGGCAGGTGGCGATCATGCGCGTCCGGAACGAGGTCGAGCAGGCGATCCACGACTTCTTCTACGAGCGCGGGTTCGTCCGCATCGACACCCCGATCCTCACCGCGGCGATCGGCGAGCGGAGCGGCCTTTTCTCCACGGAGTACTTCGACGAGGGGAACGCGTATCTCGCGCAGACCGGGCAGCTCTATGGCGAGGCGGCGGCCGCGGCGCTCGGGAAGATCTACACCTTCGGGCCGACCTTCCGCGCCGAGAAGTCCAAGACGCGCCGGCACCTCACCGAGTTCTGGATGATCGAGCCGGAGGTCGCCTTCAACGACTCGGCGGCGAACATGCGCCTGCAGGAGGAGTTCGTCTCCTTCCTCGTGCAGCGCTGCCTGGAGCGGCGTCGCGCCGAGCTCGCGGAGATCGGCCGCGACGTGACGCCGCTCGAGCGGGTGAAGCCCCCCTTCCATCGCCTCGACTACTCGGACGCGATCACGCTGATCCAGAAGAAGGGGAGCCAGACGCAGTGGGGCGACGACCTCGGCGCGGAAGACGAGTCGCTGATCGTCGCGGACTACGACAAGCCCGTCTTCGTGATGAACTATCCGAAGGAGGCGAAGGCGTTCTACATGAAGGAGAACCCCGCCGACCCGCGCACGGTTCTCTGCGACGACCTGCTCGCGACGGAGGGCTACGGCGAGATCATCGGCGGCTCGCAGCGCGAGGACGACTACGACAAGCTCGTCGCGCGCATCAAGCACGAAGGGCTGCCGATCGAAGCCTACGGCTGGTACCTCGACCTGCGCCGCTACGGGACGTTCGTGCATTCCGGCTTCGGGCTCGGACTGGAGAGAACCGTCGCGTGGATCTGCGGGTTGCCGCATATACGCGAGGCGATTCCGTTCGCCCGGATGATGCATAGACTGCGGCCGTAGCCGGCGGGATGCGGGAACACGGGAACCAGCGATGCGGGGTTTCCGCCTGCGGCGAGAGACCGCGATACGAGGAGCGAGATACGGGAACACCCTGATGCGGGATGGGGCCGAGCGCGGGCCGCCTGCGGCGCCGCACTCGGCCGGTCCCGTATCGTCGCGGTTTCTCGCATCTTCGCATCTCGCATCGCGGTATCGCCGCGCGCAGCGCCGGCCCCCTCGCATCGCTCGTTCCCGACGCCCCGCATCCCACCGGCCTAACGGTGCTTCACTTCTTCCCACAGCCCGTCGAGCACCTCCAGCCCCGCCGTCTTCACGTCGATCCCCCGCTCCGCGGCGAGCGCCTCGATCGCCTCGAAGCGCCGGACGAACTTCATGTTGGCCTTGTCGAGCGCGAGTGACGCGTGCACGCCGGCCTTGCGACAGAGGTTGACCACGGCGAACAGCAGGTCTCCGAGCTCCGCCTCGAGGCGCTCCGTGCGTGCGGCGGCGGCTTCCGCGCTCTCGCCGCGCGGTGACGCGAGCTCCTCGCGCACTTCGACGAGCTCCTCCTCGACCTTCGCCGCGGGGCCGTCGACGTCGGGCCAGTCGAAACCGACGCCCGCCGCGCGATCCTGCAGGCGGTGCGCGCGATGGAGCGCGGGGAGATCGACGGGAAGCCCGTCGGCGATGGACTTGCGAACCTTCGCCTTCATCCGCTCCCACGCGACCTTCTCCCCGTCGCCGTAGAGGTGCGGATGACGCGCGCGCATCTTCGCGATGAGCGTGTCGCCGACGTCGCGCATCGAGAAGGCGCCGCGCTCCTCGGCGATCACCGAGTGGAAGAGCACCTGGAGCAGCACGTCGCCGAGCTCCTCGCGCATCGCGCGCTCGTCGCCGGCGCGCAGCGCGTCGTCGAGCTCGTGCGCCTCCTCGATTAGATAGGGGCGAAGGGAGTCGTGCGTCTGCGTCGCGTCCCAGTCGCAGCGGGCGCGGAGGTCGCGCATCAGCGCGAGCGTATCGTCAAGCGAGGATTCGTCTTGCATGCGTTTGGGGTCGTCCGTATACTAAGCGCTCTGCGAATGACCGAGCAACCGAGTGACACGAGCCGCGCCTGGGTCGAGATCGACCTCGGCGCGTTACGTCGAAATGGGGCCGCGATCGCGCGCCACGCGGGCGTTCCCCTTCTCCCGATGGTGAAGGCGGACGCGTACGGGCTCGGCGCGCTCCCCGTCGTCCGCGCGCTCGAGCAGCTCGATCCGTGGGGCTACGGCGTCGCCACCGTGGACGAGGGCGCGGCACTGCGTGCCGCCGGTGTCGAGCGACCGCTCCTCGTGTTCACGCCCCTGCTCCCCGCCGACTTTCCCGCCGCGCGCGCCGCGCGCCTCACACCCGTGCTCGGGGATGCGACCGCGATCGCGCGCTGGACGGAGAGCGGCGCGAGCTGGCACCTCGGCATCGACACGGGGATGGCCCGCTCCGGGATTCGCTGGGATCGCGTCGGTGAGATCGCGCATCTGCTCTCGCGCGTCCCGCCCGAGGGCGCGTGCACGCACTTCCACACCGCGACGGACGCGCCGAGCGTCAGGCAGCAGCGCGACCGCTTCGCCGTGGCCGTCGCCGCGCTTCCCGCGCGGCCGCGAATGCTGCACGTGGAGAACGGCGCCGCGGTCGAGCATCTCGATGCGCGGTCGACGATGGACGTCGTGCGCCCGGGGATCTTCCTCTACGGCGTCGGCAGCGGACATGGCGCGCGCATCGCGCCCGAGCCGGTCGTGAATCTCCACGCGCGCGTCGTCGAGGTGCGCGAGATCGAGGCGGGCGAGATCGTGAGCTACGACGCGACCTGGCGCGCGGGGTCGCGCGGCCGCATCGCGACGCTCGCCATCGGATACGCCGACGGCTATCGCCGCGCGCTCTCGAATCGCGGCGTCGTCCTGCTCAACGGCGCTCGCGCGCGCGTCGCGGGGCTCGTCACGATGGACATGACGATGGTCGACGCTCGCGAGACCGCGTGCGCGCCGGGTGACGTCGCGACCCTGATCGGCAACGCCGGCGGCGACGAGCTCACCGTCGCCGAGGTCGCGGCGAGCGCCGAGCTCTCGCCGTACGAGATGCTCACGGGGCTGCGCTCGCGCCTCCGCCGCGTCTACCGCGAGGCCGCATGATTCGCCGCGCCCTCATCCTCGTGCTCGATGGTGTCGGCATCGGCGAGGCGCCCGACGCGGCGAAGTACGGTGACGCCGGCAGCGACACGCTCGGCAACCTCGCGCGCGCCGTCGGTGGGCTCCAGCTGCCGAACCTCGAGGCGGCGGGACTCGGACGCATCAAGCCCCTCGCCGGAGTGAAGGCCGTCGCGAAGCCTACCGGCGCGTTCGGCATGATGATCCCGCGCAGCGCGGGGAAGGACAGCACCACGGGCCACTGGGAGATCGCCGGGGTCCACCTCGCGAAGCCCTTCCCGACGTACCCCGACGGCTTCCCCCCCGATGTCGTCGCGGCGTTCGAGGCGCGCACCGGTCGGAAGGTGGTCGGCAACGTAGTCGGCAGCGGCACGGCGGTGATCGACGAGTTCGGCGCGGAGCAGATGCGTACCGGCGGGTTGATCCTCTACACCTCCGCCGACTCGGTCTTCCAGGTCGCGGCGCACGAGGAGGTCGTCCCCCTCCAGGAGCTGTATGCCGCCTGCGAGGCGGCTCGCGAGATGCTCGTCGCGCCGCACGACGTGTCGCGCGTCATCGCCCGCCCGTTCGTCGGACAGCCCGGTGCCTTCCATCGCACCGCGAACCGCCGCGACTTCTCGATCGCGCCGCCGTCGGAGACCCTGCTCGATTCGCTGGCGGCGGCCGGAGTGCCGCGTGCCGGGGTGGGGAAGACGGACGATCTCTTCGCCGGCCGCAACCTCCGGTCGCGGCACACGGCCTCGAACGCCGAGGGGATCGAGGCGCTGCTGGAATGGCTTCGAGGGGACCAGGTTGGGTTTTGCTTCGCCAATCTGGTAGATTTCGACCAGCTCTTCGGGCACAGAAACGATGTAGCGGGGTTCTATGGGGCGCTCCGCGAGCTCGACAGCGCCCTCCCCACCCTGACCGCCGCCCTCCGCGAGGACGATCTGCTCTTCATGACCGCCGACCACGGGAACGACCCGACCACGCCCTCCACCGACCACGCGCGGGAGTGCGTGCCGTTGCTGGTGCTCGGTCCGCAGGTCCACCCGGTGGCGCTCGGGGCACGGGAGACGTTCTCCGACCTCGGCGCCACGGTCGCGGAGTACCTCGGCGTCCCCTACCACGGGCGCGGGACCTCCTTCGAGCGGTCGATCCTCCGCGGATGACGACGTCCCCCGACCGCGCGATGGTCGAGCGCCTGCGCGCGGCCGCCGAGGAGGCGATGCGCAATGCCTACGCCCCGTACTCGGGCTTCCGCGTCGGCGCCGCGCTTCTCGGGCGCGATGGCACCGTCTTCCCGGGGTGCAACGTCGAGAACGCGGGCTACGCCTCGACGATCTGCGCCGAGCGGACCGCGGTGACCTCGGCGGTGGTGCGCGGGGTTCGCGAGTTCGACCTGCTGGTCCTCGCCACCGAGGCCGACGAGCCGACCCCCCCGTGCGGGGTCTGCCGGCAGGTGCTCGTCGAGTTCGGACCGGACCTGCCGGTGGTCAGCTTCGCGGGTGGGCGCGAGGCGCGGTGGAATCTCGCCGATCTCCTCCCGCATCCATTCACCCCCGCTTCGCTCGGACGCGTATGAAGCTCGGCCGGATCGTCGGGACGGTGGTCGCGACGCGGAAGGATCCCTCGCTCGCCTCGCTCAAGCTGCTCGTCGTCGAGAACCTCACGACGAGCCTCGAGAAGGAGGGCGGCTACGTCGTCGCGGTGGACAGCGTAGGCGCGGGAGTGGGAGAGGTGGTGTTGTACGCAACCGGAAGCTCCGCGCGCCTGACGGCGGTCACCAAGGACCGCCCGGTGGACGCCGTGATCATGGGAATCGTTGACTGCTTCGACGTCGAGGGCAAGAGTGTCAGTCTTGCGTAACTGCTGTGTGATGATCGCCGCCGCGCTTCTCGCGACGGCGTGCACCGAAAAGCTGGGAAGCGGCCGGGCCTGTCCGGGTCTCTGCCCGATCGAGGAAGTGTTCATCTCCGACACGACCATCCAGGGCGTCGTCGTGGACAGCACCGTCTTCTCGGGGCCGGCGGTCGGGAGCGAGGGGCGCCTGCTCCTCGCGACGCGCACCGACAGCGCGCTCGACCTGCGCGCGGTGATCCGCTTCGACTCGCTGCCGAACACCTTCACCATCACGAAGAACGGCGCGAGCGTCACCGACACGATCAAGGGGCTGCTCAAGGCGCAGCTTCTCGTCGTCGGCGACTCGGTGACGAGCGACCTGCTGCCGAAGAGCGACTCGATCGTGATCGCGGCGTACGACGTCGACACGACCGGCGTCGCGGATACCGCGGTCGCGCCGGTCGCGGCGCTCTTCGTCCCGTCGCGGAAGCTCGGTGAGGGACGCTTCCGCTCGGCGCTCGCCGCGGACACGATGCGCATCCCGCTGAACGACTCGATCGTCGCCGCGCGGATGATCGGCAATGGCCGGCTGCGCATCGGATTGCGGCTGGAGTCGGGGGGGAACACCCTCATCCGCCTCAGCTCGACGACGGGCGCGCACGAGCCGGTCCTCCAGTATCGCGCGTTCTCGGGGGCCGATACGACCGCCGCCGACACGTTGAGGGCGTGGTTCGCCAACTCGTCGTCGCCGACCGACGACCAGACGGTGAAGAGGCAGCTCGCCGACTACACACTCGTCGTGAAGGGAACGCCGGCGCCCCCGCCGGGGGTGTTCGCGGTCGGCGGCATCCGCGGCCGCCGCACGTACCTCGCCTTCGACGTGCCGAAGCGGCTGCTCGACTCGACGCAGATCGTGCGCGCGACGCTGCGGCTCTCGCAGATTCCCGCCCCGCTCGCGCAGCCGGGCGACACGGCGCGGCTCGAGGCGCTGCTCGGCACCGCCAAGGGCGTCGTGAAGGACGTCGCGAAGCGAACGCTCTTCCACGAGCCGCTCACCTTCAACGCGAGCGGGCAGGTCGTCGGCGCGATCAGCGGGCTCCCCGAGGTGCGGCTCAAGGCCGACACGACGGCGATCCGCAGCATCGAGGTCGCGCCGATCATGCGCGCCTGGGTGAACGTCGATTCGACCGACGTGCCACACACGATCATTCTCCAGCTTCCGACCGAGGGGACCGAGCTGACCGAGCTCTGGTTCGCGTCGCTCGAGGCCGCGCCGGCGCTGCGCCCGTCGCTCCAGATCACCTTCGTACCGCGTAACGCGCCGGGCATCCCGTGATGCGCAAGACCACACGCACCATCCTCGCTCTCTCGCTCGCGATCGCCGCGGCGCCGCTCGGCGCGCAGGGCGTCGCGAGCGTGCAGGGCTTCGGCTATCCCACCGGCCAGCTCGGCGCCCGCGCGGGCTCGACGGCCGGCGCGCTGACGGAGTTCGACGAGACGACCCCCCTCAACCCGGCGACGGTGCTGGGGTGGCAGGCGGCGGGGCTGCACTTCCAGTACGAGCCGGAGTTCCGCACCAACACCGTCGGCGGGGGCAGCTTCCGCACGGTGGCGAACCGGATCCCCGTCGTCGTGGCGGCGCTGCCGTTAGGCTCGCGCGCCGCGGTCGCGCTCTCGCTCTCCTCGCTGCTCGACCGCACCTGGTCCACCAACTTCGTCGACCGGCAGCTCATCGGCGCCGAGTCGCTCTACGTCAGCCAGACGTCCGCTTCGGACGGCGGGATGAACGACATCCGCCTCGCCTTCGGGTGGTCGGCCACGAAGTGGCTCACGGTGGGCGTCGGCGCGCACGCGATGGTCGGGCTCGACCGCTTCTCGCAGGTCGTGACGCTCTCCCGCGACGATCCGCGCACCAGCTCGACGACGAGCTCGGAGTTCAGCCCGTACTCGCAGCAGGCCGACATCCGCTTCTCGGGGAGCGCGTTCTCCGCGGGGATGCTCGTCAGGCCGTATCGCACGGTCTCGCTCGGGCTCTCGGCGCGGAAGGGCGAGTCGGTCCGGCTGACGCGGCGCGACTCGCTGCTCTCGCGCGCGGACATTCCCGACCGCCTCGGCGCGGGTCTCGCCTGGGAGGTGGCCGCGCGAACGCTGCTCGCGGCCAACGCCGAATGGATCGGGTGGAGCGCCCTCGCTCCGCTCAGCACGGACTCGAAGCCGCACGACGCGCTCGGCTGGGCGGCGGGGATCGAGGCGCCGGGCCCGCGCTTCGTCGGGCGCGCGCTCACGGTGCGCGCCGGATTTCACCACCGCCCCCTCGCCTACGACGCGCCGACCGGGGTGACGGGCGGGGTGACGCAGTGGGGGACGGTGAACGAGAACGCCTTCACGGGCGGGATCAGCGCGCCCTTCGCCTACGACCGCGCGCTCGTGACGATCTTCGGGCAGCGCTCCACGCGGAGCGTCGCCGGCGAGAAGGCCTTCACCCTCGGCATCGGGCTCACCGTACGTCCCTGAACGGATGACCGACAACGGCGATGGACTCGCGCCGCTGATCCTCGTCGCCGACGACGTGCCGGCGAACGTGGAGCTGCTCTTCGACCAGCTCCACACGTTAGGCTACCGCACGATCGCCGCCCACGACGGGCCGAGCGCGCTCGCCGCCTGCTTCGAGCACCGTCCCGAGCTCTGCATCCTCGACGTCTCGATGCCGGCGGGCGACCTCGGCGTCGACGACCGCTCGACCGGGTTCGAGGTCTGCCGCCGCATCAAGCGCGACCCGCGCAGCGCCCGCATCCCGGTCATCTTCGTCACCGCGCTGAACGACACCACCGACCGCGTGCGCGCGATCGAGGCCGGCGGCGACGACTTCCTCACCAAGCCGCACAACCGCCTGGTGCTCGGCGCCCGCGTCCGCTCGCTCATCAAGCTCAAGGCGGCGACCGACGCGCTCGAGGAGTCGTTCCGCAAGATGCGCGAGCTGGAGAAGGTGCGCGACGACCTGATGAAGATGATCGTGCACGACCTCAAGAGCCCGTTGACGACGGTGCTGGCGACGCTGGAGATGGTCACCGACGGGGACTTCGGCCCGATCACCGGCGAGCAGCGGCGCGCGCTCGGGGACGCGGAGTCGAAGGCGGAGGATCTCCTCGCCCTGATCGAGGACCTGCTCGAGGTCGCGCGGCTCGAGGAGACGACGATCACCCTGCAGCTCGCGCCGACCGCGCCCGCCGCGCTGATCTCGGAGATCGTCCACGAGTGGCGGCTGCGCTTCCAGCAGGAGGGGGTGGTCGTGCGCACCGAGATCGGGGACGACGTGCCCGTGTTCGAGGCCGACGGGACGCTGCTGCGGCGCGTCTTCGCGAACCTGATCCAGAACGCGATCACGCACTCCGCGCGCGCGGTCGAGCTGACCCTGTCGGCGCGGCTCGACGGCGACGGGATCCTGTTCACCGTCGCCGACAACGGCCCAGGCATCCCGAAGGAGTATCAGGAGCTGATCTTCCGGAAGTTCGAGCAGGTGCGCACGCCTAACGCTCCACGCGTGCGCAGCTCCGGGCTCGGGCTGGCGTTCTGCAAGCTCGCCGTCGAGGCCCACGGCGGCCGCATCTGGGTCCAGAGCGAGGAAGGGCGGGGCAGCGCCTTCCACTTCCGCCTCCCGCTGCACCCAGCCACGACGACGGCGACGGTGCGCGCGACGCTCTGAGCCCCGCGCGGCTTTCACGCCTCGGCAGCCGTGGGGCTCAACAGATGAACGACAATGGTCACGGATCAGACGGATCGACACGGATCCAGCTGCGCCTCATCCGTGTCGATCCGCGTTGATCCGTGTGATTGTCGTTCGCCCTGTTGATGCCGAAATCGAGCGCCACGCAAGCAGAAGGGCACGCCTCTCGGCGTGCCCTTCCTTCCTACTCCATCACTCCGCCGTCAGTCGATGCGCTTCATCTCGACGCGGCGGTTGAGCGCGCGGCCGGCGGCGGTCGCGTTGCTCGTCGTCGGACGATCCGGGCCGTACCCGCGGGCGATGAGGCGATCCGCCGACACGCCGCGCATGATCAGGTAGGCACGCACCGCCTCGGCGCGCGCCAGCGAGAGGCGCACGTTGCGGGTGTAGCTGCCGCCGTTGTCGGTGTGACCCGAGATCTCGACCTTGATCGAGGGCGCGTCGTTGAGCTGGCGCGCCACGTCGTCGAGCACCGCCATCGACGACTGCGTGAGGTCGTCCTTCCAGGCGGCGAAGTTCACGCCGCGCAGCGTCACCGTGCGCTCGTTGTTCTTGAAGAGCGGCTGCGGCGCCGGGTTGCACCCAGTCGCGTCCACCGGCTGGCCGACCGGCGAGCCGAGGCACTTGTCGCGCGAATCCGGAACGCCGTCATGATCGGCGTCGGCTTCCGGCTCGGGCGTCGAGCAGCCGACCGAGTTCACCGCCGTGCCGGCGGGGGTGTTGGGGCAGCGATCGCGCGTGTCGGGCACGCCGTCGTTGTCCGTGTCCGCGACGAGCGGGCACCCATGGCCGTCGACCGCGGTGCCCGGCGCCGTGCCGGCGCACATGTCCTTCGCGTCGATCACGCCGTCCTGATCGCTGTCGCGATACGTCTGGCAGCCCATGTTGTCGACCGACGCGCCGGCGACCGTGTTCGGGCACTGGTCGCGACCGTCAGGCACGCCGTCGTTGTCGGCGTCGGGAAGCGGCGCCTGCTTCACGGGCGCCTCCGCGATCTCCTCGCGCTTCGGCGCGGGCATCGGCGCCGCGATCGGCTCCGGCTTCGGCTCGCTGCGACGCTGCCAGAGCGGGAAGCTCAGCCCCGCCTGGACGGTGCGGTTGGTGTTGCGCGTGATCGTCGGCGACGCGTTGAGCGGGTGCGTCATGTAGTCGAGGATCCCGTCGACGCGGAGCGACATGTAGTTCCCCATCTGCAGACGGAGACCGACGTCGCCCGTGTAGCCCCACTCGTGGAACGCCTGGCTGGCACCGGGGAGCTTGAGGTACTGGTTGCGCACCGCGCCGCCGCCGAGCACCAGGCCAACGCGGCCGAAGCTCGGCGCGTAGGCGAGACGCGCGCGTCCGGGAATCATGCGGAGCGTGATCCCCGCGCCCGCGTCGAAGGCGTAGTACGACGCTTCACCCTCGAGGAGGAAGGTCGACAGCCCTTCGCCCGACGCGAAGGTGAGGCGGCCGCCGCCGCTGTTGCGCGCCGTTAGGCCCATGGTCGGGTCGAACTTCGTGTACGTCCCGAAGCCCCCCAGCTCGACGTAGCCCTGCGCGGCGGCCGGGAGCGACGCGACGAGCATCCCGGCGGTGAAGAGTGTAGCCTTGAGAAGTGTCGTTCGCATCCCAGTCCCTCGCGAGTGAATGACAGCACATGAGAGGTCGCGCTCGGGTCGCTCGATGACATGCGTCACCGGTCCCAAGCGGGCACTGCTGTCATTGTGACGCGTGAGGCGGCCGAAGGAAACGCAACGACCATTTTCGCGGCGGTGCGCCGGGTCACAGGACGTCGCGGCAACCGGCTGTCAGCTTTATATTTAGCGACTCTCCACCGACGCTTTGCTCATGGCCTCCAGCACCCGCCCGACCGTATACATCGAGACGTACGGCTGCCAGATGAACGTCAGCGACTCCGAGCTGATGCTCGGGAAGCTGGCGGCCAGCGGCTACGACGCCGTCGATCGTCCCGACGGCGCGGACGTCATCCTCGTCAACACCTGCGCGATCCGCGATCACGCCGAGCAGCGCGTCATCGGGCGGCTCGGCGAGCTGCGTCGATTCATGGGGCCGGAGACCGTCGTCGGCGTGACGGGGTGCATGGCGCAGCGTCTCGGCCCGCAGCTGCTCGAGAAGGCGAAGCACGTGAGCCTCGTGATCGGCCCCGACGGCTATCGCGCGCTGCCGGCGCTCGTCGAGGGGGCCCGCCGCGGCGAGCGCGCGATCGCGACGACGTTCGACCTCGAGGAGCACTACGAGGACTTCTCGCCGCGCCGGTTCGACAAGGTGAAGGCGTGGATCCCCGTGCAGCGCGGGTGCGACTACAAGTGCACCTACTGCATCGTCCCCACGACGCGCGGCCCCGAGCGCTCGCGCCGTCTCGCCGAGGTCGTGCGCGAGACGGAGCAGGTGGTCGCGGAGGGGATGAGCGAGGTCGTGCTGCTCGGACAGACGGTGAACTCGTACGACGACGGGTCGCACGACTTCGCCGACCTGCTGCGCGCCGTCGGCACGGTGCCGGGGATCCGGCGCGTGCGCTTCACCAGCCCGCACCCGAACGACTTCAGCGACCGCGTCATCGCGGCGATGGCGGAGGTGCCGTCGGTGTGCGAGCACGTGCACCTGCCGATGCAGAGCGGGTCGTCGCGCGTGCTGAAGCGCATGCTGCGGCGCTACACGCGCGAGGGCTACTTCGACTGCGTCGCGCGGTTGCGCGCGGCGATCCCGGGGCTCGCGCTGACGACGGACGTGATCGTCGGCTTCCCCGGCGAGACCGACGAGGACTTCGAGGAGACGCTCAGCGCGGTGCGCGAGCTCGCCTTCGAGGACGCGTTCACCTTCAAGTTCTCCCCGCGCGACGGAACCCCGGCGACGCGGATGCCGGCGAGCGAGACGGTGCCGGACGAGGTCGCGTCCGAGCGGCTGGCGCGGCTCATCGACGCCGTGCGGTCGGCGTCGCGGGCGCGGAATCTCTCGCTCCTCGGCAGCCGCCACGAGGTGCTGGTCGAGAAGGCGGCGCGGCGCGGGGCGGAGCTCCTGCAGACGCGCACGCGCGACTTCAAGACCGTGCTCGTGCCGGGCGACGAGTCGATGCTCGGCCGCTATCTCACCGTCGAGCTGACGGGCACCACGGGCTCGACGTTCACCGGCGCCGTCGTGCGCGAGCGCCAGCCACTCCCGATGGCCGGATGAAGAACATCGCCGAAGACGCGATCGTCGACGCCTACGAGCAGGTGCGCGGACAGGTCGCGGGATTCTGTGGCTGCGAGAAATGCCGGGCTGACGCGATCGCGCACGCGCTCAACCACATTCGTCCGCGCTACGCGAGCGGGGAGCCGCCGCAGCCGGGCGCGGTGCTGTCGCGTCTCGAGCTGCAGTCGGAGTCCGGGCGCGCGCAGCTCATCGCCGTGGTGCTGAACGCGATCAAGACCGTCGCCGCGCAGCCGCGGCATCTCACCCCACCGACCGGAACGCCCACGGTCCGCTGACGTCGGGGCGGCGCGGGCGAATGCCCGATGCCGCTCGTCGCGATCGCGCTCATCTCCTACGCCGCCGGGCTTCTCGCCGGGCTGCACGGAGCGTTAGGCACCGGTGCCGCGCTCGCCGGGGGGATGTTCCTCGCCGCGGTGGCAGCGCGCCGTTGGTGGCTCGTCGCCTGCGCGGCCGTGGCAGCGGCGGGGGTACTCGCCGGACGCGGCGCGGAGCGCGGCGATCACGCCTGCGCCACGGCCATCGTCGCCACGCGCGAGTGGATGCTCGTCCCCGACCTTCCGCTCGCGCCGGGGGAGACCGCGCCGGTAGTCGTCGCGGCCGAAGGCTGCCGACTGCGCGTGTGGGCGAGCGTGGTGCAGGGGGAGGCCGCCGCGGGGGCGAGGGTCGAAGGGCGGGGAATCGCGCGCGCGGGGCGGGGTGGGATCGCGCTCGCGGCCGTCCGCCTCGGGCCCGTGCGCGCGCGCCCCGCGACTCTCCCGCGCTGGCGCGCGAAGGTGACCGCGTGGATCGATGCCGCGTTCCGCGCCGACGCGCCGCTCGCGCGCGCCCTCCTCGTCGCCGACATGCGCTCGCTCCCCGCGGGGACGCGCGACGACTTCGCGGCGGCGGGGCTCGTGCACATGCTCTCGATCTCGGGGCTGCACGTCGGCATCATCGCCTTCGCGGTCGCCCTCGCGCTCGGCGCGCTCGGCCTCCCGCGTCGCCGCGCCGCGCTGGCGACGGTCGCGATCACCGCGGGGTACGTCGCGCTGATCGGCGCGCCGGCGCCGGCGCTGCGCGCGATCGCGATGCTCGCCGCGAGCGAGGCGTCGCGCGCGCTGCAGCGACCGACGTCGCCCTGGGCAGCGCTCGCCGTCGGGGCGGCGACACCGCTCGTCGACCCGCGCATCGTGGACGACATCGGCTATCAGCTCAGCGTCGCGGGGATGGTCGGTCTGATCGCGAGCGGTGCGCTCGAGCGACGGATCCTTCGCGGCCGGCTCACCGGCTGGCGCCACACGGTAGCCGCCGCGGCGCTGACGTCGGTCGTCGCATCGCTCGTCACGGGTCCCCTCGTCGCCTGGCGCTTCGGACGCGCGAGCCTCGTCGCGCCGCTCACGAACGTCGTCGCGACTCCGGTCGTGGCGCTTCTGCAGCCGATGCTCTTCATCGCGATGCTCCTCGGCTGGTGGCCGGCCGCCGCGCGCTTCGCGGCGGACGCCTGTCATCCGCTGCTCGCGGCGTTCGTCTGGATCGCGCACGCGGGCGCGGCGATCCCCGGCGCGCAGATCCAGGTCGCGGCGCGTACCAGCGCGCTGGTCGTCGCGGGGGCCGGCTCGGTGCTCTTCGTCGCCGCGTGCCTGCGCCGCGATAGCCTCGTGCCGCTCGCGGGATGCGTGGGCTGCGTCGCGCTCATCGCCTGGCTGCCGAGCGTGCCGCGCGTCGGGGCGGCAGTGGAGCTGCACATGATCGACGTCGGGCAGGGTGACGCGCTCGCGCTGCGCACGCCGCGCGGGCGCTGGATCGTCTTCGACGCGGGTCGTGCATGGGCGGGCGGGGACGCGGGGCGGAGCACCGTCGTGCCCTATCTGCGGGCGCGTGGCGGCGAGGTGTTCGCCTTCATCCTCTCGCACCCCCACGCCGATCACGCCGGCGGCGCGGCGAGTCTCCTGCGCGCGACACATCCGTTGCTCTACGTCGACGCCGGCTATCCAGGGGCGAGCGGCAGCTACCGCGAATCGCTACTCGCCGCGCGCGAGCTGGGGACGCGCTGGGAGCGCGCCCATCCCGGGGACTCGCTGGTGGTGGATGGAGTGACGCTGACCTTCCTCGCGCCGGATTCGGCGTGGGCATCGCAGCTCGACGACGCGAACCTCGCGAGCACGGTGGTGCGCGTCCGGTACGGAACCGTGCGATTCCTCTTCACCGGCGACGCCGAGGGGCCGGAGGAGGACTGGCTTCTGGCGAACGAGCCGGGACTGCTGCAGGCCGACGTGTTGAAGGTCGGCCATCATGGGAGTGTGACCAGCACGACCCCCGCCTTCCTCGCCGCGGTGCGGCCGCGCGTGGCGCTCGTGTCGGTCGGAGCGGGAAACAGCTACGGTCACCCGGGATCCGCGGTGATGCGCGATCTCGCGCGCGCGGGCGCGGAGGTGCTGCGCACCGATCGGTTGGGAACGGTAATCGTTTCCACCGACGGCGTGGCCCTCTCCGTGCATACGGATCAGCGCGCATGGGAGCTTTCGCCGTGATCGGCACGTGGCTCGCGGGTCGTCGCATCGGGCTTCCGGAGGAGCTGGTGCGTCGGTATCCCGAGCTTCTCGAGGCACGCTGGCGCGCGGGCGGACTGCCGCCGCGCGTCGGCGGTCTGTTTCTCGGGCGCCGCACGGTCGCCGGGATCACCCTCTGGAGCACGGTGTTCCTCGCGCCGGGCGCGATGCTCTCGCCCGAGCTACTATTGCACGAGCTCGGGCACGTGCGGCAGTTTGGCAGCTCGTGGACGTTTCCGCTGCGCTACCTCTGGGAGGGGCTGCGACGCGGATACGCCGCGAACAGATTCGAGCGGGAAGCGCAGGAGTTCGCCGTCGAGCGACTGCGTGCCGCGAACCTTTCAACGAACGCCTGACCGTGGTCCAGCACACCGCCACCTCCGTCGTCACGATCGAGCGCTACATCATCGAGCAGGAGCGCCTCTATCCGGAGGCGACCGGCGAGCTCTCGGGGATCCTCTACGACATCGCGCTGGCCGCGAAGATGATCACCAACAAGGTGCGACGAGCGGGGCTCGTCGACATCCTCGGCGCGACCGGTGGCGACAATGTGCAGGGCGAGGAGGTCCAGAAGCTGGACGTCTTCGCCAACGAGACGATCATCAAGGCGATGGACCATGGCGGCCGCCTCTGCGCGATGGCGAGCGAGGAGGAGCCGGGGATCATCCCGATCCCGGAAGGATTCCGCTGCGGGAAGTACTGCCTCCTCTTCGATCCGCTCGACGGCTCGTCGAACATCGACGTCAACGTGCCGGTGGGGACGATCTTCTCGGTCGTCCGGAAGATCACGCGCGGGACGCGCGGCGAGATGGAGGATCTGCTGCAGCCGGGCCGCCGCCAGGTCGCGGCGGGATACATCATCTACGGCTCGAGCACGATGCTCGTCTACACCACCGGGCAGGGTGCGCACGGCTTCACGTACGACCCGTCGATCGGCGAGTTCCTCCTCTCGCACCCCGACATCAAGATCCCGAACAACCCGCGCTACCTCTCGGTGAACGACGCGTACGAGGGGCAGTGGGACGAGAACGTGAAGTCGCTGATGCGGAAGTACCGCGGGCTCGAGGGCGATCGCCGCGCGCTCAACGTGCGCTACGTCGGCTCCCTCGTCGCCGACTTCCACCGCAACCTCCTCGGCGGCGGCGTCTTCTGCTACCCGGCGAACAAGAAGCGCCCGCACGGCAAGCTCCGCCTACTCTACGAGGCGAACCCGCTCGCCTTCATCGTCGAACAGGCCGGCGGCGCCGCGTGCGACGGCACCACCCGCATCCTCGACATCCAGCCCACCGAGCTGCATCAGAGGACGCCGCTGTTCATCGGCAGCCGGGCGGAGGTGGAGCTGGCGCATGAGACGCTGAGCCGCGAAGCGGCTCAGGTCTAGGTGCCGGGTGCCGGGTGCCGGGTGCCGGGTGCCGGGTGCCGGGTGCCGGGTGCCGGGTGCTTGCCCGATTAGGCGGCTCATCGCGCATTGCCAGCGCGCGGGATTCCCTTCAGGGCCCGATAGAGTTTCGCGAGCATCGCGCGAATGGACCTGATCTCTTCCGCGAATCGACCGTAGGCGTCGTTGTCGAGAAACCCGAGATCGCGCGCGAGGAGTAGCTGGTAGTCCACCTCGCCGGCGGAGCGTAATGAGTGGTCGACCGAGACCGCATACGATCCCGGCGACTCTCCACTCGCTCCTTCGGCCAGGTTCATTGCGATCGAGCTCACAGCGCGCCGAAGCTGCGAAGTCAGGCCGTAGCGTTCCTCGGGCGGAAAGGACCGGGAGACGCGGTACACATCGACCACGAGTCGATGCGCGTTCTGCCACACGGCTAGATTTCGGTAGCGAGCGCCCGAATTGGTCATGTCCGATATTCTGGCGCCTCTGGAGTAACGAGGCGTCACCGTCTCGTCGCGGGTGTCACCTGTACGTCGCGGCTCGTTCCGTGTCCGCAATCGCAGGCCGGCACCCGGCACCCGGCACCCGGCAAACCACAATGTCCGACACCTCCCCCTCCGGGATTCCAATCAAGGTCGAGTACACTCCAGCCGACGCGGAGCTCGACTACGCGACCGACCTCGGAAACCCGGGAAAATTCCCGTACACGCGAGGCGTCCAGCCGACGATGTATCGCGGGCGGCTGTGGACGATGCGGCAGTATGCGGGTTTCGGGACGGCGGCGGAGACCAATGCGCGCTTCCGGCACCTGCTGGCGGCGGGTCAGACGGGGCTCTCGG
>DASVXU010000044.1:0-17348 GCA_036392515.1 Gemmatimonadaceae bacterium | reverse complement strand
TGCGGTGCTCGACGCTCAGCTCCGCGCGTGGAGCGGGAGCGGGCGCCGCGGACCGTGGCGGCGTCGGCGGCGCCGAAGCCACCGGACGCGCCGCCGGTGCGGGCGCGACCTCGCGCGGCACGCCCCCTCCACCGCCCCCGCCGATTCCCCGCAGCACCTCCTCCAGCGCCAGGGTGCGGTCCATGAGCGCGAGCCGCACGAGCAACGTCTCGAGCAGGAGCTGCTGCTGGCCGCTCTTCCGGAAGCGCGGCTCGAGCTCGCCTAACGCGTTGAGCATGCGCAGCAGGTCGCCCGAGGAGAGGCGCCCCTTCCGCGCGACGAGCGCCTCGCGCATCGCGTCCGAGACGTCGGGCGCCTCGCCGCCGAGCTCGATCGCGAGCTGCGCGCGCAGCACGTCGGCGAGCCCGGTGAGCAGCCCGCCGAAGTCGATCCCCGCCTCGGCGAGGCGCCCCACCATCGCGAAGACGTCCGCCGCGCGCCGCTCGGCGACGACATCGAGCAGGGCGAGATACTCATCCTCGGGGACCAGGCCGAGCGCCTCGCGCACGCGCTCGGTCGTCAGCCGGCCCTCGCCCATCGCCAGCGCCTGGTCGGTGAGGGAGAGCGCGTCGCGCATCGAGCCGTCGGCGGCGCGCGCGATCATCGAGAGCGCGTCGCCATCGAACTCCACCTTCTCCGACTCGAGCACCGTCGCGAGGCGCGCGCGGATCTCGGCCGCGCCGATGCGCTTGAGATCGAAGCGCTGCAGGCGGCTCAGCACCGGCGCCGCGGCCTGCGCGATCTTCTGCGGCTCCGTCGTCGCGAAGACGAAAACGACGCGCGGCGGCGGCTCCTCGAGCACCTTGAGGAGCGCGTTCCACGCCTCGCGCGTCAGCATGTGCGCCTCGTCGACGATGTAGACCTTGTAGCGATCGTCACCGGAGGGGGCATACATCGCGCGCTCGCGCAGCTCGCGTGCGTCGTCCACGCCGCGGTTGGAGGCGGCGTCGATCTCGACGACGTCGAGCGAGGCGTCGCCGCGCCAGATGCGCATGCAGCTCGCGCATTCGCCACAGGGCTCGCCAGCTGCGCTGGCGAGCGTCTGTTCCGAAGCGCCGGCGCCTGCGGCGGCGGCGCTGGCTCCGATGCGCCGTTCGCAGTTGAGCGCCATCGCCAGGACGCGCGCGAGCGTCGTCTTGCCCGTCCCGCGCGGGCCGCAGAGCAGATAGCCGTGCGCGACGCGCCCGCGGGCGATCGCGCCCCGCAGCGTGTTCGAGACGTGCGACTGGACCGCGACGGACGCGAAGTTCTTCGGGCGGTACTTGCGGGCGAGCGCTAGCACTGGCGGGGGGCGAGGACCACGGCTGGGGAGGGCGAAATATACGCCCCGATCACCGCCGCGGCGACCTCGCGCCCGACCTCAGGAACCCGGGGCGCGGCGCACCTCGGGAGCGCGGTCGCTGCAGACGTTGGGCTCCGCGACGCACTCTTCGGCCAGCGGATCGGAGATCGTCGCCGGGCCCGGGCCCGTGCCGACGTGGATCGACCCGTCGCGGGCGACGAAGAAGCGGCGGACGCCGGAGTGGACCGCCGGGTTGCGCACCCCTCGCGGGCGCGCCTGCAGCTCGAAGATGATTCCGTCGACGTCAGCGGGAAGGTACTCGACCATGTAGACCGCGACGGTGTCGACGAACGCGCCCGGTGTGTTGCGCGCCGACAGGCCGATCTCGCCGTGCTCCCGATCAGGGTACGCGGCCCGGTAGTGCCCAGCGAGCTCCGGACACACGGACTCGACGACCGCGAGGGCATCGAGTCGTCCCGCGGCGGGAAACTCGGCCGCACGCCGCTCATTCTCGGCGGGGACGCGCTGCAGGCAGCGGCGGAGCTGCGCCAGCGCGGAGACCGGGCTGGCGACGATCCGCGGCGGCTGGCCAGGGTTCATCTCCCACACGCGGCCCGACTCGTCGCCGGTGTACCGTGGCGAAGCGCGACGAATCAACGGATCGTCGAGCACCTCGATCGAGTAGCCCGTCACGCGTGCCGCGGAATCGCGCGCCGCGGGCGCGTAGCTCCACCGCCAGCCGAAATCCTGGCTCGTGTAGAGCGTGCGCGCGCTGTCGTTGCCCAGTCGGGTCTCGGCGAGCTCCGCGCAGTTCGGGATGCGCGCGAGATCCGTTGCGGTGCGAGGATAGCTGCCGAGCGAGTCCGCGGCGCGATAGCCGGCTGCGCATTCGTGGACGTGGTTGATGAGCCGCTGCGCGTGGATGATCTCCGGCTGGTCGCCGCTGCGCGCCTTCGCCCAGAGCGTCCGCTGATCCGAGCGCGTGGAGGCGGCGACGATAGGCGCCCATGCCGGTCGCGTCGCCTGCACGAGCGCGACGGCGGGAAGCGTCCAGATCCCCGCGACCGCCGGGCGGGCGAAAGCCATGGCGAGAATCCCGCACACGAAGCCGAGCGCGATTCGCCGACCCTTCCCGCTCAGGATCGCGAGGACGAGCCAGATGTCGACGCCGAGAGTGATCGCGATGGCGAGGACCGCGCTCGGATCGTCGAAGCCCTTCGCGGGATTCACGCTTCCGAAGAGGAGCAGCATCTCGAGCGTCACGAAGACCGCGGCACCGAAGCCGACGCGAAAGCGCCAGCTCGTCAGGCGGAGAAAGCCGCGCCCCCGGGCCGTTTGGTAGCTGCTCATGCAGGGGAGACGGCGAGAACGCGACGCGGGTCACGGAGATGCTCCGTGACCCGCGCTCTGCTCGCCGTCGCTCAGCGCGCCGGAACGTTCACCAGCGGGAGGAGCCGGAATGGCGCGCGATTGCTCTTCGCGTAGTTGAGCACTCCGATCTGCACGCCGTGCAGCGAGCGTGCGTAGTTGAAGACGCCGACCGTCAGGCCGCGCTGCGTGCCCTTCACGTGGTTGAAGGAGCTGATCGAGACGCCCTGCATCGTCCCCTGCTCGATGCGCATGTACGCCGGGGCGACGATGAACGCCTTCGTGCTCTCGGCGCCGACCACCGGCGCGACCGCGATCGACTCGATGCGCGGCGCGCCGATCCCCACCCCCGCGATCGACAGCCAGCGCAGCGTCCCGCCGGAGCCGATGCCCACGCCGGCGATCGTGATGCCGCTGATCCCTCCACCCGCACCGACGCCGATCCCCGCGATCGAGAGGCCGGTGAGCTTCTCGCCGACTCCGACACCCACGCCGCCGATGGCGATCCCCGTCATGCGCTCGCCGCTGCCGACACCGATCCCGCCGATCGCCAGCCCGGAGACGGACTCGCCGCTGCCGACACCCGCGCCGCCGACGAGGATGCCGCGCGCGCCCTGTCCCGCGCCGACGCCGAGTCCGCCGATCGCCAGTCCCTCGACGCGCCCGCCGGACCCCGCGCCGAGTCCGCCGATCGTGATTCCGGTGAGGTCGCCGCCGGCGCCGACACCGAGGCCGCCTAACGTTATGCCCGTGACGCGCCCGCCCGCTCCGACGCCCAGTCCGCCGATCATGATCCCGCGCAGGCGATCGCCGGCGCCGATCCCGAGCCCACCGACGCCGATCCCGTCGATGTAGCGGTCGGCGCCGACGCCGAAGATCCCCGCCGCGAGCCCGCTGATCCGCGACGCGCCCGTCGCGGGAAGGCCGATCGCGGCGCCCTTCACGTCGCCGCGCAGGTCGCCCTCGGGGGTCCACACGGTGATGTTGATCCCGCGGACGTCGAAGTCGGCGTCGTCGCGGAAGTTGAGCCTGACGCCGATGACGCGCGGGACGGGCCCGATGCCGACGCCGACGTCGTTCACGGTGAGGGGGAGCCCCCGCGACTGCGCGGTGGCGGCGGCGAGCGGCGCGAGCAGCAGCGCGAGGGCGCCGAGGACGAGTCGGACGCGGGTCATGAGGACGGCTCCGTCAGGGGGAGGTGGAGAACCCCGACGATACGGCCCCTTCGTCGCGGCGGTTTCACGAGGGGGATGGTGAAAAGGAATCGCGCGGCGGGCCCGCTCGTGAGAGCGCTGCCCTGCCGCGCGAATACTCCAGGCCTGACGGAGCGACACAAGACACCACGTACCGCTGCTACCTGCGGGGTCCTGACGGGGTTGGCGGGCTCGCGCCCTCCGGGACCTGGAGCGCCTTCAAGATAGCCGGTTGGCGCCGTCTGCGGCAGGGGTCAGGAACCAGGTGTAAGGAACGGCGTCCACCGCGGTCCCTAACGCCTGGCCCCCGACCCCTCGAGTGCCCGCACGATCACCTCCGCCGCGCGCGCGATCTGCGGGGCGTCGACGTCGAGATGCGTGACCGCGCGGACGCGGGTCGCGTTCCACGGGCTGATCTTCACGCCCTGCTCCGCGCAGCGGGCGCTCAGCGTCGCCGCGGTGATGCCCGGGGGGAGGTCGAGCATCACGATGTTCGTGTCGGGAGGAACGACGCGCGCGCCCCCGGCGCCGTCCACCGCCTTCGCGAGCTCGCGCGCGCGCTCGTGATCCTCGTGCATCCGCGGCCAATTCTCCCGGACGCCGTACAGCGCCGCCGCGGCGAGGATCCCCGATTGCCGCATTCCGCCGCCGAAGCGCTTGCGCGTCTGCCAGGCATCGCGCATCGCCTCCTTCGACCCCGCGAGCGCGGCGCCGACGGGCGCCCCCAGTCCCTTCGAGAAGGAGACCATCACGGTGTCGGCGCAGGCCGCGAAGTCGGCGATGTTCGTCTCCGTGGCCACCGCCGCGTTCCAGAGCCGCGCGCCGTCCATGTGCACGGGCAGCGAGTGCTCGCGGGCGACGTCGCGGATCGCCTGCAGCCCGGCGAGGCTCGTCACCTTGCCCCCCGCTCCGTTGTGAGTGTTCTCGACGCAGACGAGGCTCGCCTGGGGAGCGTTAGGCGACGCCGGCCGGATCCCCGCGCGCAGCGCCTCGGCGTCGTAGACCGCGCCCGTCCCCTTCAGCGGCCGCGGCTGCACCCCGCACAGCCCGGCGAGCCCGGCGATCTCCCAGTGGATCAGGTGCGCCTCGGCGTCGAGCAGGATCTCCGTGCCGCGCCGCGAGAGCAGCCACACCCCGGTCTGGTTCGCCATCGTCCCGCTCGGGAAGAAGAGCGCGCTCTCCTTGCCGAGGAGCGTCGCCACGCGCTCCTCGAGCGCGCGCACCGTCGGATCGCCGTCGAGGACGTCGTCGCCGACTTCGGCCTCCGCCATCGCGCGGCGCATCGCGGGGGTGGGACGGGTGACGGTGTCGGAGCGGAGGTCGATCGGCTGCATGGCGTATCGTCGGTTCGAGGGAAGGCTGAAAGCTAAAAGCAGGAGGCTGGAGACGAAGGCGTTCCCGCGCCTCGCGTCCAGCCTCCTGCTTCCGGCCTCCTGCCTACAGCCTGCAGGCGCTTACGGCTTCTTCACCTGAACCTTCGGCGTCACGATCTTCGTCGAGTCCTTCTTCACTTCGACCTTCGGCGTGGTGACCGTGTGGGTGTCCGTCCCCACCTCCACCGACGGCGTGTGCACCGTGTCGGGCACCGTGCCGATCACCGGCTTCTGCACTTCGTACTCGCCTTCGCCTGTCTTCTTGCAGGCAGCCATCGTCGCCGCGGCGGCGAGTGCGATGGCGATCGTCATCTTGCGCACATTTCCTCCCGGTTTGGTTGTGCGGGCGCGAACGGTTGAAGCAACCTTCGGGCCAGACTCGACTGCACGCGGTACGGGAGTCGGGAGTACGGTACTGCAACATGGCAGCTGCGTACTCCCGCACTCCCGTACTCCCGTACTCCCCCTCACTCCGTGAACACCTCCCGCTGCATCCGCCTCACGCGGCGCAGCTCGAACACCTGCCCGACTTCGCCGCCGAGGATGAAGATGAGCGAGGCATAGTAGACCCAGATCACGACCACCACGATCGCCGTCAGCGCGCCGGTGTAGAGCGAGCCGGGATTGAAGGAGCGCACGTACGCGCTGAAGACGTTCCGCTCGATCTCGAACATCAGGCTCGTGAACCCCGAGGCGACGAGCGCGGTCTGCCAGCGGATGCGCCGGTTCGGGATGAACTTGTACAGCGCGAAGAACATCGTCCCGATGAACAGGAACGCGAGCCCGCGGCCGAGCCAGTACTCGAGCTGGCCCATCACCTCGGTGCGCACGCCGTACGACGTCAGCCGCTCGACGCCCCGCGTCGTCGCCACGGCGAGGTACGCGTTCAACGCCGTGTAGCCGACGAGCAACAGCGTCGCGATGATCGTGATCTTGATGTCGAACAGCTTCCCGTCGATGATCCCGCGGTCCTGCTCGATGTCGAACACCTCCGCGAGGACGCTGCGCAGCGACCCGAAGAGCCGTGTCGAGAACCAGACGAAGCCGATCGCGCTGTAGAGGCGGATCGCGCCGCGCGCGGCGATGATGTCGTCGAGGAAGCCGTGGATCGGTGACGACGTCGATTCGGCGTGGGGCGGCATCAGGCGGTCGAGCAGCGCGTTGACCTCCGCCGACGACGCCGCGGTCGGGAGGTGGAGGATCGTCGCCATCCCGACCACGAGGAGCAACAGGAAGGGGACTGCCGCCAACAGCAGGTTGAAGGCGATCCCCCCAGCGAGGAAGAAGACGTTGTCTTCTCCACTGTTGTCCCAGACGCGCTTCGCGTAGTCGCGGGCGCTCCAGTAGAGGCGGACGGGTAGCGGACGGCTGGGCATGCGCGGCGAACCTAGCCGCGCGCGCGAAGGCCCGCCATCCTCACCCCTCAGCCCTCGTCGAGGTCCTCGTCGAGGTCGGGCTGCGAGCCGACGCCGGATGCCGTCGCCCGCCGCCGCTGCGCGCGCGCCGTCCGCGCCGCTTCCCGCTCCTCGCGCGCGTCGCGTGCCACCTCGGCGCCGGCGTTATAGGCCGCCTTCGTCTGCGCGAGCCGCTCCTCGAGATCGAGGCGTGCCTCACGCGCCGCGTCGCGCCCGGCGTCCATCGCGCGCTGGACCTGGTTCTTCTTCAGCTCGATCGCCTGGCGCGCCGCGTCGATGCGCTCCTCCACCTGGCGCCGCGCCTCCTGGAAGGTCTCGTTGACGCGGGAGGCCGCGTCGCTGGCCGCATCCTGCGCGGCGCGCTTGACGCGGTTCGCGCTTCGCTTGATCTCGCGCCGCGTCTCGACGCCGCTCTTCGGCGCGAAGAGCAGCGCGATGCCGGCACCGATCGCCGCGCCGAGGATGAAGGAACCGATCCCCGCCGACTGGCGCTCGATCACCACATACGGCTCGTCGTCGTCAAACTCGTAGTCGTCGTCGCGCATCCCTGCGTCTCCCCGGTGCTCGTTCGTGCGGTCGCTCGGCGGCTGTCAGTGCAACCGCCGCGCCGCGTCAGCGCTTCTTCCCCTTCGGCGGCGGAGCCTTCTTCGCCGCGGCCGGCGGCGTTGCGGGCTTGCGAGCCGGAGCACGCTCCGCGCCACCGTCGCCGTTCCTCGCCGCGCCGTTCCCGCCCAGCAGGTGCGCCAGCTCCGCCGCCACCTCGGCGACGCCGAGGCCGAGCACCTTCGCCGTGCGCTCCATGTCGCCCCCGGTCGTCGCCAGCGTGCGCAGCACGAGCTGCTTCCGCGCCTCGGCGACCGTGGTGTTCCCGACCGCGATCGTCAGCGCCGGCATCTCCCCGGAGTTCTGCATGTGCCGCGGGATGATGTCGCTGGGCCCGATCGTGTTCCCGCGCGCCATGATCACCGCGCGCTCGAGCGCGTTCTTGAGCTCGCGGACGTTGCCCGGCCAGTGGTAGGTGAGGATCCAGTTCCACGCCGAGTCGTCGAAGCTCTCGATCTGCTTTCCGTTCTCCTGGGCGAAGCGGGCGAGGAACTCCTTGGCGAGGAGCTGGATGTCGCCGGCGCGCTCGCGCAGCGGGGGGAGGAAGATCTCGACCACCGCGAGGCGGTAGTAGAGGTCCTCGCGCAGCTCGCCGTCGGCGATCGCCTTCTGGAGGTTCTTGTTCGTCGCGGCGACGATGCGGATGTCGACGTTGATCTCCTTCTTGCCGCCGAGGCGGCGCACCTGCCGCGTCTCGAGGGCGCGGAGGAGCTTCACCTGGATGTCGGGCGACATCTCCGCGACCTCGTCGAGGAAGATCGTCCCCCCGCTCGCCATCTCGAAGGCGCCAGGCTTCTCGTTGGTGGACCCGGTGAAGGCGCCCTTCTCGTGGCCGAACAGCTCGTTCTCGAGGATCTCCTTGGGCAGGGCGGCGCAGTTCAGCGCGAAGAACGGTCCCTTCGCACGCTCGCTCTTCGAGTGGATCGCCCGCGCGACGAGCTCCTTGCCGGTGCCGCTCTCGCCGAGAATGAGCACGCTCGCCGTCGACGGCGCGACGGCGTCGATGACCTGGTAGACCTGGCGCATCGACTCCGACTGCCCGGTGAGCTCGCCGTAGTGCGTGAGCCCTTCGAGCTTGCTCGCCAGCTCGCGGTTCTTCTGCTGCACCGTGAACTTCTCGAGCGCCTTCGGGATCAGCGCCTTGAGGCGGTTCAGCTTCTCCGCGTTGAGCGGCTTCTCGATGTAGTCGTACGCACCCTCGCGCATCGCCGCGACCGCCGAGTCGACGGTGGCCTGGCCGGTGACGATGATGCACTCCGTCGGGATGCTGCGCTTCTGGAGCTCCTTGAGGATCGCCAGCCCGTCGAGCCTCGGCATCTTGAGGTCGGCGAGCACGACGCCGAAGGGCTCCGTGGTGAGCCGGTCGAGCGCCTTCTGGCCGTCGGACGCCACCTCGACGTCGTAGCCCTCGTCGGAGAGGATCGCGCTGAGACCGGTCGTGATGGTGGTCTCGTCGTCCGCGATGAGGATCTTGGAGTGCTTTGCAGTTGCCATGGTCTTCACCCGCCCTGAGCGGGAAACGTCAATGTTATGCCGCTCGCCGTGCTGCGCACGCCGACCGCCAGCTCGGCGGCCGCGCGCTCGATCTCCATCGCGAGTCGCGGCGGCGCGGCGAAGCCCCCCTCGACCTGCAGCTCGACGCCGTTCGCGGGACGCACGAGGCAGCGCACTTCCCCGGCTTCTCCCGCGCTCTCCACCGCGGCGCACAGCGCCGCGGCGACGAACGTCCGCGCCGCGTCGGCGGGGACGCGCGTGGTACCCTCACCCTCCACGACGAGGTCCAGCCTTCCTCCGTTCGCCACGAGCGGCGGCCGGAGAAGTATCGCGACCTGATCGGCGCAGCGGCCGATCGCCGCCGGTGAGCGCGCGGGCCGGCCGAGCGCGACGAGTGCTTCCGTCATCGCGATGACCTGCTCGAGCTGCTCGGAGGCGGACGCCGCGAAGCTGCCCAGCGCGCTCGCGGCGACCCCGTCGCGACCCGATCGGCTGCGCACCACCTCGAGATTCACCGCCACTCCGTTCAGCGAGTTGCGGAGCTCGTGCGCGACGCCCGCGCTCAATCGCTGGAAGATGGTCAGCCAGAGCGCATCGAGCACTCAGTCGCTCAGATCCGCGTCGTCCGGCGCCGCGACCACCGCCTCGGCCTCGTGCGGCATCGGCCGGTGGATCTCCTGCACGCGCACGTGCTGCTTCACCGCCTTCGCCGTCCCGCCGACCGCGAGCTGCGAGAACAGGAACTCGAACTTCGCGTCGTACGCCTTCGAGAGCTTCGTCTTCACCTCGGCGGGCAGATCCCAGAGCCGGCGCTTGAACGGCCCGATCGCCTTCTTCCGCGACTTGTAGAAGAACTGCTCGTCGGTGTCCGTCGCCTTGCGCTCGTCCTTCGCGTTCGTGCGCAGCCACTCGTAGATCTCGTCGCGCAGCTCTCCCGGGATGTTGTCGTACATCATGTTCTGGAAGTTGGTCGCGAGATGGATCTCGGCGACCTCGAGCCGCGGGAAGTTGTGGAAGGCGGTGTCGGGAAGGGTCGAGGCGCCGTGCTGCACGGCGCCGGCGAGCCCGTAGTCGTCGCGCGCGACCTTCGACAGTGTCTCGAGCGTCTTGAAGTCGATCGCGACGTCGGCGATGGAGCCGTCGGCGAGGACGACGCCACCGTGCGAGGTGCCCGACTGCACGCTGATCTTGCTCAGTCCTTCCGCGTCGGGCGCCTGCTTCTTCCGCGTGCGCTCGAAGCCGTCCATGTAGGCGCGCAGCTCTTCGACCGTGCTGTTCGCGGTGCCCACCTCACCGATCTCGCCGCCGATCGAGATGTCGACGCCCTCCGGCTGCTGCGCGCGCACGTGCTTCAGGATGTCGATCCCGACCTCGTAGTTCAGCCGCTGCTGCTCGTCGAGCGTCTTCTTCGAGATGTCGACGAGGGTCGAGGTGTCGATGTCGATGTTGTAGAAGCCGGCCGCGACGGCCTCGGTGACGAGCTGCTTCACCGAGTCGACCTCGGTCTTCGGATCGTTCGCGTACTTCTTGTGGTTGACTTGGAAGTGGTCGCCCTGGATGAACACGGGGCCGCGGAACCCTTCGCGCAGCGCGGCGGCGAGGATCACCGCGACATACTCCGTCGGGCGCTGCTCGGTGTAGGCGATCTCGGAGCGCGCGATCTCGAAGATGAAGGCGCCCGCGTCCATCTTCTTCGCGACGCGGAAGATCGAGCGCGCGGTGTCGTACGTCATCGCCCGCACGTTGATCGCGGGGACGGTGAAGCCGCGCACCTCGCCGCGACCGCGGGCGAGGTAGAGATCGTGGATCGACGAGGGACGGACACCGACCGCCTGCCCGATCTCCCAGATCAGCCAGCGCGCGTAGTCACGGGTCGCTTCGTCGCCGAACACCGCCTCGCGGACGAGGGAATCCATCTGCGGGCCGGTCAGCGCCCGCTCGTTCTTCACCGTGACTCGCCCGTCCTCGACGACGATGTTGCCGTCGAAGATGCTGGTCATCGTGTCGATATGTGCCTGCATTCGATCTCCAAACGGAAATGCGCACCGGGACACGGGGGTCGCGCCGGCGGCGATGGGTGTGGGACGTAAATGGAAAGTGACCGGTACGGTGCGGCCGGGCAAGCGCGGACGCGGACCGGGCGGCCAGCTACACCGACCACCGCGGGTCGCCCTTGGGTAGCATATTCCATTCCTGTCGAGCCTGCTCCGCGTCCGCGCGTCCGAGCATCGCGTAGGTGAACTGCTTCCCCAGCTCCACCCCCGGCTGGTCGAGCGGGTTCACGTCGTACAGCGCGCCGGCATAGATCGTCGCGATCTCGAGGAGCATGATCAGCCCCCCGACGTGCCACGGATCGACGCGGTCGAGGGTGAGCGTCATGTTCGGCCGGCCACGCCGCGCCAGCGCGCCCGCCGTCGCCCGCCGCTCGATGTCGAGCAGCTCGCCGAGCCGGTGTCCGCCAAGGTACGCGAGCTCGCCGACCTCCTGATGCCGCTTCGGGATCTCGACGTCCGCCCCGCCCTCCTTCACGCCGATGAAGGTGACGGTCTTGTCGGCCGGTCCCTCCATGAAGAGCTGCACCTGCGAGTGCTGGTCGGTCGCGCCGAGCGCGGCGAGCGGGGTCGGGCCGACGTGCGCGCCGTCACTCTTGCGCGCCTTGCCGAGCGATTCGGCCCAGAGCTGGACGAACCAGGCGGCGAAGTCGCGCAGCGGGTCGCTGTAGGGCATCAGCACCTGGATGCGCTTGCCGAGCGTGGTGTCGGCGAGGAACTGCAGCATCGCGAAGACGCCGGCGGGGTTCTTCGCCAGCTCGGCGCTCTCGCAGCGGCGGCGCATGTCCTCGGCGCCGGCGAGAAGGTGGCCGACGTCGATGCCCATCAGCGCCGCGGGGAGGATCCCGACGGGTGTGAGCACGCTGAAGCGGCCGCCGACGTTCGCGGGGATGTCGAGCGCACGGATTCCCTCGCTCCGCGCCAGCGGGCGGAGCGCCCCCTTCTCCGGATCGGTGACGAAGACGAGCGATTCCTTCGCCTTCTCGCTGCCTAACGCCTGCTCGAGCCGCTGCCGGACGACGAGATACTGCGCCATCGTCTCGGCGGTGCCGCCCGATTTCGAGATGACGATGAACAGCGTGCGCGCCAGCTCGAGCCGCTCGAGGAGGGCGAGGATCGTCACCGGGTCCACGTTGTCGAGCACGTGCAGCCGCGGCCAGCCGCCGCGCGCGATGTCGGGGAGCGAGTTCCACCCCGAGGGACGCAGCGCGGTCCGCAGCGCGATGGGGCCGAGCGCGGAGCCGCCGATGCCGAGCACGACCACGTCGTGGTAGCGACCCCGCGTCGCGGCGACGAAGTCGGTGCTCTGCTTCGCGAGCGCGGTGTCCGTCGGCAGGTCGAGGAACCCGAGCACGCCGTGCCCGCGCTGCCGGGCGAAGACCTCCTGCGCGCGCGCGAAGTCGCGGCCGGCCGTCGCCCACTGCGCTTCGGGGATCGCCGAGCGCGGCTCGGCGCCCGCGTCGCCGCGGGCCATCATGTTCGAGTAGTCGAGCGAGAGAGTCATCGGTCCTGGTGTGCCATGGGACTGCGGGCGGCGGTGCTCATTCCACCCGCACCGTGAGCCCGTCGAACGCCGGCGTGATGCCGCGCGGCAGCTCGGCCTCGAGGTCGGCGTGGAAGTTGTCGTGCGTCAGGTGGGTGAGAAACGTGCGCTCGGCGCCGATCTCCTTCGCGACGCGCACCGCCTCGGGGACGGAGAGATGCGTCGGATGCTCGGTGCGGAAGAGGGCGTTGATGACGAGCACCTTCGCCCCGCGCATGATCTCCATCGCCTCGGTGGGGACCGTCTTCGCGTCGGTGACGTAGGCGAGGGGGCCGATGCGGTAGCCATGGACGGTGATCGGGCCGTGCGGGAGCGCGGCCGGGACGATCTCGAGGTCACCGATCGTCGTCACCGCGCCCGGCGCGATCGGGTAGAGCTTTCCCTCGGGCTTCGAGGTCCCCTGCACCGGACGCATGTTGTCGTCGAAGATGTAGGGAAACTTGCGCGCGATGCGCTCGAGCGAGTCTGCGGGACCGTACATCGGGA
Source organism: Gemmatimonadaceae bacterium (assembly GCA_036392515.1). Classification (GTDB taxonomy): domain Bacteria; phylum Gemmatimonadota; class Gemmatimonadetes; order Gemmatimonadales; family Gemmatimonadaceae; genus JABFXC01. The sequence continues at coordinate 4,501 of DASVXU010000044.1, read as the reverse complement.
GCGCGCCCTCGCGGCGGACGCTGATCGCGCGGAGGTCGTCGATCCCGTGCAGGTGGTCGGCGTGGTCGTGGGTGTAGAGCACCGCGTCGACGCGGTCGATCCCGGCGGAGGTGAGCTGGAGGCGCAGCTCCGGCGGGGTGTCGATGAGGATGCGCGTGCCTCCGCGGCTCTCGACGTACGCGCCGACGCGGGTGCGCCGGTCGCGCGGATCGGGGGAGCGGCACACCTCGCAGTGGCAGCCGATCTGCGGGACGCCGAAGCTGGTGCCCGTGCCGAGAAAGGTCAGGCGCACGATGGTCGCCTAACGGCGGTCATCACACCTTCTCGACCTTGAGCATGTTCGTCGCGCCGGTGGTGTCGAAGGGGACGCCGGCGGTGACGATGACGCGGTCTCCCTCCTGCGCGAGCCCGCGGCGCCGCACCGCCTCCAGCGCGTGCACGACCATCTCGTCGTAGGTCGCGCAGTGCGGCACGAGCTCCGGGATCACGCCCCACACCAGCGCGAGCTGGCGGTAGGTGCGCTCCGAGTCGGTGAGGGTGAGGATCGGCACCGAGGGGCGGAAGGAGCTGACGACACGCGCCGTGAAGCCGCTCTTCGTGAAGACGACGACGCAGGGCGCGCCGATCATGTCGGCGGCGGCGGCGGTGGCGGCGGCGATCGCGTCCTCGGTCTTCGTGGGCGTGTCGGAGGCGCTCTCGTTCGCGATCGCGACCTCCGGGCTGAGCGCCGCGCTCGGATGCGTGTGCGTCTCGACCTCGGTGATGATGCGGTTCATCGCCTCGACCGCGAGGCGGGGGAAGGCGCCCGCCGCGGTCTCCGCCGAGAGCATCACGGCGCCGGTGCCGTCGAGGATCGCGTTCGCGACGTCGCTCGCCTCGGCGCGCGTCGGGCGGGGATGCGTCACCATCGACTCGAGCATCTGCGTCGCGGTGATCACCGGCCTGCCGAGCCGGTTCGCGACCTGGATGATCTTCTTCTGCGCGAGCGGGACTTCCTCGAAGGGAAGCTCGACCCCGAGGTCGCCGCGCGCGACCATGATCGCGTCCGTCTCGGCGGCGATGCTCTCGATGTTGCTGAGCGCGACGTCGAGCTCGATCTTCGCGCAGATCAGCATCTCGCGCGGGATGAGCCTGCGCAGGCTGGCGATGTCGGCAGCGCGGCGCACGAAGCTGAGCGCGAGATACTCGAGCCCCTGCCGCGTCGCGAACTCGATGTCCGCCTCGTCCTTCTCCGTGATCGACGGCGCGCTGACGTCCACTCCGGGAAGGTTCATCCCCTTGTGGCTCTTGAGCTGTCCCCCGTGCACGACGCGGCCGGTGACGCGGCCGTCGGTCACGTCCATCACCATCAGCTCGAGGAGGCCGTCGTCGAGCAGAATGCGATCGCCGACGTGGACGTCGCGCGGGAGCCCCTCGTAGGTGACGGGAATGTCCGAGCCCTTCGCGCTGTCCTCGTACACGAGCACGACGTCGCTGCCCTCGACGAGCTTGATCGGCGACGGCAGGTTGCCGACGCGGATGCGCGGGCCCTGCAGGTCACCGAGGATCGCGACCGGGCAGCCGAGCTCCTTCGCGGCGCCGCGGACGGTCTCGATGAGAGTGAGGTGCTGCTCGTGCGTGCCGTGGGAGAAGTTGAGGCGGGCGACGTTGAGCCCGGCTTCCATGAGACCGCGGAGCTGCTCCTTGCTGCTCGACGCGGGCCCGAGGGTACAGACGATCTTGGTGCGACGGTTGTGGCGGTTCGGCACGGCTCTCTGGCCTGGTGGTATCCGGGAGGTGAACCGGACCCCGATATGTACCCGGGTCGTCGGAGCCGGGCAAGACGCGCACAACGCGCCACGCTGGCGCGCCCCCTGCGGTCGAGAAATTCACGCCAATCGGCCGGTCGGCTCCCAGAGGAGCGCGACCCACACACGAGACCATGCTTCGGAGGCAGTCATGATGCGCAGAGTTCGTCTGTGCCTGATCGCCGCGGGGGCACTGTCGCTCGCCGCGTGCAACGCCGACCCCACCGCGCCAAAGGCCGGCGTCACCGACCAGATGCTGACGCGCGACATCGCCGCGGCCGCGGCGACGACCGCCACGCTCGACCTGGCGCAGATGGTGGACGGGGAGCTCGCGGCCGGCCTCCCGGCCACGGCCTCGCAAACGGCGCTCGCCCCCGCCTGTCCGTACTCGCCCGCGGGCCGCTACGTCTGTCCCACCGTACGGACGCCGGATGGGCTGCTCCTCGACCGCTCGTACGCGATCTTCGCCGGGGGAACGCCGCAGCCCGCCTACGACCCCCTGCGGACCGACTCGGTCAACTTCCAGACCGCTGTCAATGGAACGCTCGCGCGTGACGACCGCACGCTCTGGCTGCGGCACACGCGATCAATGACGGTGAGCGGGCTCGCCGGCATCGAGACGACGCGGGTGTGGGACGGGATCGGCGCGCGGAGCGACAGCATGCGCGTCACCCGCGACGGGGCGCCGCGCACGACGCGGATCGAGGCGATGGACCGGATCGAGCACGTCGTCTTCCGGCTCCCGCGCGCCACATATCCCTACCCGCAGTCGGGAACGATCACGCAGGACATCGTGATCACCTCGGCGGCCGACGGCGCGCCGGCGAACGAGGCGCGGTCGGCGACGCGGCACGTCGTCGTGACGTTCAACGGGACGCGCAAGGTCGGCCTGCTGATCGGCGCGACTCCGTGCACGCTCGATCTCGAGACTCGCGCGGTGAGCTGCGGGCGGTGACTGCAGTGCCTAACGCGCGCCGGCGACCGCCTTCTTCTCGAGGTTCGCGATCAGACCGTCGAAGGACTTCTGGAAGCTCGCGATCCCGTCGCGGAGGAGCTTCGCGGTGACCTCCTCCAGGGAGATCCCCACCGCGGCCAGCTCGGCGATCGTGCGCTTCGCGCCGTCCACGTCCTTGTCCACCGTGCGCGCGACCTCGCCGTGGTCGCGGAAGGCGTCGAGCGTCGCCGGTGGGAGGGTGTTCACCGTGTCCGGCCCGATGAGCTGCTCGACGTACATCACGTCGCGGTAGGCGGGGTTCTTCGTGCTCGTGCTCGCCCAGAGGGGACGCTGCACGCGCGCCCCCTTCGCGGCCAGCGCCTCCCACCGCGCACCCGAGAACTTCCGCTGGAAGAGCGCGTACGCGAGCTTCGCGTTCGCGATCGCCGCGCGACCCTTGAGCGCCCGATAGCGCTCTGCGTTCGCGGCGTCGCTCGCGATCTTCGCGTCGAGGCGCTTGTCGATCTCGGTGTCGACGCGGCTCACGAAGAAGCTCGCGACGGAGGCGACGCGGTCGATCCCCTTCCCCGCCTTCGCGCGCTCCTCGAGCCCGGCGATGTAGGCGTCGATGATCCGCTCGTGTGCCTCGACGGCGAAGAGCAGCGTCACGTTCACGTTGATCCCGTCGGCGATCAGGCGCTGGCAGGCGACGACGCCCTCGGCGTTCCCCGGCACCTTGATCATCACGTTCGGACGGTTGACGGTCGTCCAGAGGCGGTGCGCCTCCTCCACCGTGGCGTTCGCGTCGCTCGCCGCGCCGGGAGAGACCTCGATCGACACGTAGCCGTCGGCGCCCTTCGTCGCGTCGTAGACCGGGCGGAAGACGTCGCACGCGTTGCGGACGTCCGTCGTCTCGACGAGCTCGAAGCGCTCCCACGGCGTGAGGTCGGCGGGCGCGCCGGCGAGCTGCGCGTCGTACGCATTTCCCTCGCCGAGCGCCTTCTCGAAGATCGTCGGGTTCGAGGTCATCCCCGTGAGCGCGTCCTCGCGGATGCGCCGCGCGAGATCACCGTTGCCGAGCATCGTGCGATCGATGTAGTCGAGCCAGAGCGACTGGCCGGCGTCGTGGAGACGCTGAAGACGAGCTGCCGTCATGGGACGCGAGGCTGGAGGAAAGGTTCAACGAAGTGCGGCGCCGACACTGAAAGATAACCCACGGCCACTCAGCGCCCGACCTTCCAGTCGGTGGACATCTCGGTGGTGCCCCACGAGAGCACGACGCGCCCGTGCGCCGGGCCGGGCTCCTTCGCCGGATCGGCGGGGACGAGCGTCACCGTGAAGCTCTCCGCGGGCTCGGCGAGGGTGCGCGTCGCGAGGTCCACGCGGGCGAGGTCGAGCTTCGGGTCGTAGACCGTTCCCCACTGGCCGGTCTGCCTGTTGATGATGAGCTTCGAGCCGGTGCGCGTCGGCAGCGTGTAGAGCGTGTACGATCCCTTCGGCACGAACGCGCCCCCGATGGTGAGGTCGGCGTCGGTCGTCAGCGTCGTCGCGGAGTTGGCGCCGGTGCGCCAGACGCTGTCGAAGGGGACGATCCCGCCCAGCACGGTGCGCCCGCGTGCGTGCGGCTGCCCGTAGTCGATCGAGATCCTGAGCGCCGGCGACGCGGGCTGGCCGGCGACACGCGGCATCGAGAGCGAGACCTCTGTGCGACCGCGTCCGCTCAGGGCGACGCCGTACTTCGAGAGGTCCTGCACGGAGAGCGGAGCGGCGGGCGCGCTCG
>DASVXU010000043.1:0-8576 GCA_036392515.1 Gemmatimonadaceae bacterium | reverse complement strand
CAGACGGGGCCCTCGGCGGCGAGCCAGACGCCGGACGCGGCGTGCGCCAGCGCGTGCAGGATGACGAGTGTGCCGAGCAGGACGCGCTTCATGTGCCCCTCGCGGTGTACGTGATCGCCCGCGCTTCGCACGCGGTGTTCACAAGTTGCTGACCTTCGGCGAGCGCGTCTGTCGGCGATCCGCAACCGGGGGCGGGAATGTTCCCCTACAGACTGACGGGACGCGCCCGCTCTACCCTACGGCAAATCACAGGAGGGATCGTATGGATTGCAGATTCGTCCTCGCCGCCGGGCTCGCGCTCGCCGCCGGGTGCGGGCACTTGCGCTCCAGCCCCGTGCCGCTTCATGGCAACCGCGAGGTGGTCGCCTCGCTCGCCGGGAAGTGGCGAGGGGAGTACGAGAGCGCCGAGTCGGGGCGCGGCGGCAGCATCACCTTCGTCCTGCGCGCCGGGAGCGACAGCGCCACGGGCGACGTCCTCATGGAGCCGCGCGGATCGACCGCTGTCATCCAGGCGGCGGACCTCGGCAAGCAGCACCTCGCCCACGCCACGAACAGTCAGCTCCTCGCGATCAGCTTCGTCGGACTCTCGAGCGACGAGGTGAGCGGCGCGCTCGAGCCGTACATCGCGCCCGACTGCACCTGCACGGTGAGCACCACCTTCCGCGGCCGGGTCGCCGGCGACTCGATCGTCGGGACGTACACGACCACCGCGCCGATGCTCACCACGCAGCACGGCCGCTGGCGCATGATCCGCGAGCGGCCATAGCCGGAACTGCTGCCTAACGGAGCAGCGTGTCGCGCAGGATGAGGAACGCCACGCTGAAGTAGATCACCAGCCCCGTGACGTCCACGAGCGTCGCGACGAAGGGCGCCGACGCGCTCGCCGGATCGAATCCCACGCGCTTCAGCACGAAGGGAAGCATCGACCCGGCGAGCGAGCCGAATCCGACGATCCCGACCAGCGCGAGTCCCACGGTCGTCGCCAGCAGCAGGTGGTGCACCCCGTAGTCGAAGAGACCGAGGTGCTGCCAGAGCTCGATCCGCACGAACCCGATCACGCCGAGGATCGCGCCGAGCGCGAGCCCCGTCGGCAGCTCGCGCACCGCGATCCGCCACCAGTCGCGCAACCGCACCTCGCGCAGCGCCAGCGCGCGGATGATCAGCGAGGTCGCCTGCGAGCCCGAGTTGCCCCCCGAGCTCATGACGAGCGGGATGAACATCGCGAGCACCGCGGCGCGCTCGATCTCTCCCTCGAAGTGCTGCATCGCCGTCGCGGTCAGCATCTCGGAGAGGAAGAGCGCCATCAGCCACCCGGCGCGCTTGCGGATCATCTTCGCGAAGCTGATCTCGGTGTACGGCTCGTCGAGCGCCTCCATGCCGCCGAACTTCTGCACGTCCTCGGTCTGCTCGCGCACGATCGCGTCGATCACGTCGTCCACCGTGACGATGCCGAGGATGTGGCCGCCCTCGTCCACGACGGGGACGGCGAGCAGGTTGTACTTGGAGATCAGCCGCGCGACTTCCTCGCGGTCCATCCGCGTGTTGACGCAGAGCGGCTTCCGCATGTTGCCTACCTCCCCCACCGCCAGCGCGCGGTCCGCGACGAGCATCAGGTCGCGCAGCGACACCACGTGCACGAGCGTCTTCCGCTCCGGATCGAGGCAGTAGATCGCGTAGACGGTCTCCTTCGTCCGCCCCACCTGACTGATGTGCTGCAGCGTGCGCTCGACGGTCCAGTCGTTCGGCACGGAGACGAACTCCGTCGTCATGATCCCGCCCGCCGTCTCGGGCGGATACTGGAGCAGCGTCTCGAGCGATTGCCGCGTCGCCGCGTCGAGCAGCCGGAGGAAGCGCGCGCGCTCCTTCTCCGGCAGCTCGCGGAAGAGATCCGCCTGCTGGTCCGACGACATCGCGTCGATCAGCGGGGCCGCCGCCTTCTCTCCCATCAGGCGGACGATGTCGCAGCGACGACCCTCCAGCTCCGGCTCGTCGAACACCTGCACGGCCAGATCGAAGGGCAGCGCTCCCATCACCTTCGCCGCCGCCTCGGGGTGCAGGTCGCGCAGTGCCTCGGCGACGTCGGCCGCGCGCATTCCCACGAGCGCCTCGGCGAGATCGGTGGGGTCGCCGTGCAGCAGGTACAGAAGCTCGGGGACGGTCGGCGTGCGGTCGCTGCTCACTGGCATGATCCCTCGGGGATGCGTCGAGTTCCGCGGTCAGTGCTGAATCATGGTACCGTCCGCATGAACCGCACGTTACGGATGCGCCCCGCGTCGAGCAGCAGCTCCTTCACCGCGCCCCCCTGCCGCGTGAAGCGCAGCAGCAGGCCGTCGCCGGCGAAGGCGTCGGCGTAGGTCGGCTGGAGCGTGACGGCCGGACTGCGGCGCCGCGCGAGCACGAGCTTTCCGTTCGTCGCGCGCAGCGTGTACGTCGCGTCGAGCTCAGGACTGTACCAGCTGCCGGCGTACTGCGCGAGCTCCGTCGCCGCCGGCGTCGCCTCGGCGACGCGCTCGAAGCGCGCCGTGTCCCCGGACGCGTCGATCGCCGAGAGATAGCGGCGTCCCCCGGTGGCGTCGGTGAAGAAGATCTCGCCGCCGCCGAGCGGGTGGAAGCGCGCCGGCGCAATCGCCTGCAGGGGGACGGCGCGGCTCATGTTGTCGTAGAGCACCGAGTCGCCGCGGACGGAGACGCGCCGCAGCTCGCCCGTGGTCGGATTCCGATAGAGTCCGACGTACGCGTGCGTGGCGCCAGCGCTCGCGCCCGCGGAGGCGGGCCTGAAGGCGACGAAGCCCTGCGCCGGGCCGAGCGAGCTCGCGAGCCAGACGTCGGCGACACGGCGCGCGAGAGCCGACGGGTTCGTCGTCGCGAGGTTGCAGAGCACCGCGAACGACGTGTGCTTCTCGGGGAAGCGCAGCAGCTCGGCGCGGTATCCCGCCCACGATCCGCCGTGGCTCACGGTGCGCAGCCCGCGATAGCTGTCCACGCCGAGGCCGAGCGCGTAGGTCTGCTTCCGCCCGTTGTTGAGGACCATCGGCGTCTGCATCGCGTCGAGCGCGGCGCGGCCGCCGACCTGCCCGGTGTAGAAGTTCTCGTCCCACTTCTGCATGTCCTCGATCGACGTCTGGATCGCGCCGTCGCCGGTTTGCTCGAAGTCGGACATGTCGGTCGCGAACGTCCCGTCGCCCCGGTCGTCGTAGCCGGTCGCGCGCATCGGGATCACCGCGCGGTGATCGTCGTTGTACCGCGTGTGGCTCATCCCGAGCGGCGTGAAGATGTTCTCCCGCGCGAACTCGGGAAGCGACTTCCCGCTCGCGCGCTTCACGATCACCGACGCGAGGAAGAACCCCGAGTTGCTGTACAGCCACTGCTCCCCCGGCTGGAAGTTGAGCTCCTTCTGCCTGACGATCGCCTGGAGCGCGTCGTCGTCGGTGGTGAGGTCCGCGTCGTCGATCCCGGCGAGGGAGAAGAGCGTCAGGTAGTCGCGCAGTCCGCTCGTGTGCGTGAGGATGTGGCGGATCGTGATCGTGTGCTCGTACTTCGGCAGCTCGGGGACGTATTTCCGGACGTCGTCGTCGAGGGAGAGCTTTCCCTGGCTCGCGAGCAGCATGATGGACATCGCCGTCGTCTGCTTCGACGTCGAGCCGATGTCGAACACCGATTGCGGCGTGATCGCCGACATCAGCTCCAGGTTCGCCATCCCGTACCCGCGCGCGTAGGCGATGCGGCCGTTCTCGTAGATGCCTAACGCGCAGCCCGGCGAGTCGGTGCGGTCGTAGGGCGCGAAGACGGCGTCCACCGCCGCGGTGCGCGCGGAGTCGGGCCGGCTGACTCCCTGCGCGGGAGCGGCGAGGGGGAAGGCGAGAGTGGCGCTGGCGACCAGCGCGAAGCGCGAGGAGAGGAGCATCGGCGGCGGCGCGGTTGGCGGAAAGCGGGGAGCCTTTCGTCGGACGGTCCCCGCCTGCACATTGGCTCGCGCCGAAGTTACCCCCGGACCTCGCACAGACAAGACGCATGCGCCGAGTCGCGCTCACCGCTTCCCTGCTCCTCGCGCTGTCGGCCTGTGGCTCGACCGCCCCCACGCCGGCCGGCCGCGCCGTCCTGATCGCCAACGCGCGCGTCGTCGACGGCAGCGGAGCGGCGGCGCGGAACGGCAGCGTACGGATCCGCGGCGATCGGATCGTCGCCGTCGGTGAGCTGCGCCAGGAAGCGGGCGACTCGATCGTCGACGCGCACGGCCTGACGCTGGCGCCGGGCTTCATCGACACCCACAGCCACCACGACCGGGGGCTCGAAGGCAATCGCGGGGCGCTCGCCGTGGTGAGCCAGGGGATCACCACCATCATCGCCGGCCAGGACGGCAGCTCGCGCATCCCGCTCGCCTCCTTCTTCGCGACGCTCGAGGCGAACCCGGTGGCGATCAACGTCGGCTCCTACGTCGGCCACGGCTCGGTGCGCGACAGCGTGCTCGGCGAGGACTACAAGCGCGTCGCCACCCCGGCCGAGGTCGAGCGCATGAAGGCGATCGTCGCGCACGAGATGGGCGCGGGTGCGCTCGGCCTGTCGTCGGGGCTCGAGTACGATCCGGGTATCTACTCCGATCCGGGCGAGGTGATCGCCCTCGCCAGGGTCGCCGCCGACTCGGGGGGCCGGTACATCTCGCACATGCGCAGCGAGGACCGCGAGCTGTTCAAGGCGGCCGATGAGCTGATCAACATCGGACGCGTGAATCACATGCCCGTGCAGATCTCGCACGCGAAGCTGGCGATGCGCTCGCTCTGGGGACGCGCGCCGGAGCTGCTCGCCAGGCTCGACTCGGCGCGCGCCAGCGGCGTGGACGTCACGATGGACGTCTACCCATACCCCTTCTGGCAGTCGACGCTGACGGTGCTCTATCCGTCGCGGAACTTCGACGACCGCGACACGACGGAGTTCATCCTCCGCGAGGTCGCGGCGCCGGAGGGCCTGCTCATCTCGCGCTTCGAGCCGCAGCCGGAATACGCGGGGAAGACCGTCGCCGAGATCGCGCGGATGCGCGGCAGCGACCCGGCGACGACGCTGATGTGGCTCATCGCGACGTCGGAATCGGCGCGGAAGAGCGGGGGCAAGGGCGGCCAGGGAGTGATCGCGACGAGCATGGACGAGCGCGACATCGCGAAGCTCATCGCCTGGCCCTTCGCGAACATCTCGACCGACGGTGAGCTCGACGGCCGCCACCCGCGCGGCTTCGGCAGCTTTCCGCGCGTGCTCGGCCGCTACATCCGCGAGCAGCACGTCGTGTCGCTCGAGGAGGGCATCCGCAAGATGACCTCCCTCGCCGCCCACAACGTCGGCCTTCGCGACCGCGGCACGATCGCCCCCGGGATGTTCGCCGACCTCGTCCTCTTCGACCCGAACACCGTGATCGACCGCGCGACGCCGCAGGATCCGCACGCGCTGTCCGAGGGCATCGATCGCGTGTGGGTCAACGGGACCATGGTCTACGCGGGGCGGGCGGTCACTGGCGCGCACCCCGGACGCGTGCTGAGGAGGGGCGGTGAAACGACCCTGCGGTGAGTGAAACGACCCCGCGGGCGGTGAGGTGTGAGGTTCAGTGCCCAGTGACTCGTGACCGGCGTTGACGGCTGGTAACGCCAGTCACGAGTCACACGTCACTCACCCACACACCTCACCCATCGTAGGGTCGTTTCACGAGTCACGAGGCACGGCAGTTTCACGAGTCACGAGGCACTCGTCGCACCGCCTCCGCGAGCACGGCGGCGCCGACGAGGATCGCCTCCTCCGCCGCGTGGAACTTCGGCGAGTGCGCGGCGACGAACTCGCCCCCCGGCTCGCGCGCCCCGATGCGCAGGAAGCAGCCGGGAATGCGCTCGAGGTACCAGGCGAAGTCCTCGGCCGCCATGTTCAGCGTGCCGAGGGGGACGAGCGCCGACTCGCCCAGGACCGCCGTCACCGCTTCGCGCGCGATCGCGATCGGCCCCTCCGGGTTGACGATCGGCGGCGTGCCACGCTCGAAGGTGACGCGCGCGTCGAGCCGGTGCGTCGCCGCCACTCCTTCGGCGATCCGCCGGACGTCGTCCACCATCAGCGCGCGCGCCGCGCCGTCGATCGCGCGGATCGTCCCGCCTAGCGTCGCGCGCTCGGGGATGACGTTGGGCGCGGTCCCGGCGTGCATCGTCCCCACCGTCACCACTCCCGCCGTCGCCGGGTTCAGCCGCCGCGCGACGATCGTCTGCAGCGCCGAGACGAGCGCCGCGGCGCCGACGATCGGGTCCGCGCCCTCGTGCGGACGCGCCGCGTGCGCGCCCCGCCCCGTCAGCTCGATCTCGAAGGTGTCGGCGGACGCCGCGAGCGGCCCCGCGTCGGCGACGACCTGGCCGATCTCGAAGCGGCGATCGACATGCCCGCCGAAGATCATCGACACTCCATCGAGCGCGCCCGCCTCGATCATCGCCAGCGCGCCGTCGCCCTGCTCCTCCGCCGGCTGCAGGATGACGACGACGTCGTGGTCCGCGGGCGCGCGCTGCAGGAGCGCCGCCGCTCCGACCGCCCACGTCGCGTGCACGTCGTGTCCGCAGGCATGCATGACGCCGGCGTTCCGGGAGGCGAAGGGGAGACCGGTCGCCTCCGTGATCGGCAGCGCGTCGATGTCGCCGCGTATTGCGACCGCCGGCCCGCCGGGCACACGCCCCGGGATGCGCGCGATCACCCCCGTCGCGCCGCAGCGCTTCACGTCGCGCACGCCGAGCGAGACGAGCGCCTCGACGAGGCGACGTGCGGTCTCGTGCTCCTGGTGCGAGAGCTCCGGATGCGCGTGCAGCGCGCGGCGCAGCTCGAGCAGGCGGTCGCGCAGCGCGTCGTCGAACAGCCGCGCCACCGTCGGTGGGATCGCGAGCGGGCGCGCCGCGCTCATCCTCGCCTCCCGCGCGCGATTAGCTCCTCACGCCGCACCGTCAGGTCGTCGATGCGATTCATGTCCGGCGTCACGCCCATGCCGACGTGACCCGCGGGAACCGGCACGAGGCCGTCCCCGTCCATGTCCCACTCCGGCGCGACGACGTCGCGCTCCCAGTAGCGGCGGCTCGGCGAGAGGTCGCCGGGGAGGGAGAAGTTCGGCAGCGACGCGAGCGCGATGTTGTGCGCGCGCCCGATCCCGCTCTCGAGCATCCCGCCACACCAGACGGGAATGCCGTTTCGCTGGCAGAGATCGTGAATCCGCTTCGACGGGGTGAAGCCGCCGACGCGCCCCGGCTTGATGTTCACGATCCGGCCGCTGCCGAGCGCGATCATGTCCTCGCACCGGTCGACGTCGGTGATCGATTCGTCGAGGCAGATCGGAGTCGTCAGGCGCTTCTGCAGCGCCGCGTGCCGCACGAGATCGTCGCGCCCGAGCGGCTGCTCGATCATGATCAGCGCGAAGGCGTCGAGCTTCGCCAGATGGTCGGCGTCGGCGAGCCGGTACGCCGAGTTCGCGTCGGCCATCAGGCTCACCTCGGCGCCTAACGCGTCGCGGACGGCGCGCACGTACTCGACGTCGGCGCCGGGTTGGATCTTGACCTTGATCTTGCGGTAGCCGTCGGCCACGGCGCGCGTCGCCCGCGCGACGAGCGCGTCGGGGCTCGCCTGGATCCCGATCGAGATTCCCGTGGCCACGCGGTCGCGGGTGCCGCCGAGGAGGCGCGAGAGCGACGTCTCCTGGAGCCGCGCCGCGACCTCCCAGCACCCCATCTCGATCGCCGCCTTCGCCATGTTGTGGCCGGCGATGTCGCGCTCGAGCAGCTCGTGGACGCGCTCCGGACCGTCGATCCGCGCGCCGAGCACGCGCGGCGCGAGCCATTCCCGCATCGCGTGCCAGGCCGTCTCTACCGTCTCGGGGCTGTAGTTCGGCTCTTCACCGGCGACGCACTCCGACCATCCGACGGCGCCGCTCGCGTCGAAGAGCTCGAGGAGCGCGATGCGCCGCTCCGTACATACGCCTGAGGAGATGCGGAAGGGCTCGCGCAGCGGGAGCCGGATCTCGCGGAGGACGATGCGCTCGAGCCGCAGCATCAGCGCTCCCCTCCGGCGCGCGTGAGCACGTACGACCCACGCTGCTCGCCCGGGAGGAAGCGCGCGACCTCGTAACCGTTCGCGATTGCCCACTGGAACGCGCGCCGCGTCGACGCGCGCCACGCCGCCGCTTCCTCGGGGCGCTCGTCGCGCACCTTCACGATGTCGCTCGGGATCTCGACGCGGAGGACGGGCGGGCGCGCGCTCGACGCTTCCAGGTTCTCGGCGACGACAGGCGCCAGCCTCCACGCGTCAGGAACGGCGTCGCCGGCAGTGGCCGACCTCTGGCCCCCGGCCCCCGCCGTCAGCGGCCACGCCACGATGAAGCGGTCCGTCCCCAGCCCACGATGCAGCTCGCTCTCCGACGCGCCGTACATGTCCTCCACGTATTCGTCGAGCCGCACGCCGAGCCGGTTGAAGTTGAGGTGCGCGTTGCGCGCGACCAGCGGATCGTACGACCAGTACATGGTCTCCGCCCCGCTCGCGCGCGCGGCCTCCCGCTGGAACTCCTTCAACCGTCTGCCGACGCC
>DASVXU010000042.1:0-6705 GCA_036392515.1 Gemmatimonadaceae bacterium | reverse complement strand
CCGCATCCAGTCGTACTTCCTCGGCGGGAAGTATCCCGAGATCGAGGAGGCGGCGAAGGTCGCGCTGGTGATGGAGTCGCATCCTGAGCGCACCCCCGTCGAGCTGCAGACGGTGGCGGAGCAGTCGGGAGTGGCGCGGCGTAAGGTGCGCATCGTCCTCACCCTGCTGAAGCGACATGGCGTGCTGCGCGAGCATCGCGGCAATCTCTGGGAGCGGCTGACGACCGGTCTGCTCAAGGTGAACCTGAGCGAGGATCTGACCGACTACGAGGAGCGCCGCGTCCTCGACCGCCGCAAGCTCGACGCGATGGTCTCCTACTGCCAGACGGCGCGCTGCTACACGCGCTCGATCCTCGAGTACTTCGGGGAGACGGACGTCGATCCCGACTGGCGCTGCCGCAACTGCGGCTCCTGCGAGGATCTCGACACGTGGGAGAGCCAGCACGGTCCGGCGACAGTGGTGGTGCGGCGGGCCGGTTGAGGGGTCGGGGGTCGGGGATCTGGGGTCGGCAGCTACGATGTGGCAGTGGCTGATCCCCGACCCCTGACCCCCCGACCCCCGTTAGCTTCCGCGAATGCACGGCGTCCTCGACTACAACTGGCAGGGCAACACCGTCGCCACGTGGCTCTCCGCCCTCGGGCTCTTCGTGGGGACGCTGGTCGTGCTCGGTGCGGCGCGATGGGTGATCGTGCGGCGGCTGAGCGCGATCGCGGCGCGGACCGCGAACTGGGGCGACGACCTCGTCGTCGATCTCGCGCGGCGGACGCGGTTGTCGTTCATCGTCATCGTCGCGCTGGCGATCGCGCTGCCGACGCTGGTGATCGACCCGTCGGTGCAACGCGTCATCCACTGGGTGCTCGTGATCGGGGCGATGCTCCAGCTCCTCCTCTGGGGGAATGGAGTCATCAGCTTCGCGGTGCAGCAGTACCGGCACTCGCGCCAGGGCGACCTGACGAGCGTCGCGACGATCCAGGGATTTGCGCTGCTGATCCGGATCGCGCTCGCGGGGCTCGTGCTGATCCTCGCCCTCGACCTGCTCGGCTTCCAGATCACGACGCTGGTCGCGGGGCTGGGGATCACCGGCGTCGCGATCGCGCTCGCGGTGCAGAACGTCCTCGGCGATCTCTTCGCCGCGATGTCGATCGTCTTCGACAAGCCGTTCGTGATCGGCGACTTCATCGTCGTCGACGCGGCGGAGGGGACGGTCGAGCACGTGGGACTGAAGACGACGCGGCTGCGCAGCCTTGGCGGCGAGCAGATCATCATCTCGAACGCGGATCTGCTGAAGAGCCGCATCCGGAACTTTCGCCGGCTCGTCGAGCGCCGTGTCGCGCTCGTCTACGGCGCCGCGCTCGACACGCCGCAGGGAACGGTGGCGCGCATCCCGGCGATGCTGCGCGATATCGTGGAGCGCCAGCAGCCGGTGCGCTTCGACCGCGCGCACCTGCGCGGCATCACGGAGATCGCGCTCGAGTTCGAGGTAGTGTACATCGTCCTCACCCCCGACTTCAACGCGCACATGGACATCCAGCAGGCGATCCATCTCGCGGTGCTCGATCGCTTCCGCGCCGAGGGCATCGCGCTGCCCGCGTTGTATCGGGTGATCGCGGCCGATCAGGGGCCAGGGGCCAGGCGTTAGGAGCTGCGTTGGCGGCAGTTGACGCCGTGCGTCACGCCTGGCCCCTCATCCCCGCCGTCAGGCGAGCTTCGCGTTCAGCTGAATATCGACGCCCGCGAGCGCCACCGAGACGGGGCAGTTCTTCTTCGTGTTCTCGGCGATCTCCCTGAACTTCGCGGCGTCGACGCCGGGGACGGAGGCGGTGACGTCGAGCTTGATCGTCGTGATCTTGAAGCCGCCGCCCTGCTGGGCGATGGTGCACGCGGCCTTCGTCTCGATGCGCTGCGGCGGGGTGCCGTTCTGCTCGAGGCCGAGGCTGAGCGCCATGCTGAAGCAGGCGGCTTCTGCGGCGGCGAGAAGCTCCTCGGGGTTGGTCCCCTTCTCCTCACCGAAGCGGGTGTTGAAGCTGTACTTCCCCTTGATCACGCCGCTCTCGCCGCTGAACTCGCCCTGCCCCGACTTCAGCCCACCGCCGCTCCACGTGGCCGTCGCGTTTCTCGTTGGCATGTTGGTTCCTTGTTGGTGTCAGTAACTTCACACGAATGTCCGCGCCACTGCCCCCTTCCGTCGAGCGGGTTCTCCGCCACTTCCGCGCCATGGGGCGCGAGGAGAAGATGCAGGCGCTGCTCGGCTACGCGCGCAAGCTCGAGCCGCTCCCCGAGCGCTTTCGCGATCTGGATCGCGCGGCGTTCACGGTCCCTGAATGCCAGACGCGGGTGGACGTGTTCCCGGAGATGCGCGACGGAAAGCTCTCCTTCTACGCCGACCTCGATCCACGGAAGAGCCCGACGATCGCCGCGTTCCTGTCGATCCTCTTCAGCGCGGTGAACGGCCAGCCGCCGGAGACGACGCTCGCGATCCCCGACGACTTCGTGCGGCAGGTGATGGAGGGGATCGGGCTTGCCGCACGCGAGTCGGGACTCTCCGGGATCCTCGCTCGCCTCAAGCGCTACGCCTCGGACGCGATCGCCGCGCGCGCCTGAGCGCGCGGCCACCTCAATCCCCTGGAGATGAGCGACGCCCGGACGCAAACGTACGCGAACCACCGCCGCTACTTCCCGCTCTTCCACTACTTCGCCTTCCCGATCGTCGCGGTGAACGTGGTGATGACCGCGATCGCCGCGGTGCGCGCGCCGAACCGCGCGACGATCTGGTCGCTCGTCCTCGCGCTCGGCATCGCGGCCGGCTTTCTCGCCTTCCGCACGATGGTGCTCATCGTGCAGACGCGCATCATCCGGCTCGAGCAGCGGCTGCGTCTCGCCGCGCTCCTTCCCGATCCGCTGCGGCAACGCATCGGCGAGCTGCGCGTTCCGCAGCTCGTCGGCCTTCGCTTTGCGTCGGATGCAGAGCTGCCCGCGCTCGTCGAGCGCTGTCTCTCCGGCGAGCTCAAGACCGCCGACGAGGTGAAGCGCGCGGTCACCACCTGGCAGCCCGATTTTCTCCGCGCCTGACGGCGCGTCACACTCGAACAGCGGAGCAGCACCCGATGGCGGTCACGATCAAGATCCGGAAGGACGGTCCCTACCTCGTCGAGGGCGAGTTCACCCTCACCGACCACGAGGGAAACGTCATCGAGGCGAAGCCGGGGAAGAACGGCAACGTCGCCCTCTGCCGCTGTGGCGCGTCGAGCCGGAAGCCCTTCTGCGACGGCACGCACTCGCGCATCGGCTTCAAGGGCGCGGAGGAAGCGGCGGCGGCGTTCGATTCAGGGGCCAGGGGCCAGGAATAAGGAACGGCGGCAACCGCCGTCAACGCGGTTCCCCACGCCTGGCCCCTGCCCCCCGCAGTCAGCGAATCCGCAGCGCGACGATCATCCCCGCGCTCAGCGCGAGCATCGTCACGAGCGAGAGCGTGACGGTGAGCGACACCCGCGATCCCGCGCGCGCGACGGCGCGGACGTCGACGCCGAGTCCGAGCGCGGCCATCGCGACGATCGTCAGCAGCCCGGACACCAGGCGCACCGGCGCCGCGACGTAACCGGGAAGGATCCCCGTCGAGCGCAGCACGGCGAGGATCACGAATCCCGCGATGAACCAGGGCACGAGCCGGCCGATCGACGTCGAGCCGCGACGCCCTTCTCCCTTGCGCGTGCGCAGGGTGAAGAAGAGCACCACGGGGCCGAGCATCAGCACGCGGACGAGCTTCACGAGCGTCCCCACCTCGCCGGCGAGCGCGCTGACGGGAAAGGTCGCGGCGAGCACCTGCGGCACCGCGTAGACGGTCATCCCCGCGAGCACGCCATACTGGTAGTGCGAGAGCGAGAGCGGGACGATGAGCAGCGGCAACCCGAGCACCATCACGACGCCGAGCACCGCGGTGAAGGCGATCGCCGAGGCGACGTCCTTCGCGTCGGCGCCGATCACCGGAGCTACCGCCGCAATCGCTGAATTGCCGCAGATCGCGTTGCCGCAGGCGACGAGCACGGCGAGCTTCGGCGCGAGGCCGAGCATGCGGCCGATCCAGTAGCCCGCCGTCAGGCCTGACGCGACGATCGCAACGATCCCCACGAGCAGCGCGGGGCCGGCGCGCAGCAGCTCGGGGAGATCGACCGACGCGCCGAGCAGGAGCACCGCGACCTCGAGAATCTGCTTCGCCGAGAATGCGACGCCGGGAGCGAAGCGCGCCGGCAGCGCACGCGCGGTGCGAACGATCATCCCGAGCACGATCGCGACGACGAGCGCCTCGATGATTGCGTGCCCGAAGGCGCGCTCCTCCCCGCGCTGGATGAGCCAGGAGAGGGTCGCGACGACGACGCAGAGGATGATGCCGGGCGAGAGCTCGCGCGCGCGGCGGGCAGGGTACGACCTGTACACGCTCGTAAGCTAGCGGTCGTCGCCGCGAGCGTTCAGGCCTGCTCCGCCGCCTCCTGATGGGTGCGCTCGAGGGCGCGCACGCTCGCCATCGCGGCCTGCTCGAGCTGCCGGCGGATGATCGCCAGCGCCTCGCCGACGCGACCCGCGCTCTCTCCCGGAAATGCGCGGTGCATCGCGTGCTCGATCTCCTCGCGCATGATCTCGAACTCGCGGGCCAGCGCCTCGACGGTCCAGCCCAATCGCGCGCGCTGCACGCCGTGCCGGTCGCCGACGTAGCGCTGGATCTCCGCCGCGTCGGCGAGCATCGGCGACGGCTCGCCGTGCGAGTCCTCGATGACGACGAGCGTCCCGGCGAGGTCCGCGAGCAAGGTGGCGGTGTGATCGGCGAGCTGAGTGAAGCGGAGCGAGTGCGCCCCGGGCATCGACGGCTCGCGGCGGAGGCGCGCCACGAGCTCGTCGACGATCGCGTCCGCCTCGCGCAGCAGCGCCTCGCCGATCTCGGTGAGTCCCTGCACGACGGGCTCCCGTCCGCTCAGCCGCGGTGCGACCGCGGGCGGCTCGTCGGTCTGCCCAGGCGCGGCGGCGGGCAGCCAGAGGGTGAAGGTCGAGCCCTTTCCCACCTCGCTGGCGACGGTGATGTCTCCGCCCATCAGCCGCGCGAGCCGGCGACTGATGGTCAGCCCGAGCCCGCTCCCGTCGCGGTCGCGCGTGTGTCCGCCCTGCGCCTGCACGAAGGGGGCGAAGATCGCGTCGATCTGGTCCTCCGGGATGCCGACGCCGGTGTCGCGCACGCAGATCTGCACCCACTGGTCGGCGCCGTGGAGCCGTGTCCGCGCCGGCGGCGTGCTCACCACCTCGACCTCGATCGCGATCGCCCCACCGGCGGGAGTGAACTTCACCGCGTTCGAGAGGAGGTTCACGAGAATCTGGCGGGCGCGATCGTCGTCCCCGACGAAGAGCACGCCGCGCATCGTGTCGGCCGGCGCGCGGATAGTGAGGCCGCGCTCCTCGGCGAGCGGCGCGGCGACGACGATCGCCGCGTCGACGACGTTCGCGACGGGGCGAACCTCGTGGTGGACGGTGAGGCGCCCCGCCTCGACCCGCGCGAGGTCGAGCACCTCGTTGACGAGGCCGAGGAGATGGCGGCCGCTCGCGCCGATGCGGCGGAGCTGCTGCCGCTGCGCGTCGGTGAGCGGGCCGGCGAGCCCGAGGTCGAGGAGCTCGGCGTAGCCGAGGATGGCGTTGAGCGGGGTGCGCAGCTCGTGCGACATCACCGCGAGAAACTCCGACTTCGCCTGGCTCGCCGCCTCGGCCTCGGCGCGCGCGCGCTGCTCGCGGGCGAGCTCCTTCGCGCGCTGGTCCGCCTCGCGACGGTCGGTGACGTCGCGGAGCGAGACCAGCACCGCCGGCTCGCCCTCCCAGTCGATGCGGACGAGCCGCAGCTCGGCGACCACGGTGGTGCCGTTGCGGCGCACCACCTCGATCTCCGCGTGCTCGCCGAGCAGGAGCGGATAGCCGAAGTCCTCGCCGACGAGCTCGCGCGCCTTGCGACCGAAGAGCGACTCGGCGGCGGGGTTGGCGAAGCGGATCTTCCCCTCGTCGCCGACGATGACGATGCCGTCGGCAAGGCGCTCGACGATCTGCCGCAGCATCGCCGACGGTGACCCGCCGCGGCGCTCGCGCTGACGGCGCTCCTCGCGTCCCGACTGTTGCTGCTGCTCGGCCATCACATCCTCGCGCGCGCCGACACCGGTCTACTTCTCCTCGAACGTGGTGTTGCCGGAGAGGACCCCCGACACCGAGCGCAGCGGATCGCCGATGTGCATCCCCTTCCCGTCGATCGAGTACTCGCGGATGTCGGCGTCGTGGTGCGAGCCGCGCATCTTCAGCACGACGAGGGCGCGGCGCATGGTGCCGAAGATCTCGACGTAGCGCAGGAGGATGATCGAGTCGGTGAGGGTGGAGATGTGCTTCTCGGTGACCGAGGTGCCGCCGAGGAGGGAGGGCGAGGTCGAGGTGAAGAGGCCCGCCGTTTCCTTCTTCTTGAGCGTGGAGGTCAGGCTGATCACGAACTCGCGGAAGCCGCGCAGCGAGGAGACGCGCTCGAGGGCGGAGAGCGAGTCGACCGCGACGCGGTTCGGCCTGAACTCGTCGATCAACTGCTGCATCTCGACGAGATGGTCCTCCATCGCCATCGCGTGCGGGTAGCGGTTGACGACCATCAGCCGCTCCTTCTTCTCCATCGCCTCGAAGTCCATCCCCCACGCGGCGGC
>DASVXU010000041.1:0-17460 GCA_036392515.1 Gemmatimonadaceae bacterium | reverse complement strand
CCGCGGGGCTGCGGCCGGCCAGCTCGCGCGCCAGCGCCGCCACCCGCCCGGCCGCACCCGCGGTCCCGAGCGACCCGCGCACCGCGGCCAGACCGTCCAGCATGCCGGCGCGCTCCGGGCTCGCCGGATCGAGCAGCCGCTCGAGGACGTCCGCGACCGGCCCGGGCTTCAGCGCGCCCTGCACGAACTCCGGCGCCACCTCGCGCCCCGCGACGACGTTCACGAGCCCGATGTGCGGGATCTTCACGAGCCGTCGCGCGATGCGGTAGGTCCAGCCGCTGGTGCGATACGCGACGACGAGCGGAGTGCCCGCGACGGCCGCCTCGAGGGTCGTCGTGCCGCTCTTGCACATCGCCGCGTCGGCCGCGCGGAGCACGGGGAACGACGCCCCTCGCACCATCGGGAAGGGACAGCGCGCGGGATCGATGTCGATCGTCGCGGCGACGCTCACCACGATCTGCAGCCCGGCAACGCGGCGCTCCATCTCGCGGCCCGTTGCGACGAAGTCCTCGAGGTGCCGCACGATCTCCTGCTCGCGACTCCCCGGAAAGAGCGCCAGCACCGGCCGGTCGGGCGCGAGTCCGAGACTGGCTCGTGCCTGCTCGCGCGTCGGCAGGTTCTGCGCACGGTCGAGCAGCGGGTGGCCGACGAAGCTCGCGTCGATGCCGTGATCGCGAAGCAGCTTCTCCTCGAACGGGAGAATGGGCGCGGCCCGCGTGACGACCTGCGCCATCTTCGTCAGGCGGCCGGCTCCCCACGCCCACACCTGCGGGGTGATGAAGTAGAGCACCGGCACGCCCGCGTCCTTCGCCGCCGACGCGAGCTTGAGGTTGAAGCCCGGATAGTCGATGAGGACGAGCAGCCCGACGCGCCCCGACTGCATGCGCTCACGCAGCGTGCGGAGGAGCGCCCAGTGCTTCGGGATGTGGGCGAGCACTTCGACGAAGCCCATCACGGCGAGATTGTCGACGCGCTCGAGCAGCTCGACTCCCGCCGCCGCCATGCGCTGCCCGCCGATCCCGACGAGCGCGCGGTCGGGCGCGATCGCGCGCAGCCGCTCGGCCAGCGCGCCGCCGTGCAGGTCGCCGGAGGCCTCTCCGGCGATGATCATGATCTCGCGCACCGATCAGCGCGCGCGCGGCGCGGCGCTGCCGGAGAGCGCGGGGAGCGAGCGCTCGATCTCGCGAACGATCTGCAGGGCGACGGCGAGCGCCGCGCGTCCTTCCTCTCCCGGAACCGCGACCGGCGCGCGCCCCTGCACCGCCGCGAGGAAGCTCTCGAACTCGAGGCGCAACGGCTCGCCCTCCGGCGCCTCGAGCGGGACGCGCTCGACGAACGACTCCAGCGCGAGGGGCGCGCGCGCGAGCTCCGCGAGGTCGACGTCCTTGCGCAGCCGGAAGAACTCGCCGTTCCCCGCGCCGAGATCGAGCGAGAGATAGCCGCTCTGCTGGAAGATGCGCACCTTGCGCATCCGCTCGCGCGACACGCGGCTCGCGGTGATGTTCGCGACCGCGCCCGTGATGAAGCCCAGGCGCGCGTTGGCGATGTCCACCGACGGGGTGAGCACTCCGACGCCCACCGCCGACACCGACATCACCTGCTCGCCGACGAGGGTGAGGATCAGGTCGATGTCGTGGATCATGAGGTCGAGCACGACCGCGACGTCGGAGCCGCGCGGATTGAACGGCGCCAGCCGGTCGCTCTCGATGAACTTCGGCTGGTCCACGTACGGCAGCGCGGCGCGAATGGCGCGATTGAAGCGCTCGACATGGCCGATCTGGACGATGGCGCCCTTCTCCTTCGCCAGCTCGAGCAGCTCGTCCGCCTGCTCGATGGTCGCCGTGAACGGCTTCTCGACGAGCACGTGCACGCCGCGCTCGAGGGCGCGCTTCGCGACCTCGTAGTGCGCGGGAGTCGGGACGACGATCGTCACCGCCTCGACCTCGTCGAGCAGCTCGTCGAGCGACGAGAATGCCTTCGCCTTCAGGGTGCCGGCGATCTCCGCGGCGCGGTCGGCGCGCGCCTCGTGGAACCCGACCAGCGTCGCGCCGGGCAGCTCGCCCATGATGCGGACGTGGTGCTGCCCGAGCCCTCCCGCGCCGATGACGCCGACGCGCGTCTTCCCGTTAGGCATCAGATCACGACCCCGCGCTGGCTCTCGTCGACGAAGCGGATCAGCGCCTCGACCTCGGGGCCCGGGTGCAGCTCGGCGCGCGCCCGCTCGAGCGCCTGCGAGACGTTGAGCTCCGAGCGGAAGAAGAGGCGGTACGCGCGCTTCAGCTCGCGCATCACGTCTTCCGGGAATCCGTTGCGCTGGAGGCCGACGCTGTTCAGGCCATACAGCTTGATGGGGTTTCCCACCGCCTTGATGTACGGCGGCACGTCCTTCGAGACGCGCGACATCCCGCCGACGAAGGCGTACCGCCCGATGCGCGCGAACTGGTGCACCGCGGTGAGCCCCGACATCGTCACCTTGTCCTCGATCGTGACGTGGCCGGCGAGCTGCACCCCGTTGGAGAGGATCACCCCGTCGCCGACGTGGCAGTCGTGCGCGAGATGGACGTACGACATGATCAGGCAGTTCTTCCCGACCGTCGTCTTGAAGGACTGCGCCGTTCCGCGGTTGATCGTCGCGTACTCGCGAATGACGGTGTTGTCCCCGACCTCGACGACCGTCGGCTCGCCCTTGAACTTGAGGTCCTGGGGGTCGCCGCCGAGGACGCTTCCCACGCCGATCTTCACCTTCGCGCCGAGGGTGACGTTGCGCTCCAGCACCGCGTGCGCCGAGATGACGCAGCCGTCGCCGATGGTGCAGTTCTCGCCGACGATGGCGAAGGGGCCGATCGTCACGTCCGAGCCGATCTTCGCGTCGGGCGCGACGATCGCCGTCGAATGGATCGCGCTCATTTGTCGCGCACCATGGCGGCCATGTCCGCCTCGCAGACCACTTCGCCGTCGACCTTCGCGAGACCCCGCATCTTGCACACCGGCCCGCGAATCTGCGTCATCTCCAGCTCGAAGCGGAGCTGATCCCCTGGCTTCACGGGCCGACGGAACTTCACGTTGTCGAGCGACATGAAGTACACCACCTTGCTCTCGGGATCGTCCATCTCTCCCATCAGCAGGATTCCGCCGACCTGGGCCATCGCCTCGACGATGAGCACGCCGGGCATGATCGGGTGGCCGGGGAAATGGCCCTGGAAGAAGGGCTCGTTGATGGTGACGTTCTTCAGCCCGACCACGCGCTTCTTCTCCTCCAGCTCGAGGATGCGATCCACGAGCAGGAAAGGATAGCGGTGCGGCAGCGCCTTCATGATCTCTTCGATCCCTAGCACGATCAGCTCCGGGTGGCGACGCGCGCGAGCTCGCGCACGAAGAGGATGGTTCCGCGATGGCTCGGGCGGACCGCGCGCACGCGGGCGTTCAGCCGCCCGCCGATGAGCGCGAGATCGCCCACGCAATCCATCGCCTTGTGACGTACGAATTCATCGGGCCAGCGTAACGTCGTCTCGACGACGCCCGTCTCGTCCAGCACCACGGCGTTCTGCGTCGACGCGCCGCGGATCAGACCCTTGGCCCGCAGTGCGTCCACCTCGCGGACGAAACCGAAGGTGCGCGCGCCGGCCAGCTCGCGCGCGAAGCTCTCGCGCGTGATCCGGTACTCGCCGCGCTGACGCCCGATCACCGGATGAGGAAAGACGATCTCGACGTCGAGATCCAGCCCGCGCCCCGGCTCCGCCACGTACTCGGACTCTCCGTCGGTCAGCCGGATCGTCTCGCCGACGGTGAAGCTGTCGCGGTCGCCCTGCTGCTCGCGGATCCCGGCGCTGCCTAACGCCTCGAAGAAGGGGCCGGCGCTCCCGTCGAGGATCGGCGGCTCCGGTCCGTCCATGGTGATGACCAGGTCGTCGATCTCCTGCGCGGCGACGGCGGCGAGCACGTGCTCGACGGTGTGGATCGCCTCCGCGCCCTCGCCGAGCTGCGTGCGGCGCTCGGCGAGCACCGCCCGGTCCACGCGCGCCGGGATCTCGACCCCTCCCCTGTCCATTCGCCGGAACCGGATCCCGGAACCCGACGCCGCCGGCTCGAAGCCGAGGCGGCATTCGACGCCCATGTGCAGCCCCACGCCGCTCACCGCTGCCGATCGCGCGATCGTTCTCCGGCTCATCGCTCGCTTCCCGCGAGGAGCTTCTCGAGACCGCGGATCATTCCCGCGAGCTTGAACAGCGCCGCGTGCGAGCGCAGAGCCTCGCGGTGCGGCCGTGCCGGATACCCGGACCACGTCTCGCCGGCGGGCACGTCGCCGAACACGCCGGCCTGCGCGGCCAACCGCGCGCCATTCCCGATCTCGACGTGTCCGCTCAGACCCACCTGCCCCGCGAGGATGACCCCATCGCCGACGTGTGTCGAGCCGGCGATCCCCACCTGCGCCATGATGAGACAGAGCTTCCCGATGCGCACGTTGTGGGCGATGTGCACGAGGTTGTCGATCTTCGTCCCGGCGCCGATGACCGTGTCGTCGATGCTCCCGCGGTCGATCGTCGTGTTGGCACCGATCTCGACGTCGTTCTCGATCACCGCCCGGCCGACATGGGGGATCTTCTGGTGCGCACCCTGACGGAACACGTAGCCGAATCCGTCCGAGGCGATTCGCGCGCCGCTGTGGATCTGGACGCGATCGCCGAGCCGCGCGCCCGGATAGAGCACGACTCCCGGGTGAAGGCGGCAGTCGCGGCCCATGGTCACTCCGCGGCCCACGACCGCGTGCGACTCGATCCAGCAGCCCTC
Organism: Gemmatimonadaceae bacterium; assembly: GCA_036392515.1. GTDB lineage: Bacteria > Gemmatimonadota > Gemmatimonadetes > Gemmatimonadales > Gemmatimonadaceae > JABFXC01. Next base: position 12,672 of record DASVXU010000041.1, on the reverse strand, counting down.
GCCGACGGTGGCGCCTTCCTCGATGACGGCGTACTCGCCGATGGTGACTCGCTCGCCAAGCGTCACCCCGCGACCGAGCCGCGCGGTGGGGTGAACGCCCGGCTCGCGCGGTGGCGCCTCGTAAAGGCGTGGGATGAGCGCCAGCAGCGCCTCGTGCGGCTTGTCGACGACGATGCGCGCCTTCACGCGCTCCGCGGGTGTCTCCGCGAGGTCGGGAGCGACGAGGACGACGCCGGCGCCGCTCGTCGCGAGCAGCGGCGCGTACCGCGCCGCGGCCAGAAAGCTCAGCTCCTCGGGGCCCGCGCGGTCGAGCGGCGCGATCGCGCTCACCCTGGCGTCCGCGTCCCCCGCAAGCTGCCCGGAGACCGCGCTCGCAATGGCAGCGGCGGTGAGGGTGCGTGCACCCCCACCGCCGGGCTGTCTGGCGTCCGATCCCCCCAGGGTCACTGCGCGGGCGGCTTCGGCTTGTTGATTCCCGCCGGCTGCGTCACCGGCGCGCCCGTCGCGGGCGCCGGCGTCGTCGTGCCCGTGCCCGTCGGCCGCACCGCGACCGCCTTGAGGCGCGAGATGACCTTGTCCGTGAGGTTCAGCGTCGTGTCCGCGGCGACCACCACGCCGCCGGTCGCGCCGACGTCGAGGATGAAGGAGTACCCTTCCTGCGCCCGGAGCTCGGTGATGACCTGGTTGATGCGCTCCATGATCGGGCCCATCAGCTCACTCTGCCGCTGCTGCGCCTGGTCCTGCAGCCCCTGCACGCGCTCCTGATACGCCGCCTGGCGATCGCGGATCTGCTGCTGCTTCGTCGCCTTCGCGCTCGGGCTGAGCGTCAGCTCCTGCTTGTCGTACGCCGCGATGAGCGTGTTGAGCGAGTCGCCCATGCGCTGCACCTGCTGCTGATACGTCTGCATCTCCTTCTGGAACGTCGCCTCCGCCTCGGCGCGACCGGGCGCCTGCTGCAGGATGACGCGCGAATCGATGTAGCCGACCTTCAGCCCGGCCTGCGCGTGGAGCGCGACGGGCGCGATCGTGAGAGCGAGCGCGGCGAAACCGGCGCGAACGAACGTATTCATGAACACTCCTGGGATTGTTTAGAAGATCTGGCCGAGCTTGAAGTGAACCTGCCACTTGGGGGCGGGCTGCCCGAGGTTGTTCACGCGGTCCAGCCCGTAGCCGATGTCGATCCCGAGGGGAGCGATCGGGGTGATGATCGACGCGCCGAAGCCGACGCCGCGCTTGAGGCGGAGATTCACGTCCTGCGGACGCGCCCACACGTTGCCGGCGTCGAAGAAGGCGTCGACGTAGATCTGCTGATTGAGTCGGATGCCGAACTCGGTCGACGTCGTGATGAACGCGCTGCCGAAGTCGGCGACCGACGAGGCCGTGCTTCCGTTGGAGCCGTTCGGCAGCACGCCGCGCGGGGTGACGCTGAACTCCTCGTAGCCGCGCAGCGGCTCGCCGAACTGCACGCCACCGAGGATGAACTTCTGGTACTGGAAGAAGGCGCCCGGGTCACCGAACACCGCGCCGCTCCGCAGCTTCATGCCGAGCACGAACTTGATCGGCGCCGAGCCGGGCTTGTTGCCGCCGAACTGGCCCACCGGGGCGAAAGCGAAGATCTCGGAGGTGTACCGCTGGAAGTTGGCGTCGCCGCCTAACGGCCCGCCGCTGAACTGCGCGGTGAGCGACTGCATCGCGCCGGCCGTCGGGAACGGCATGTCGATGCGCGTGTCGTGCTGCGCGGTCAGCCCGAGCGTCGAGCGGAGCGAGTTCTGGAGGTAGATGTTCGATTTGAGCGTCGGATCCTCGATCGTCTCGTCGTTGCGCTGCGCTTCGAGGCCGTACGAGGCGAACAGGCGCGAGTAGAACGAGCGCGGGACCGGGAAGCCGAACTGCAGGTTCGCGCCGACGCGGCGCGGACGCCCGAAGCCGGCGATCGTGTAACGAGGACGGCTGTCGTACGCCGACACGGTCCCCGACACGCGCGAACCGCGGATCGCCGGATCGCTGTAGGAGAGCTGGAAGTCCTGGATGTAGCGGCCGAACTGCCACTGCAGCGAGCCCTTCTTGCACAGCCCGAAGAGGTTCGGCTGCTCGAGGCCGATGAATCCGCCGAGGGTGTTCCCGCCCATCGACGCGCCGAAGTTGACGTTCCCCGTCTTCTTCTCCTTCACCCGGAAGATGACGTCGATGTCTCCCTCGTCGTTCGCGGTCTTCGTGTCGGGCGTGGGCAGCGGCGTCTCGAAGAAGCCGAGGTTCGCGATGTTCTGGTAGCTGCGGATCAGGCGGTCCTGGTTGAAGACGTCGCCCGGCAGGATCACCAGCTGGTCGCGGATGCACGCTTCCGACGTGTAGTCGTTCCCCGCGATCTCGATGCGGTTCACGATCGCCGGCCGCGCCTCGTCGATCTCCCAGCGCAGGTCCACCGTCGGCGTCGAGTCCGGACCGACCTTGCGGCGCTCCACGACGGGGCGGACCTGCGCGTAGATGTATCCCTCGTTGCTGTACGCGGTGCGCACTTTCTGCGTCGCGTCGTCCCACGCCGCTTCGTCGAAGACGTTCTTCGGTGCGCGGTGCGTCCGCTTGAGGAACCCCCTGGCGCGCTCGGTCAGCGACGGCCCCTCCCCCGTGAAGGGGTAGAATCGCCGGATCTCCTCACTGGAGAAGCGCTTGTTCCCCGACGGATCGAAGGAGCCGACCTGGTACTGCGGACCTTCCTCGACCTGCATCTCGACGAGCGCCTTGCCGTGCTGCCGGTCGATGATGACGGTGTCGCGCAGCACCTGGAAGTCGATGAAGCCCTGCTTCGCGTAGAGCGCGGGGATCCGCTCCCCGAGATCGCCCGCGTACTTGTCCTCGTCGAACTCGCCGCGCCGGAACCAGAAGAAGCCCTCGGGGCGCGTCTTCATCGCGCCGGCGATCGCCTTGTCCGACAGCGCGTGATTCCCCTCGATGCGCACCCCGGAGACGGCGAGCCGGCTCCCCTCGTTCACGCGCACGGTGATCTTCACCTTGTCCCCGTCGCGCGCGCTGTCCACCGTCACCTTCGCGAGGTAGTAACCCTGCTTCGCGTAAAGTGAGTCCACGCGGGCGACGAGCCGCGCGACCGTGCTCGGGTCGAGCGGGCGACCGATCGGGATGTCCACGCTGTCGGTAGCCGTCTTGCGCGAGACGGTCTTGAAGCCGGCGAGGTCGATCGACTCGAGCACCGGCCGCTCGCGCACCACGAGCGCGAGGAGCGCCTTGTCGCCGGGAAGGATCTCGCAGACCGCCTGCACGTCCTCGAACTCACCGGTGTCGAAGAGCCCGGAGATCGCGCGCTGCACGCTGCGATAGTTGAGCTGGGTCCCTGCGGCGAGCCCCGCGTCCGAGCGGATCGTCGCGTCGCTGATGCGCGAGTTGCCGCGCACGGCGATCGTGTCGGGCGTGGTGCAGCGGCCGCCCGCGGCGGTGGTGACGTCCTGCGCGAACGCCGGGTAGCTCGCCAGCGCGAGCGCGATGGCGACGAGGGGGAATCTCTTCATGGGGGGAAATATACACATGACACGGCCGGCCGGGTCCATGGACCCGGCCGGCCGCCACTTGCTCCTTACGCCTTGGTGGTGCTCGTCGGTACCCGGAACTCCAGCTTCGTCCCGTCCGCCGCGACGTCCACCTCGATCTCGTCGCCCTTCTGGAACTCGCCGAGCAGGATCTTCTCCGAGAGCGGATCCTCGACGTAGCGCTGGATCGCCCGCTTCAGCGGCCGCGCCCCGTACTGCTCGTCGTACCCGTGCTTCGTCAGGAACGTGGAGGCCGCCTCGGTGAGCCGGAGGGTGAGCTCCTCCTCCCCGAGCCGCCGCCGGACGTCCTTCAGCATCACGGTCACGATCTGGGCGATGTGCTCCTGCCGCAGCGGGTGGAACACGATCACGTCGTCGAGACGGTTCAGGAACTCGGGGTTGAAGACGTGGGTCAGCTCCTCCTTCACCTTCTCCGCCATGCGGTCCCAGTTCCCCTGGTCCGCGCTGGCCGAGAAGCCGAGCGTCCGCCCCTTCACCAGATCACGCGCGCCGACGTTCGACGTCATGATCACGACCGTGTTCTTGAAGTCGATCACGCGACCGTAGTTGTCGGTCAGGTGACCCTCGTCGAGCACCTGCAGCAGGATGTTGAACACATCCGGGTGCGCCTTCTCGATCTCGTCGAGCAGAATGACACTGTAGGGCTTCCGACGCACCGCCTTGGTGAGAGTGCCGCTGTCCTCGTAGCCGACGTAACCCGGGGGCGCGCCGATGAGGCGCGACACCGAGAACTTCTCCATGTACTCGCTCATGTCCACGCGGATCAGCGCCGAGGCGTCCGCGAAGAGGAACCGCGCCAGCGAGCGCGCGAGCTCCGTCTTGCCGACACCCGTCGGTCCGCAGAAGATGAACGAGCCGATGGGCCGGTTCGGATCCTTGAGGCCGGCGCGGCTGCGGCGGATCGACCGCGCGAGCGCCTTGATCGCCTCGTCCTGGCCGATCACGCTCTCGTGCAGCTCGTCCTCCATGCGCAGCAGGCGGGTGGTCTCCGCCTCCTGCAGCCGCGTCACCGGAATCCCGGTCCAGCGACTGACGATGAAGGAGATCTCCTCCTCGCCGAGCACCGGCCGATGCGACTGCCGCCGCTTCTCCCACTCCTCCTGCTTCTTCCGGATCTCACCCTGCAGCTCGCGCTCCTTGTCGCGCAGCGCGGCCGCCTTCTCGAAGTTCTGATCGCGCACCGACGCTTCCTTGTCGAGCGTGATCTTCTCGAGCTGGGTCTTGAGATCGGCCACCTCCGGCGGCGGCGCCTGCGCGGCGAGCCGCGCCCGCGCCCCGGCCTCGTCGATCACGTCGATCGCCTTGTCCGGGAGGAACCGGTCGGTGATGTACCGCTCCGAGAGCTTCGACGCCGACACGAGCGTCGTGTCGGGGATCGTCACCCGGTGGTGGTCCTCGTACTTCTTGCGCAGCCCCTTCAGGATCTCGACCGTCTCCTCGATCGAGGGCGGATCGACGATGACCGTCTGGAAGCGGCGCTCGAGGGCACCGTCCTTCTCGATGTACTTCCGGTACTCGTTGAGCGTGGATGCGCCGACGCACTGCAGCTCACCGCGCGCGAGCGCGGGCTTCAGCATGTTGCTGGCGTCGATCGCACCCTCGGCCGCACCGGCCCCGACGAGCGTGTGCAGCTCGTCGATGAAGAGGATGATGTTCTTGTTCTGGGCGATCTCGTTCATGACCGCCTTCAGCCGCTCCTCGAACTGGCCGCGGTACTTCGTCCCGGCGATCACCGCCGCCATGTCGAGCGAGAGCACGCGGTTGTCGCGGAGCGACTCCGGGCACTCGCCGTTGGCGATGAGCTGCGCGAGCCCCTCGACGATCGCGGTCTTGCCGACGCCGGGCTCTCCGATCAGCACGGGGTTGTTCTTCTTGCGCCGCGTCAGCACTTCCATGACGCGCTGGATCTCCTTCGCGCGGCCGATCGTCGGGTCGAGCTGACCCTCCGCGGCGAGCTGCGTGAGATCGCGGCAGAAGTGGTCGAGCGCCGGGGTCTTGGACTTCTTCTCCCCCTTCGGGGCCGGCGCCGGTGACGGACCGCCGCTCTGCGGCTGGGCCGACGCGGTCGTGCTCCCCGACTGCGGCATCTCGGTGCCGAGCAGCCGCAGGGTCTCGGCGCGCGCGGCGTCGAGGTTGACGCCGGCGTCCGTCAGCACCTGCGCCGCGATCCCCTTCTCTTCACGAAGGAGGCCGAGGAGGAGATGCTCCGTCCCGACGTAGCTGTGGTTGAGCTCCCGCGCCTCGCTCATCGCGAGCTCGAGGACCTTCTTCGCGCGGGACGTATAAGGAAGATCGGGGCCCGCCGCCTGCGCGGCTTTCCCCTTCTTCACGGTCTCCTCGATCTTCTGCTGAATCTCGTCGAGGTCGACGCTGAGGTTCTGGAGCACGGCCGCCGCCACGCCCTCACCCTCGCGGATGAGACCGAGCAGGATGTGCTCCGTGCCGACGTACTCGTGATGCAGGCGCGCCGCTTCCTCGCGCGCCATCGCGAGTACCTTCCTGACCCGCTCGGTAAAGTTGTACCCGTTCATGTGTGCCTCACGCGCGGGTGACCAGTGTCACCCGTTGGATCCCGCCTCGCTCGCCAGCGCGTCACGCACGTATCGTGCACGGGCCTGAGCCGCCTCGCTCTCGGTGAGCGTGCGGCCTTCCACGTACGACAGGTGCGCGGGCTGAGAAAAAACCAGGAGCTTGTTGAGTGTGTATACACTCAGGCCGGTGATCAGTTTCAGACCCACGGCCAGGCGTACCCCGCTCAGGAAGTTCATCGCCTCTTCGAACGTGAGGCTGCGGGCAAAGCGCAAGGTGCCGTACGCGCGCCAGAGCTTGTCCTCGATAATATATCCGGCATCGCGCTGCAACACCCGTCGTGCTTCTTCCTCCTTCTCGATCACCCGCCGGACCACGTGCACGAGCTGGTCGATCAGCTCGTCCTCCGAGCGCCCGAGCGTCGTCTGGTTCGAGATCTGGAAGAAGTTCCCCACCACCTCCGACCCTTCGCCGTACAGCCCACGGTAGGTCAGCCCCATCTGCTGAAGCCCCGTGAGCACGCGCTGGATCTCCTTCGTCAGCACGAGCCCCGGCAGGTGGATCAGCACCGAGGCCCGCATTCCCGTTCCCGTGTTCGTCGGACACGCGGTCAGGAACCCGAACTCCGGGTGATACGCGTACGGGACCCGCCCTCCCAGCTCGCGATCGAGTGCCGCCGCGCGCTCGTACGCTTCCGCCAACGCGAACCCGGAACGCAGCGACTGCAGGCGAAGATGATCCTCTTCATTGATCATGACGCCCAAGCCGTCCCCGAGAAACACGGCGGACCCAGCCTTGACCGGATGGTTCGCGTCCAGACCCGCGAGCTCCTTGCTCACCAGGTGCCGCTCATGGAGAAGCAGCCGGTCCTGCGTCTGCAGCTCGTCGAGGCGGAACAGGAACGCGCCCGCCAGCGAGGCCGACGTCGCCGCCGCGTCGCGGACCTGCGCCAGCACCCGGAGCCGCTCCCCTTCGCGCGCCCGCGAGGTGAACGCGAAACCATCCACGTTCCGTGCCAGCCGAATTCTCGTCGAGAGCACGATGTCCGAGTGACTCCCCGACGCATCGAGCCAGCTCACCCCGCCGTCCGGCAGCAGCGACAGATCGATCGTCATTCGCCGAGCACCCGGATTCGGTCCCGCAGCTCGGCCGCCAGCTCGAACTGCTCGCTCTCGATCGCGCGGCGGAGCCGCTCGCGCAGCTCGCCACGAATGGTGTCCTGCTCACGATGCTCGGGCGCGGGGGCGTCGTACGAGCGCCCCACGTGACGCGAATGCCCGTGGACGCGACGCAACAGTTCGCGAAGGCTTCCCTCGAAGGTCGTGTAGCAGCGCGGGCAGCCGAGGCGCCCGGTGGCGCGGAAGTCCTTCATCGACGCGCCGCAGAAGGTGCAGCGCCCCGCCTCGGCGGCCGGCACCGCGACCTGCTGCTGGACCTCGGCGAGGAACTGGCCGAGCGGATGCTGGGGCAGGCCGACGCTGGTCTCCACCCCCTTCTCCGCCGCGCATTTCTCGCAGAGGTGAAGTTGGCTGACCGCGTTGTCCACGATCTGAGTGAGATGCACCACCGCATCCCGCTCCTTGCAGCTGTCGCAGATCATCCCGCCACGACCTCCGTTACGTCCGCTTCGCCCAACCGCCCATCCTCGAGGACGAGCACCCGGTTCGCCCGTCCCGCGAGCGACCTGTTATGAGTCACGACGACGATCCCCACCCCGGCGTCCCGCGCGAGCGTCGCGAAGAGGTCGTGCAGGCGCTCGCTGTTGAAGTGGTCCAGGTTCCCGGATGGCTCGTCGGCGAGCAGTACCGCCGGCTCGACGACCAGGGCCCGGGCGACCGCCGTCCGCTGCTGCTCGCCGCCCGAGAGCTCCGCGGGACGATGGTGCATTCGCGCCGCGAGGCCGACCCGCTCGAGCTGCGCCGTCGCCCGCTCCCGTGCGATCCGCTCGTCCACACGGGCGATCCGCAGGGGCATCATGACGTTCTCGAGCGCCGAAAACTCGCGCAGCAGGTGATGAAACTGAAACACGAAACCAACCTTGCGGTTCCGCAGCTCCGCCAGCGCATCGTCCGCCAGCCCGCCGACCTCGCGGCCGTCGATCCGGACCGTGCCGCGGCTCGGCGCATCCAGCGCTCCAAGGATGTGCAGGAGCGTGCTCTTCCCCGCGCCACTCGCACCCACGATCGCGACCATCTCGCCGCGCGCGACGCCGAGGTTGACGCCGTCGAGCACGTGAATCGTGCTGCCGTCGCCCCCGACGTACGACTTCGCGACGTCCACCGCCTCGAGGACCGTCATTCGTGGCGGATCGCCTCCACCGGGAACAGACGCGATGCCTGACGCGCCGGATACCACGTCGCCAGGATGGGAATCGACAGGCTCATCAGAACGATGAGCGCCACGTCCCCCACCTGCAGCGACACCGGGAGGTGGTCGATGAAATATACAGTCTGATCGAGCTTGATGAACTTGTAACGCGCCTGCATGAGCGCCAGCCCGAGCCCGATGATCAGTCCGAGTCCGGTGCCGACGAGCCCGATCACCGCGCCCTGCGCGAGGAAGATGCGCCTGATCGCTCCGGCGCGAAGTCCCATCGCGCGGAGTATCCCGATCTCGCGCGTCTTGTCGGCGACGACCATCGTCAGCGTGCTGACGATGTTGAACGCCGCGACCATCATGATCAAGAGCAGGATCACGCTCATCCCCAGCTTCTCCAGCTTCAGCGCCTGGAAGAGATTCTGGTTCTGCTCCTGCCAGTCGAGCGCGCGATACGGGTAGCCGAGCGTGTCCTCCAGCTCCTTCCGGATGTTCCCCGCCTGCCAGCGGTCCGCCGTCTTCACCTCGATCCCCGTGACGGCATCGCCGATCCCGGCCACCTCCTGCGCGACGTCGATCGGCAGGAACACGTACGAGTTGTCGTACTCGTACATCCCGGTCTCGAAGAGTCCCGTCACCTCGAGCTGCGTGACCTGCGCCTGCGGCATCCCCGTGACCGCATTGAGCTGCGAGCCCGCCGCCGAGAGGAGCACGATCTTGTCGCCGACGAAGGCGTTGAGCCGCATCGCGAGCAGCTTGCCGAGTACCGCGCCCCGGATCTCTCCGCTGCCGCTCCTGAACTTGAAGTCGTTCCCCTTGAGCGCGTGCTGCCGGATCGACGTGACGTTCGCGACGCCTGGCCGCTCGGGCTCGATTCCCTCGATCTGCACGCCCTCGCGGTAGTCGTGCCCCGCGCTGATGACCGCCTGCGTGAGGACGAACGGCGCCGCGGCGGTGACCCCCGGCTGCTTCTTCACCTTCGCCAGCGTCTCGCGCCACTTGTCCATGCGCATGTCGTCGCCGAAGGTGAGCACGCGGATGTCCGGGCTCGCGACGAGGATCTTCTCGCGCAGGTCCGTCTGCAACCCGTTCATCACCGCGATGATCACGATCAGCGCGCTGACGCCCACGGTCACGCCGCCGATCGCGATGACGCTGATCAGCGAGAGCAGCCGCGAGCCTCGGCGGCTGCGCAGGTACCGCCAGGCGATCGAGAGCTCGAGCGGCATCACTCGGGGCGCAGCGTCGGGAACAGGATCACGTCGCGGATGTTCGCCGTCCCGGTCAGGTACATCACCAGCCGGTCGATGCCGATCCCGACGCCGCCGGTGGGCGGCATCCCGTACTCCATCGCGCGCAGGTAGTCCTCGTCCACACCGCTCGCTTCCTCGTCGCCCGCGGCGCGGAGCCGGGCCTGCGCCTCGAAGCGCGCGCGCTGGTCGATCGGGTCATTCAGCTCGCTGAAGGCGTTCGCCAGCTCCTTGCCGCGCGCGAAGAGCTCGAAGCGCTCCGTCAGCGCCGGATTGCCCCGCTTCGGCTTCGCGAGCGGCGAGAGCTCGACCGGGTAATCGACCACGAACGTCGGCGTGTCGATCTTCGACTCGACGAGCGCCTGGAACATCTCGTCGAGCACCTTCGGCCGGCTGAGGGTCTCGACGCGCTCGACGCCGAGGCGCCGGGCCGCCTCGCGGAGCTCCGCATCCGCCATCGCCATCGCGTCCGCGCCCAACGCGCGATTGAGCGACTCGACCCACGAGATCCGCGGGAAGGGCGGCTTCAGCTCGGGGACGCGCGCCGCGACCTCCGGCACCGACCGGATCGCATCCGCCGCCCGAAGCAGCAGCGCCTCGACGCGCGACATCATCGTCGTGTAGTCCGCGTACGCCTCGTAGAACTCGAGCATCGTGAACTCGGGGTTGTGCGTGCGGTCGATCCCCTCGTTCCGGAAGTCGTGGCCGATCTCGTAGACGCGCTCCATCCCGCCGACGATGAGCCGCTTGAGGTACAGCTCGTCCGCGATGCGGAGGTAGAGCTGCATGTCGAGCGCGTTGTGCTCCGTCACGAACGGCTTCGCCGCCGCGCCGCCGTAGAGCGGCTGCAGTACCGGAGTCTCGACCTCGAGATATCCGAGGCCGTCGAGGTAGCCGCGAATTGCCGTGACGAGCCGCGATCGCGCGATGAAGAGCGCCCGCGCCTCGGGATGCACCGCGAGGTCGGCGTAGCGCTGGCGCGAGCGCTGCTCGGAGTCCTCCAGCGCCCCGTGGCGCACCGTCTGCCCGTCGACGACCTCCTCCTTGCCTAACGGCAGCGGGCGGAGCGACTTCGCGAGCAGCGTGACCGTGTCGGCCTTGACGGTGATCTCGCCGGTGCGCGTCCGGAAGACCGGCCCGGTCACGCCCACCAGGTCGCCGATGTCGAGTTGCTCGAGCAGCGCGAATGCCGGCTCGCCGAGGTGGTCGCGCCGGAAGTAGAGCTGGATCCGTCCCGAGAGGTCGGAGAGATGCGCGAAGACCGTCTTCCCGTGCCCGCGCCACGCGACGAGCCGGCCGGCGACTCGCACGGTCGCGCCCTCCTCGTTCCCCGCCGGCGCCAGGGCGAGCGCCTCCGCCGCGGTGTGCGAACGGTCGAACGAATAGGCGAAAGGCATCACGCCCTGCGCCTCGATCGCCGCCAGCTTCTCGCGCCGCGCGCGCTCGACGAAGTTCAGCTCCTCGCTCACGCCGCGCCGTCCCCGTTCGAGCCGCGCGTCAGCCACGCCTCGATGAATGGATCGATCGCGCCGTCCATCACCTTCTGCACGTCGGGGATCTTGAGCTCCGTGCGGTGGTCGTTGACCATCGTGTAGGGCTGAAAGACGTAGCTGCGAATCTGGCTGCCGAAGGTCACGTCCTGCTTCGCCGAATCCATCTCCGCCTTCTTCTCGAGCTGCTTCTGCAGCTCGATGTTGTACAGGCGGTTCTTCAGCATCTTGAGCGCGGTCTGCTTGTTCTTGTGCTGCGACCGCTCCTGCTGCGAAGCGACGACGACGCCGGTCGGAATGTGCGTCAGTCGCACCGCCGAGCTGGTCTTGTTCACGTGCTGGCCGCCGGCGCCCGACGCGCGGAAGACGTCCATCTTGATGTCCTCGTCGCGGATCTCGATGTTGATGTCGTTGTCGACCACCGGATACACGAACACCGAGGCGAAGCTCGTGTGGCGCCGCGCCTGCGCGTCGAAGGGCGATATGCGCACGAGGCGGTGCACGCCGCTCTCCGCCTTGAGGAAGCCGAACGCATACTGGCCCTTGATCTCGAGCACTGCGCCCTTGATCCCCGCTTCCTCGCCCTCGCTCAGGTCGAGCACCTCGACGCTGTAGCCCCGTCGCTGAGCCCAGCGCTCGTACATGCGCATCAGCATCTGCGCCCAGTCCTGCGCCTCGGTGCCCCCCGCGCCGGCGCTGATCTCGACCTGCGCGTCGCGGAAGTCGTCCGGGTGCTGGAGCAGCGAGCGAAGCCGGAACGACTCGAGCTCGTCGCCGATCGCCTCGACTTCGCGATCGACCTCCTGCTCCATGTTCTCGTCGCTCTCGAGCTGCAGCATCTCGTCGAGCTCGAGCGCGCTCTGGACGCGCGCGGTCAGCGAGTCCCAGGGCTCGACCCAGCCGCGCAGCGTCTTCACGTCCTGCACGATCGCCTGAGCGCGCTGCTGGTCGTTCCAGAAGTCGCCCTCGGCCATCTTCGACTCGAGCTCCGTCAGCGCGCGGCGCTTGGCGTCGACGTCAAAGATACCTCCCCAGCTCGGCGAGCCGCCCGCTGTACTGTCGCAGTTTCTTTCCGCGCTCCGTCTCGGCCATTCGCCTCGCCTCTCTCCTAAGCAGCGGGCCGCCCCGACACGCAAGGGCGGCCCGCGATGACGTGATGTGTCGCTGGAGGAATATAAGTCCGCCGGCGACGCGCTTCTAGGCGGGTGGAAAGATCTTCTTTCCTCCGGCGAGGACCTCGTTGAGCGCGTCCTGGAAGTGCGTCGTCGAGTCGGCGAACTCGCGGCCCACCTGCTCGACGTATTCCTCGTAGCTCTTCTTGATCTCCTCCTTGAAGAGCTGCGCGAGCGAGTTGTTGCGGATCCCCTCGTCGCGCTTCTGCGGATAGTACGCGACGATGTCGGACACGAGAGCGCGCGCGAGACGCTTCGCCTTGGCGTTCGGGTCGTTCGCGAGGAACGGATTGATCGGGGCGCGAGGCGCCGGCGCTCCCGGTGCGGCGGGCGCCGCGGGACGGGCGACGGGCCA
>DASVXU010000040.1:0-47002 GCA_036392515.1 Gemmatimonadaceae bacterium | reverse complement strand
TCGCCCGCGTGATCGTGTCGTCGAGTATCTCCTCCGCGCGCGGAAGGTTGCCGCGCGACATCGATAATCGGGCGTCGGCGATGCGCGCCCGCAGGATCCCCACCACGTCGCCGATCGACGTCGCCACCCGCCCCGCGTCCGCATACGCCGCCGCCGCGCGGTCCCACGCCCCCACCATGCGCGAGCAGTAGCCGAGCTGCATCGACGCGTCGATGTACACGTCCGCCTCGTCGATCGGGTGCGCGTACGCGACCAGCGTCTCATACACGTCCGCCGCCAGCCGCCACTTCGCGTCGAAGTTCAGCGCCCGTCCGTACGCCATCAGCCGCGGCGCGACGAGCGCGAAGTCGTTGCGCGACGCATCAGCCATCGCCTCCACCACGCCGCCGAGGATCGTGCGCGCCGGATCGCCAGGCGACATCGCGTCCACCGCGTCGCGCACCGCGCTCAGACCCCACGCGTCGGCGCCCGCGACATGAACCCCCTCGTCCAGCCAGGCGTCGACGAGACGCAGCACGACCAGACCCGCGGTCGTCGCACGCCACTCGGCGCCCTGCTCGTCGAGCGAGGCGAGAGCTTCGAAGAATGAAAGATGCCGGATCGGTCGGTCGAGCTCGTCCACGGGTCCTCCCACGGGTCGCTGAACGGGTCCTTCGTGACGTTATCATCGCATCACGCGTGCGAACGCCACAAGTGAATAAATGAGACGCGAAGGTGGGAATCTGTGACATCGTGCGGCCGGTCACGCCGCGTCCATGCGCTCGACATCGATTAGCGTTAGGCAATCTTCGCCGCGTCGTCCGCGGGGGACCATGAACGAACGAGGGCGGCGCTCGAACGCTCGAGCGCCGCCCTCGTTCCTCGCCCCGCGTCGCCGCGGGAGCGCGCCGCCGCTAGCGGCGCCCCGCGACCACGTTCGCCTGCCCGTCCGACACGTAGCGCTCGCCGCTCTTGTCGAGGTGATCGAGCGTCGAGACCAGCGAGTTCCCCGTCACCTTCACGCGCTGCACGCTCAGCGGATTGAACGCCGGCGAGTACGGGCTCGGCACCGGGCTCCCCCACACCTCGAAGATCGCGTCGAAGTCGTAGCGCACCGTCTTCCCCGATTTCGGATCGGTCCACGATCCGCTCTTCGCCAGCGCCCTGTTCTTCGGCCAGATCCCCAGCGGGAGCGCGAAGGAGCGCACCTTGTAGCCCGGCACCGCCGAGTCGATCGCCATCAGGCCGCGCGCGATCTGCTCCTGCACCACCGCGTCGCTGTACTTGTTCAGCTGCGCGTGCCAGAGCGTGTGGTCGCAGAGCTCGAAGCCCAGCGCCGCGAGCTGCTGCACCTTCTTGAAGCGCCACGCCGTCTTCTGCCCCTCGATGTTCCTGTCACCGAAGAAGGCGTGACCGGCCGACGCCGCGGGGAGCATGCAGAACACGGCCTTGTTCCCCCAGCCGGGATGCGACTTCGCGAAGTCGAGCCAGATCCCGACCGCGCTCGTCGAGTCGATCACGAGCTTCCCGTCCGGCTGCTCGATGTACCGGAACTGCGACGGCGACGCGTCGTCGAAGGTGAACACCACCGGGGAAAGTCCCGCCGGCAGGTCGATCCGCTTGTCGAGCACCTCGACCATGTTCACCGGCCGGTAGCCGCGCTCGTAGAGCAGCTCGAGATCCTTGCGGAAGTTCCCGCGCTCGCGGCCCCACGACGACTCCTTGTCGCCGACGAGGTGATACATCAGCACCGGGATGCGCCCCATCTCGTTAGGCGCGCGCGACCCGACCGCGCCGTTCGCGCTCTGCACCGTCGCCGCGTGCGCGACATGCGCGTTCGACGACGACTGCGCCCCGCTGGCGTCGGACGAGCCGCCGCAGCCGGTGATGGACGTGAGCGTGAAGACGGCGGCGGCGAGCGGCGCGATGCGCGCGATCGCCGGAATCTCTGAACGGCGGTGCATCTCTTGTGGCATGGAGGAGGAGAGGGCGCGATTGGCGTCGTCGCGCTGCGGCGTGCATCGATGTGACGACCGACACGCACGCGGGTAAACGACGCTAATCATCACTCGCGAAAAAGCGAAGCCCGCGATGTGTCGTACACCACTCGACGCCGCTCGATTCACTCCCGCGCGGCTGAGCCCGCGTCGCGAGGAAACCCTCCCGGGCCTGGGGCGTACCATATTCCTGTCGATGCCCGACCATCTCTCGGAGAACTCGGAGGAGCTGCTGGGGCTCCACCACCACCCGCTCGCCGCCGCGGCGATCGCTCGCTGGCGCCGGCTCCGCGCCCGCGCGCGCCGCGACCCGCGTCCCGCGCGCGTCTGGCTGCGTGAGAGCTGGCCGATCCTGACCTCCCTCGTCCTCGTCATCGGCTCCGTCTTCGCCCTCGACGCCTGGCTCGCCACCTGTGGCTTCCAGGGCTGCCCGACCGGGGACGAGATCCGCGCCTTCCGACCCGCCGAGGGCGGGCGCATCCTCGACCGGGACGGGGTGCTCATCGGCCGCCTCAATCCGGTCCACCGCGTCAACGTCGACATCGCCGAGATCCCGACCTGGGTCCGCGACGCCTTCATCGCGACAGAGGACCGCCGCTTCTACGAGCACAAGGGACTCGACTGGCGGGCCGTGATCCGCGCGGCCTCGCGCAACATCGGCGCGTTCGGCGTGCGCGAGGGGTTCAGCACCATCACGATGCAGGTCGCGCGCAACGGCTTCGTCGCCAGCCGCTACGGGCGCCGCACCTACGCGCGCAAGCTCATGGAGCTGCGCGTCGCGAAGCTGCTCGAGACTCACCTCACCAAGGAGCAGATCCTCGAGCTCTACCTGAACGTCATCTACCTCGGCAACGGCGCCTACGGGGTCGAGGCGGCCAGCCGCGACCTCTTCGGGAAGAGCGTGCGCAAGGTCTCGCTCTCCGAGGCGGCGCTCCTCGCCGCGCTCCCCAAGGGCCCCTCCTCGTACGCCCCGCGCCGCTACGCCGACCGCGCGCACCGCCGGCGAAATCTCGTGCTCGCCCTCATGGCGCAGCAGGGATACATCAGCCGCGACGAGGCGCTCCGCGCCGCCGGCCAGCCGATGCGCATCGCCGCCGACGGCTGGCACCCCGCGCAGCCCGACGACTCGTACGCTCTCGACGCGGTGCGCGCTCTCGTCGACTCGGTGGTCCCCGCGAACCTGCGCGACGCGGACCTCGTCGTCGTCACCACCCTCGACGCTCGCGCGCAGCGCGCCGGCGACGCCACCATCAAGCGCAACACAGCGGCGATCGGCCGCGAGGGAGTCGCCTGGTACGGCCGCACCGGCGCCAACGTGCAGGGCGCTCTCGTCGCGATCGACCCGCGCACCGGTGACGTGCTCGCCCTCGTCGGCGGGCGCACCTACGAGCGCGGCGGCTTCAATCGCGCCCTTCTCGCCCATCGTCAGCCCGGCTCGGCCTTCAAGCCCTTCGTGTACGCCGCGGGACTCACCGCCGGGTTCACCCCCGCCTCTCTCGTCGACGACGACCCGGTCGAGATCGACGACGGGCGCGGCAACATCTGGACGCCGGCGAACTACGGCGACCAGTACGAGGGGCAGATCACCCTCCGGCGCGCGCTCATGGTCTCCTCGAACGCGGCCACCGTGCGCCTGAGCCGCGCGATCGGCGAGTCGCGCGTCGCGCAGCGCGCCCACGACAACGGGATCACGAGCAGCCTTCGCGTCGTTCCCGCGCTCGCCCTCGGCGCCGCCGAGGTCACCCCGCTGGAGCTGGTCACCGCGTACGCGCCCTTCGCCAACGGCGGCTATCGCGTCACCCCGCGTCTCGTGCGCCGCATCGAGAGCGCCGACGGGACGCTCGTGTGGAGCAGCGAGCCGGCGATGACGCCGGTGATGGATCCGCGCGACGCCTATCAGGTGACGTCGATGCTCCGCTCCGTCGTCGACCACGGCACCGGTCACGCCGTGCGCGACATGGGCGTCGACGGTCCGATCGCGGGAAAGACCGGCACCACCAACAACAACGCCGACGTCTGGTTCGTCGGCTACTCGCCCACCATCGTCGCCGGCGTCTGGTTCGGCTACGACACTCCGCGCCCCCTCCCCGGCGGCGCATCGGGCGGACGCTTCGCCGCGCCGGCGTGGGCGCAGTTCTACTCGAGCGGGTGGCGCGAGACGGGCACCGACGCCTGGTGGCGGCCGCCCGCGGGGATGGTCAGCCGCGTCATCGACGCCTCGACCGGCGAGCTGGCGAGCGAGTGGTGCCCGACGACGCAGGAGGAATGGTTCAAGCCGGGCACCGAGCCGACGGAATACTGCCGCACCCATACCCAGCCCGAGGAGCCGTTCGCCGCCGCCGCCGAAGCGATGAACGGGATGTCGCAGAAGATCGGCAAGGCGCTGCGGAAGATCTTCAGCTTCTAGCGGCGCCCGACCGCGCGCCCGTCACACGAGGCCCAGCCACTCGCTCGCGTTCATCGTGTAGCCGGGGAAGAGCGTCTCCGATCGCGCCGCCCCCATGTGGCGCGTCGCGACCTCGGCAAACACCGCGCGGAAGTCCGTCGTCAGCGCGAGATCTCGTCCCTCGTGCAGCTGCTCCGGCGCGAGGCCCGGCCAGCGGCCGTGCACCTTTCCTCCGCGAACGCTCCCCCCGATCACGAACATGGCGCCCGCGTGCCCGTGATCGGTGCCGTGGTTCCCGTTCTCGCTCGCCATCCGCCCGAACTCCGACATCGTGAGGATCACGACGTCGGCCATCCGGTCACCGAGGTCGGTGACGAGCGCCGCGATCGCGGCGCCGAAGTCCTCGAGCCGATTCGCGAGCTGTCCCGTCGCCGCGCCCTGATTGACGTGCGTGTCCCATCCGCCGACGTCGGCGAAGGCGATCTCCATCCCGACGTCCGCCTTCACGAGCTGCGCGATCTGCCGCAGCCGCCGTCCGAAGTCGCTGTTCGGGTAGAGCGCGCCGTTCGCGGGCTGATAGCGATCGGGATCGACGGCGCGAAGCACTCGCGTCGCCTCGGCGGCGTCGCTGCCGTCGCCATGGACGAGATCCGCGTCCATCGTCTGGTAGAGCTGCTCGAGCCGCGCCGCGTCGGCGCCGTTCGCGCGCACGCGGAGCTCCTCGAGCGAGCGGAGCGCGACCGTCGGCGCCGGACCGTCGAAGACGCGCGGGTGCTGCATCGCGAGCGCGATCCCGCGCAGCGCGCCGGCGTCGTGTCCCGACGCCGCGCTCGCCAGCCGCGCGTTCGCGCCGGCGTTGCTCGCGGCGAGCAGGCGGTTGAGCCATCCGTCGCGCACCGACTTCATGTCGGGCGCCGCGGTCTCCATGAAATCCTGCGCGTCGAAGTGCGAGCGCGTGCTGCTCGGGCTGCCGACCGCCGTCACCGGCGCGAGCATTCCGCGCTGGTAGAGCGGCGCGAGCGCGGCGAGGGAAGGGTGCAGCCCGAAGAATCCGTCGAGATCGATCGCGCGCTCCGCGCCGTCGCGCGAGGGAGCGCCGATGGCGATCGTCGGCCGCAGCCCGTAGTAGTGCGCGTCGCCGAAGGGGACGAGCACGTTCAGCGCGTCCGCCGCGCCGCGCTGGAAGAGGCAGATCAGCGTCTTCCCGCGCGACGCGGCGCGGGTTTCGGCGAGGAGGGCGGCGCGGCGCAGGAAGCGCGGGCTCAGCCCGATGGTCACGAGCGCGAGCGCGCCCGACTTGAGAAACACTCGCCGTTGCATCGGCTATCTCCGCTGGAAGTCCGGGGACTCGAGCAGCGCCCGCGTCGCGTCGTCCATCGACACGCGTCGCGTCAGCGTCGCGATGAAGTTCACGCGGTCGGCGACCGCGCCCGCGCTCAGCCACTCCGCGCTGCGCTCCGGCCACCCCTCGGGAGTCTGGTGACCGTAGATCGGCTGGCCGAGCTGCGCGACCGCGCGCGCCGCGCGCGGGGTCGTGTCGGCGGGAACGCCCGCCGCCCGCAGCGCGCTCGCCACGAGCTCGAGGGGCGACTTCACCTTCGACCGGTACGAGGCGCGCGAGAAGAACTCCGGGCTCGTCACGATCGTCCGCACCACCGCGCGCAGGTCGCCGTCGGTGCTCCTGTAGGTCGTGGCCGCGCGCTCGACGAGCGCCGGCGGCGGATCGTCGCTCGCGAAGCGGCGCGCCAGCGTCGTCGCGACCATGCGCGCGGTGGACGGATGCCGCGCCAGGATGTCGAGCACCTTCTCGCCATCGCGCTCGTCTCCGCCGGCGGGGATCCGCACGCCGAGCACGACCTTCTCCCCCGCGTCGTGGAGCGCGGGACGGAAGACGAAGCCTCCGCCTTCGCGGGGCGCGGCGATCGACCACCCGGTGAGCGCGCGCGCCACCTCGATCACGTCCCGCTGCGTGTACCCGCCGTCGACGCCCAGCGTATGGAGCTCCATCAGCTCGCGGGCGTAGTTCTCGTTGAGCCCTCGCGGCGCGCGCGGGCCCCGCGCGCGTCCGCCCGGCCTCCGCGCGAGCGTCGGGTGCAGCGAGTCGGCGGCGCTCTGCCAGTTGTCGAGGTAGAAGAGCATCGCCGGGCTGTGCGCGACGGCGCCGAGGAGATCGCGGAACTTCCCGAGCACGTGCGGGCGGATCGCGTCCTCCTCGTACCGCGCGAGGTACAGTCGCACCGGCCCCTTTCCCGCGAAGACGCTGAAGTGGTTCGCCCAGAGGTCGACGAGCACCTCCTGCAGCTGGCGCTCGCTCGACGTCGCGCGCGCGAGCCTGGCCGCCTGCACCTCGCGCCCGACCGCGTTGTACTGCATGCGCAGCGCGCGTCGCGCCGCGGTATCGTTCGCCGCTCCCGTGCGCATCGCCGCGACGTCGCGCAGCAGCGACGCCGGATCCGCGCGAAGGAGCGGGAAGGAGCTCGACACGTCGTTGCCGGCGGGATCGGCGATGCGCTCGGGGTGGAGCTGCAGATCGATCCAGCGGTCGACGCCCATCGACTGGACACGATCGACGTCACCGGGACGCGGACCGAAGGCGAGGCGATCGAGCGCGTGACGCGCCTGCTCCTCCGCCGACAGCTCGCGCGCTTCCGCCTCGCTGCGCACGGGAGTCGCCGCCGGGGACGGCGCGCGCGCGCATCCTCCCAACGCGAGGAACAGGGTCGCCGCGAGACGTGAGCCGGGTCTCATGACGGAGCAGACGCCACTTCCCCGCGATTCGTTAACGGGTCGGATATCGAACACTGGCCCCCGTCTTGCCCCGCTCGCTGGTCCCAACGCCAGAACGCCATGTCCATCATGCCCCGCATCTCCCGCGCGACGGCGCTGCTTCCCGCCGCGGCGCTCCTCTGCTCACTCGCCGCCTGCGAGGTGGTGAGCAACGACAAGACGAAGCGCGACACCACCACCGTCGCCGACACATCGGCGCGCGCGCCCTCCACTGATACCGCGTCGCCGGGCGGAGTCCCCGCCGCGCCCTCGGACTCGCTCGCGAACACCGTCGCGCGCGACAGCGGTACCGTCACGCTCTCGACCGAGCAGCCGGTGCGCGGCGGCGTCCTCTTCGCCCTCGCCGAGGGGCTCGCGCCGGACATCCCGCGTTGCACGTGGAAGGGCGCTCCGCTGCCGTGCTATCGCGCGCCGCGCGGCGTTCTGGCGATCATCCCGCTCCCCGCCGACGAGCCCGCCGGCACCTTCACCCTCACCTTCGACCGGCCCGCCGGACGCATCACGCGGCAGATCGTCGTCGCCGATCATGATTTCGGGCGTGAGCTCGTCTTCCTCGACTCCGCGCATTTCGCTCTCGTGAAGCGCGGCGCCGATGTCGCTCGGGACGCGCGCGCGCTGCGCGCCGTGCTCGGCGCCGAGTCGGATACGAGGTACTGGAGCGGAAGCTGGGGGGCGCCGGTGAAGGGTGCACGCGGCGGCGGCTACGGTGCGGAGCGCTTCTACTATCGCGCCGCCGACTCCTCGCGCGCCATTCGCCTCGGGCCGGAGCTGAAGACGCGCGGCACCTTCGGCGCCGACACCACCGTCGCCGGCTCGCGCGAC
The DNA here is from genome assembly GCA_036392515.1 of Gemmatimonadaceae bacterium. Classification (GTDB taxonomy): domain Bacteria; phylum Gemmatimonadota; class Gemmatimonadetes; order Gemmatimonadales; family Gemmatimonadaceae; genus JABFXC01. The sequence goes on along the minus strand of DASVXU010000040.1, from coordinate 39,031 downwards.
GTTCCCTCGTGGCGCCATGCGGGCGTCGACCTCGCAGCCTCGAAGGGGACCAGCGTCGTCGCCCCGGCCGCGGGACTCGTCGCGGACGTCGGCGATTACATCCTGACCGGGCACACCGTCGTCATCGACCACGGGCAGGGGGTGCACACCGCCTACTTCCACCTCGACACTGCCCTGGTCCAGCGCGGCGACCGTGTCACGGCGGGGAAGCGCATCGGGCGCGTCGGAGCGACCGGGCTCGCCACCGGTCCGCATCTGCATTACGGCGTGTACGTCCACGGCAAGGACGTCGATCCCGCGGCATGGGCCGCGATGCCTGCGTTCGCGCGTGACCAAGCGGGCGCTGGAACGTCCAACGGTAAGCAGTAGAGTACGCCCGATGTAACGCGCGTTCTCCGCGAACCTGTCACCGGGTCGCGGGTATCGTGCGCTACGGGGGTCGAGATGCACGCGGTTCGGCAGCGCAAATCGCTTGCGCCGCTGAACCGCGTGCCATATGGTCAAGGTCTGGCCGCGTCCCTCCGAAGTGCGGGCGCGCCATCCTGCCGAGGTGTCCCATTCGCATCGATGACCTGACACGGCTGCCGTTGCGCAGCACGTTCATCGAGGCCGCTACGGCCGCGATGGAGACGGCGCGCGCCGAAGGCCGCGCCGTGTCGCTCATCGTCATGGACGTCGACCACTTCAAGCTGGTCAACGACACCTATGGCCACCTGCAGGGCGACGACGTTCTCGTCGGCGTCGCGGAGCTGATCCGGAAGAACCTCCGCGCCTCCGACGTCGCCGCGCGCTACGCCGGCGACGAGTTCGTCGCGCTTCTCCCCGACACCCCCGCCGAGGCGGCGCGCGAGGTGGCCGAGCGCATCTGCGCCGGAATCCGCGGCCACACCTTCTTCCTCCGCGACCGCTCGGGCTCCGTCCTCGTCACGTCGTCGATGGGCGTCGCGTCGTTCCCCGAGCACGCGGCGGACTACGACACGCTCTTCGCGGCCGCGGACCGCGCGCTCTATCAGGTGAAGCGTCAGGGGCGCGACGGTGTCGCCATCGCCTCGATCACCGACGAGGCGCCGACGCACCTGCCGCTCAGCATCGAGCGTTTCGTCGGCCGCGTCGACGAGCTGCGGGCGATGGTGAAGCTCCTCGAGGAGGCCGGCGAGGGCCACCCGAAGGTCGTCGCGGTCAGCGGCGAAGCGGGAGTCGGCAAGACGACGCTCATCAAGCAGCTCGAGCCGGAAGTGCGCCTCCGCGCGGGCTCGCTCGTCACCGGCCGCGCCCACGAGGCCGACGTGCAGGCGCCGTACGCGCCGTGGGCGGAGGTGATCAGCGCGATCCGGCGCCTCGACATCGTGCCGAAGCACCCCTGGCGCGAGCTGCCGCGCCTCGTCCCCGCGTTAGGCACCGACGCGCCCTTCGAGGACTCGAACGTCGGCTCGAAGTACATGCTCCTCGAGGAGATCGCCGAGTACGTCCGCCTCGCCGCGCGCGAGCGCACGCTCGTCATCGTCCTCGACGACATGCAGTGGGCGGATTCGGCGTCGTGGGACACCCTCGAGTACCTCGTTCCGCAGCTCGAGAGCGAGCGGCTGCTCATCTGCCTGACGATCCGCGCCGAGGAGACCTACGGCGAGACGCTCGAGCGACGGCGCCGCCTCTCGCGGAACGAGCTGTTCACCGAGATGACGCTGTCGCGCCTCACGCGCGATGAGCTCAAGCAGTGGGTCGAGGCGGCCTTCCACCGCCAGGACGTCGGGCGCGAGCTGCTCTCGTTCCTCTACCGCCACACCGAAGGCAACCCGCTCTTCGTCGTCCAGGTGCTGCGCACCCTCGTGGACGAAGGCGCGGTCTGGTACACCGGCGAGCGATGGGAATGGCGCGCCGTCTCCGAGCTGCGGCTTCCCGTCGGCGTCAGCGACCTGATCTCGCGCCGTCTGTCGCGCCTCTCGGCGGAGGCACAGGCGATCCTCACGACCGCCGCCGTCATCGGTCGCGAGTTCGACCTCGACCTCGCGATCGAGGCCGGCGCGGGGAGCGAGGAGGAGCTGCTCGACGCGGTGGACGAGGGCATCCGCGCCTCGGTGCTGCAGGCGACGGCCGATCGCGAGAGCGACCGCTACGCCTTCACGCACGGCAAGATGGCCGAGGTGCTGCGCGAGTCGGTGAACCCGCGCCGCCTGCGCCGCATGCACGAGCGCGTCGCCCAGGCGCTCGAGCGGAGAACGCCCGATGCCGCCGCCGAGATCGCGACGCACTACGACAGGGGTGGGAACGCCGAGAAGGCCTACCACTACGCGATGCTCGCGGCGGACCAGGCGAAAGCGGTGTACGCGCACACGGAAGGAACGGAGTTCCTCCATGTCGCCGAGCGGAACGCCGCGAGCCCGGCGCATCTCGCCGACGTGCGCGTGCGCCTCGCGCAGATCGCGGAGGCGATGGGACAGTACGTCGAGGCGCAGGAGCTCTGCGACCTCGCGATCGACTGGTTCGAGGGGCAGGGCGACCGCAAGCGATCGCTCTCCCTGCGCGTGATGCGCGAGCGCCTCCGCGGACTGCTCGGGCAGCCGGCACGCCAGACGCTCGACGCCGCCGTCGCGCTCGACGCGGAGGCGCAGCAGCTCGGCGCCGACGCCGAGCGCGTTCCCCTCCTGCGCATGATCTCCCTCTCGCACTGGCGCCTCGGCGACACGCAGGCGAGCGAGAAGGCGGCGTGGGACGGTGTGCGCCTGGCCGAGAAGGTCGGCGACCCGACTCTCCTCGGCGAGTCGCTGATGCGCCTCGGCGGCGCGATCCAGCCCGACCAGCCGACGCAGGCGCTGGAGATCCAGAAGCGCGCGCTCGCGCTGTGGGAGTCGTTAGGCGACCGCCGCGGGCAGGCACGCTGCCACACCAACCTCGGCACCGTCTACGTCGCGCTCGGGAACTGGGAGGAGGCGAAGCGCCACCTCACGACCGCGATCGCCGTCGGGCGCACCGCCGGCACTCCCGATCTCTGGGGGCTGGCCGCGCTGAATCTCGGCGTCGTCTACCTCAAAGGCGGCGACTTCGACCGGGCGCGTGAGCTCTTCGGCGAGTCGCTGGCGCTCTTCGCCGCGGCCAAGAACAGCGAGCGGCAGCTCTACGCGCTCTACAACCTGGCGCACCTCGACCGGGACCGCGCCGAGTACAACTCGGCGGCGGAGCTGTACGACGTCACGACCTCGCTCGCCCAGCGCATCGGGCAGTCGGAGGTCGAGATCGGTGCGATCGCGGGGCTCGGGCTGTCGCTGCTCGCGCAGGGGAAGACCGCGCCGGCGCGCGAGAAGTTCGAGGCCGCCGACGAGCGCATGCGGTCACGCCGCGATTGGTTCCAGGGGCGCGAGCTGGTCGAGACGCTAGGTGTGCACGTGATGGCCGGCGACGGACGCACCGAGGAAGCGCTGACGCGCTTCGAGCGGGCGCTGGCGATGGCGGAAGCTGCGGACCTCTACATCGCGGCGTGGCTGACCGCGGCCTGCTCGAAGCCGCTGTACGACGTGGCGCCCGAGCGAGTGCGGCAGCTCGCGGAGAACTACTCCGGGCGGGTGAAGGGCATGGGTTATACGGAGATCAACCGTCAGCTGGAAGAGTTGCTGGCTCGGACATAACGACCTGGTGACCGGACAGTGTGACCGAACGTCTACATGAAGAAGGTCCGGAAGGCCGGGCGGTGGCCGCGAGTAAGTTGTTGCAATACAAGAACTTGAGTTGAGTACAGGCGGGCTCGAGATCTCTGGTACGAGCCGTGCCTTAGGAGGGGGCGTCAGTGCAGTCCATCCCTTTCAGGATTACCCTATGTTTCGCTCGAATCGTTCACTCATGAGGCTGGCCTCGATCACCGCGGTCGCGCTGCTTGCGGCGTGCTCGGCGGCGGATCAGGTCTCCGCGCCGAAGCCGGTCCGGGCGCCGATGCCCGCTGGCGCGCCCTCGCTCGATGTGATCATGAACCAGGTCGCGCCGGATTCACTCTCGGCTGACTTCACCGTCACGCCCACGGGTGGTCTGTTCGTCCTCGGCGCGCACGCGGTCTACTTCCCGGATCATTCGATCTGCGATCCGGCGACGTCCGGTTACGGCCCGGATCTCTGGGACGCGCCCTGCACGCCGCTCGACCAGCCGATCGACTTCCATGCGGAGGTCCGCAAGGACGCCGCGGGTCGCGCCTGGGTCGACTTCACCCCCGCTGTTCGCTTCGTCCCGACGGACGACCCGAACCATACGGTCTGGATGATGATGAAGGCGGGCACCGACGTGAACGAGTCGAACTACCGGAACTTCGGCATGAAGTGGCTGCCCAGCGGCTCGCCGGACGAGTCGGTCGACGAGTCGGTGACGGACAGCACGCTGAAGTCCTACGTCGACCTCAACAACGACATCGTCTTCCGACGCGTGAAGCACTTCAGTGGCTACCTCGTGGTTGACAGCAACGCGGACCTCGGCACGCTCGTCGACATCGTCGGAGCCTGGTAACCTGATGCCAATTCATCGCAGTGGGGACATCCCCCGGATGGCTGGGTCGCGCTGAGCGCGACGCGCAGGGCTGAAAGGGAACGAAGCGGGCGTGCCGGATGGCACGCCCGCTTCGTATTCGTGGGGCTCGCCGTGTACGGATCCGCGCCTACGGACGCAGGACGTAGCCGACGCCGCGGACGGTGTGCAGGAGGGGCGGAAGTCCCTCGGTGTCGATCTTCTTGCGCAGGTAGTTGATGTAGACGTCCACCACGTTGGTGGAAGGTTCCGCGTCCTGGCGCCAGACGTGCTCGGTGATCTGGTCGCGGGTGAGCTCGCGCTCGGCGTTCTTCATCAGATACTCGAGGAGCGCGTACTCGCGCTGCGTGAGGGCGATGTCGCGCTTGCCGCGCTTCACCTGGCGGCTCAGCGGGTCGAGCGAGAGATCACCGACGCGGATGACGGCGTCGTCGGCGCGAAGGGTGGCGCGGCGGAGCAGCGCCTTCACGCGCGCGAGCAGCTCGTCGGTGTCGAACGGCTTCGCGAGGTAGTCGTCGGCGCCAGCGTCGAGGCCCGTTACCTTGTCGGAGACCGTGTCGCGCGCGGTGAGCATGAGCACGGGAGCGCGAAAGCCGCGGCGCCGCAGCTCGGCGGCGACCTCCAGCCCGGAGCGCTTCGGAAGCCCGATGTCGAGGATGACGAGCGCGGGCTCGACATCGAGGGCCGTGGCGATCGCGGCCTCGCCGTCGTATGCCTTGCGCACCTCGAAGCCGCTCGACGTGAGCATGCGCTCGATGAGCGAGAGGACGTCGCGATTGTCTTCGACGATGAGTATCGTCGTGGGTGCGTCTTGCGCGGCCATTGCGAACAAGCTAGCCGGTGATACCCTGACGGCAAGCGTCGTAGTCGCGCGACGAACAACATGAGAGAATTCTCATCATCATGCCTCTCCCGTCACAGGTCGGTGTAACGCTGCGTCGCGGCGCGCGCGGAGGCGCGGTCGCGGCGGCCGCGGTGTATGGCGCGCTGCTCGGATTCGGAGTACGCGGTGGGATGACGGCGCGTCCCTTCAATGCCTTCGCCGCGCTGCTGCTAGGCAATCGCGCGCGCGGCGTGTGGGCGTTCGACGCGCCGGTGAGTCTCACCGGGATCGCGGTGCTGCTGCTGGGCTGCGTGTTCGGCGGCGTGCTGCTCGGCGCGATCTCGACGCTGGTGCGTACGACACGACCACGGCTCATCGCGTTTCTTGTAGCGCTGGTCACTGGAGGCGCGGCGCTCGCCATGCTGGTGATCCGCGCGCCGGATCTGATCGGTGTCGCACCGGTCGGTGCGCTGTCACTCGGACAGGGCATCGTGCTCGCCGTGGTCGCATCGGTGGGGTTCGCATCGGGCATGGGCCTTGCTCGATAGGGTGTCGCGACGAGGGGAAAAACACTGCTCGTCGCGCGGGAACGCCTATCGAAGTTTCGTCGGGCGAATCGGGAACATCGATTCCAGGCGCGGGTTCGAGACACGTACCCTGAAAGAGCCCCGAGCGCTGTCCACGGGGGGCAGCGACGCGTTGCAGAACGCGTGAACCGGAGGGGAGATGCAAGTCGCAGGGGAGGAGCGGGCACCGCTCAAGGAGGGAGGGATGGACGTCCTCGTGATGTTGGAGGATGGGTCCGATCACTCGCCCGTGCTCGCGCATGTGAATTCCGTGCCTTCGCCGCTGGATGCCGATCGTCCATCGCGCGATGTCGTGACGCTGTACAGCGCCCCGAGCCCGGAGTCTCTTGCGCTGGCGCTGGCCGCTGCGGTCGAGAGCCATCGATCGGGAGACGATCGCGCGGATGCGATCCGTCATCTCGGAGTCTGGGCGGAGCGTGGCGCGATCGGCGATGCAGCGTGGCGCGATGGTGCCACCGGTCAGCTGATGACGCAGGACCTCGACATCCCGCTCGAGATTCTGCACGCGACCGCGGGCCGGCTCCTGTCGGAGTGCGGACAGCTCATTCGCCGCCTCGCCGCGGGGCTCAGCATGCCCGACTGGCCCGAGGGCGCGCGCCGCGCGATCACGGTCTCGCTCGGCCCTGTGCTCGAGATGACCGCCGGAGCGCGTGCTCGCATCGAAAACATGCTCGACACCGTTCGCGAAGCCGATGGACTGACCTTCGAGTACGAGGGAGACTGAATCGAATCGTTCAATCGTCCGAGTAGCAGGAGTCAGCTGTCAGGTGTAGAGGAAAGGCGTAGCGGAAGCGGCGAATCGGGATCCCGATTCGCCGCTTCCGCTTTTCCGGACGCCGTTCCTGACGCCTGGCCCCTGGTCCCCGACCCCGGGGTAGGGTTCCGCCTGCTTGACTCCCCGCGCCTGGAGCGACAGGGTAAGGGCAGGGAGGATCGGAAATGTCCCAACCTGCAGCACGCACGACTCGCGACCCTGGTGGAAGCGAGAGAATCTTCGCCGCCGAGGACGGCCGTCTCTGGGGTGCTGCGCGCATGCATCAGAAGCGTAGCGACGACGAGGCGGTCGTTTTTTCGTGCATCAGCGACTCCCGGCAGACGGTGCGCGCGATCTCGATCGGACGCGAGCACGATCTGGCCGATGTGAGCGACGAGACGCTGCGCGCCTGGCTCCGCGCGGCACCTCGGATTGGACGCCTCGTCTAGGATGCTTCACCTGACCTGATCGAGCCGAAGGAGGTTGGACCCATGCGGGAGTATGATGCGCGGGCGATCCGCAATGTCGCGGTCGTGGGACATGGCGCGAGCGGGAAGACCACACTGGTCGACTCGCTCGCGTTCATTTCCGGGTCCAGTCGCCGACGAGGGTCGGTGAAGGAGGGCACGGCGCTCACGGACGCGACCCCGGAGGAGATCGAGCGGGGGTACTCGATCAACGTCGGGTGCGCGATCGCCGAATGGATGGACACGAAGCTCAATCTCCTCGATGCCCCCGGCTACGCCGACTTCGCGGGTGACGCGATCGCCGGCCTCGCCGCCGCCGACGGCGCCCTCGTCGCCGTGAGCGCGACCTCCGGCGTCGAGGTCGGCACGGAGCGCATGTTCCACGAGGCGATCGAGCGGCGCGACCCGGTGCTCTTCGTCGTCACGATGATGGACAAGGAGCACGCGAGCTTCGACAAGGCCTACGCGGCGATCCGCGAGACGCTGACCCCGAACGTCATCCCGGTCGAGATACCGTTAGGCGAGGGAGCGGGCTTCCGCGGCGCCATCAACCTCTTCAGCAAGCGCGCCTGCCTCTACGGCGCGAAGGGGAGCAGCGACATCGACATCCCCGCCGAGGAGCGCGAGCGCTTCGAGCGCTACCACAAGGAGATGCTCGAGACGATCGCCTCGACCGACGACTCCCTGCTCGAGCGCTACCTCGACGGAGGCGAGATCACGCGCGACGAGGAGGTCGCCGCGATGAAGGAAGGGATGAAGAAGGGCCAGCTCTTCCCCCTCTTCTGCTGCGCCGCCGAGCGCGACTTCGGCACCGAGACGGTGTTGACGCGTCTCGTCGAGTTGATGCCGTCGGCGTACGAGATGGAGGAGCTGCACGGCTTCCACGGGGCGGAAGGGGAGCGCGAGGTGGAGATCCACCCCGAGGACGGCGCGCCCTTCGTCGCCCAGGTGTTCAAGACGCTCTCCGAGCCGCACGTCGGCGACATCTCCTTCTTCCGCATCCTCTCCGGCACGGTCGAGAACGGGAGCGAGGTGTTCAACGCGTCGCGAGGCGCCGCCGAGAAGCTCGGCCATCTCTCCGTCGCGCAGGGGCGCGAGCGAATGGAAGTGCAGCGGCTCCACGCCGGCGACGTCGGCTGCGTCGCGAAGCTGCGCAACACACACACGGGCGACACGCTCTCGACGCGCGAGCATCCGGTGCGCCTCCCCTCGATGCGGCTCCCCGAGCCGCTCGTCACCTTCGCCATCCACGCGGCCTCGCGCACCGACGACGAGAAGCTGCAGGCCGGCCTGCACCGGCTGCACGACGAGGATCCGACGCTCGAGCTGAGCTACAATCCCGAGACGCACGAGACGCTGGTGAGCGGTCTCGGCGAGCGGCACCTCGATGTCGCGCTCGCGAAGCTGAGACGCAAGGCGGGAGTCGCGGCGACGCTCGGCGCGCCGAAGATCGCGTATCGCGAGACGATCCGCGCCCGCGCCGAGGGACAGGGCCGTCACAAGAAGCAGACGGGGGGACGCGGCCAGTTCGGCGACTGCTGGGTGCGCATCGCGCCCGCGCAGCGCGGCGACGGCGTCGTCTTCGAGGATCGGATCACCGGCGGTGTGATCCCCAGCAAGTTCATCCCCGCGGTGGAGAAGGGGATCAACGAGGCCGCGACGCGCGGCGTGCTCGCCGGCTACCCGATGGTCGATTTCCGCGTCGAGCTGTTCGACGGGTCGTACCACTCGGTGGACTCGAACGAGATGTCGTTCAAGATGGCCGGGATCCTCGCCTTCAAGGAGGTCGCGAAGAAGTGCAGGCCGGTGCTCCTCGAGCCGCTCGACGAGCTCGAGATCGAGACCCCCGACGACTACCTCGGTGACGTGCTCGGCGATCTCTCCTCTCGCCGCGGGCAGGTGCTCGGCACCGAGCCGGCGGGAGCGAAGCGGACGCGAGTCCGCGCCACGGTGCCGGAGTCGGAGATCCACCTCTACGCGACGCAGCTGCAGTCGCTCACGCACGGCCGCGCGAAGTTCACGCGGCGCTTCAAGCAGTACGAGGAGGTGCCCGGCGAGGTCGCGCAACGCGTGATCGCGCAGCACGCGGAGGAGAAGGAGGCGACGGCCTGAGCGCCCCGCGTCGTTTCGGGTCGGGGTGGGCGATACGGATGCCGCCCGGCGCGCCGCGAGAGCCATCTTCGCGTCGTGGCGATCGACGAGGAAGAGCTCACCCGGGCCATCATTGGCTCCTCGATCGAGGTGCACCGGCACGTGAAGCAGGGAAGCTTCGAGGCGGTGTACGAGGAGTGTCTCGTCTGGGAGCTGCGCCAACGCGGCCTTCGCGTGCGTCGGCAGGTCGCAATCCCGCTGGTCTACAAGGGAGTACGCTTCGATATCGCCTACCGCGCCGACCTGATCGTCGAGGAGCGCGTGGTCGTCGAAGTCAAATCGATCGAACGAGTGCTGCCGGTGCACGAATCTCAGGTCATCACCTACCTCGCGCTCTCCGGGCTGCGGGTCGGTCTGCTGTTGAACTTCAACGTCCCGCTGATGCGAGATGGGATCCGGCGCTTCGTACTCTGAGGGCGTGGGGACCCCTGCCGTGGTATCACTCACAGAGGAAGGGCGCGAGGACCACGGAGCGCACGGAGGGCTTCGCTTGGAGCGCCGCTCCCCGCGGCTACGAGCCTGGACGAACGAAGCGGGCACGCTGGGTGGGATGATCTCCCCCGCGTGCCCGCAATCAGTTCGAGCTCGAGCACCTGGAGCGTTGCTGCCTAACGGAACGCTCCGTGTTCTCCGTGATCCTCGCCTGCCGTTCTCTGTGGATTATCCACAGCCACAGGCGCCGAGCCACGAGCGCCAAACATCGAGCTCACCCGTTCGCCGACTTCCGCTTTCTCGTGCCGCGTCCCTTGCTCGCCGCGATCTCGATCGGGACGATGTCCGGCTCGGCGGCGGGTTCGGTGGGGCAGGCGGGGGAGGCGGTCTTCGGCTGCTTGTAGGTGAAGCGCTTTCCCTCGTAGTTGCGGAAGATCACTTCGTCGTCGGTGATCTCCTCGACGTACTCGGGGAGAAGCGGCACCTTGCCGCCGCCGCCGGGGGCGTCGATGACGAAGTGCGGCACGGCGAGGCCGGAGGTCCATCCGCGGAGCGCCTTCACGATCTCGAGTCCCTTCTGGACCTGCGTCCGGAAGTGCTCTCCCCCCGCGACCTGGTCGGCCATGTAGATGTAGTACGGACGCACGCGCGCCTTCAGCAGCTCGTGCATCAGCTTCATCATCACTTCGGGACTGTCGTTCACGCCCTTCAGCAGCACCGTCTGGCAGCCGAGCACGACGCCGGCGCGCGAGAGCCGGTCGAGCGCCGCCTTCGACGCCTCCGTCAGCTCGCTCGGGTGGTTGAAGTGCGTGTTCATGTAGATCGGGTGGTACTTCTGCACCATGTCGCAGAACTCGGGCGTGATACGCTCGGGGAGATGCGAGGTGATGCGGCTGCCAAGGCGGATGATCTCGACGTGCGGGATCGCGCGCAGGTTCTGCAGGATGTACTCGATGCGGCGGTCGCTCAGCATCATCGGGTCGCCGCCCGAGAGGATGACGTCGCGCACCTCGGGGTGCTGCCGGATGTACTCGAACGCCGAGTCGTACTGGTTGAGCGGGATCTTCTCCGGGTCGCCGACCTTGCGCCGCCGCGTGCAGAAGCGGCAGTAGCTCGCGCAGACGGGGCTGACGAGGAAGAGCACGCGATCGGGATAGCGATGCGTGATGTTCGGGACCGGAGAGTCCGCGTCCTCGTCGAGGGAGTCGATAACGCCGTCGACGACGTCGAGCTCCTGCACGGTGGGGACGTACTGATTCCACATCGGGTCCCCGACTTCCCTGATCTGGTTCAGCGCCGCCGGGGTGATGCGCATCTGGAAGTTCTCGAACGCCGGCTTCAGCGCCTCGACGTCGATGACGTCGCGGCCGAACTTGTCGGCCAGCTTCTCGAGGGTGTCGATGCTTCCTTCGCGCAGGATCTTCTGCCAGTCACTCATTGCTGCACCGCTCCCCGCCCTGTGGGCGAGCTGGATGAACCCTGGAACCGCTTGGTGTAGATGATCCGATCGTCGCCCGGGGCGTAGAAGTCGCGCACGCGCACGGCCTCGACGTAGCCACGCCGCAGATAGAACTCGCGCGTGGGGGCGTACTCGGATCGGGACGATGTTTCGACGACCAGCATGCGGGCGTTCTGTCCCTGCAGCCTTCGTTCGACCTCGGTGAGGAGTCGGGTTCCGCCGCCCGTGCCCTGCGCGCGAGGATCGACCGCGATCCAGTACAGATCCCAGGTGCGGTCGGTCTCCGGCGTCGGGCCGTAGCAGGCATATCCCACCAGCTGGTCTTCCGGGGTGAAGGCGCCGAGGAAGGCGTAGGAGGAGCCGGTGGGGGGAGCGTCGGGTACGGTCGTGCGGTCGTGCGGTCGTCCGTCGCGCGGGAAGGTCTCGTCGAAGAGCTCGAGCGCGACGCCGATCTCTTCCTCGTTGAAGAAGCGCGTGGCGGAGAGGATCTCCGCGACCCGGTCACGATGGGCGGGCGCGAGCTCGCCGATGCGGGGCAGGGTCGGGGGGGCGAAGCCCACCTAACGCTGCCCCACGGCGAAGAGATCGATCGCCGCGGGGTCGCCCGCCGCGGGCACCCCCGAGAGCTGCTGCGCCAGCGTCCACCGCTCCGCCGTCGACGCCACCTTGTGCGCGCGGCCGAGCGCGTGCTCGCAGATCGCGTGGACGAGTCCCGGATAGTCGAGCCCCGCGACGCGCGCCATCCGCGCCAGTCCCGCGTCTGGGGAGAGATCGGGATTCGCGTTCACCTCGAGGAGCCACGGCTTCCCGCTCGCGTCGACGCGGAAGTCGACACGGCCGTAGCCATGCCCGCCGACGGCGCGCCACGCGGTGAGCGCGATGCGCTTCAGCTCCGCGGTCAGCTCCTGCGGGAGATCGGCGGGGCAGCGCGGTACCGAGCCGAGGTCCTCCTCGGAGCCCGTGAGCCACTTCGACTGGTACGAGACGATCTTCCACATGCCCTTCGGCATCCCGCCGAAGTCGATCTCCGCCACGGGAAGCGCGGTCTCGCCGAGGATGCCGACGTTGACCTCGCGTCCGTCCACGAAGCGCTGGACGAGGATCTCCTCCCACCGTGCGTGCATCTGCTCGACGCGATCGGCGAGGGCGCGCACGTTGCGCACGACCGAGCGCTGCTCGACGCCGATGGACGCGTCCTCCGCCGCTGGCTTGGCGATCGCGGGGAACCCGACGGCGGGGAGCTGCCCGCCCGGCGTGACGACGCCGAACTTCGGCACCGGCAGTCCGGCGCGATCGAGCAGCGTGTTGACGACGTGCTTGCGGAGGCAGAGGGCGGTCGTGTAGCTCGACGCGCCCGTGTAGGGGACGCCCATCAGCTCGAGCGCGGAGATCACCGCCGGCTCGAGCGCGCCCACGCCGTCGATCCCCTCGCAGAGATTGAAGACGAGGTCGAACTTTCCGCGGCGGACGCGTTCGACCCAGCGTCCGTCCGGATTGACGGGGACGCGCGACACCGCGTTCCCCGCCTCGGACAGCGCGGCTTCGACCGCTTCGATCGTTTCGAGGATGAGGACGTCCGGCGTCTTCCCAAGCGCCGAAAGTCCGTCGAACAGCACGGCGACCTTCATCGGTACCTTCCTGCGAGCGTCAGGCTGTGGCGACCGCGCGCCGCGCGAATGGGCGGGCGAGGTGACCCGGCAGGGCGATCCCCTGCCGCTCGGCGGCGTGTCGCAGACAGGACTGAATGAGCTCGTCGTAGCTCAGCCCCGCCGCGCGCGCGGCCTTCGGGAAACACGAATTGTCCTCGGGGTTGGGAAGAATCCCCGGGAGAGGATTGACCTCGACGACGTTGGGCACGCCGCCCCCGTCGAGGCGAACGTCGATGCGCGACCAGTCGCGGCAGCCGAGCACGCGATAGGCGCGAAGCACCACGGACTCGATCGCCCGACGCAGCTGGTCGGTGATCGGCGCGGGGCAGGCGAAGATCTCCAGCGGGTTCTCCGGGCGGTCCCAGAGCCACTTCGCCTCGAAGCCGTAGATCGGGAGCGCGCCCTCGGGGAGCGCGCCGAAGTTCATGCCGACGATGGGGAGCACCGTTGCGTCCGCGCCGTTGCCGAGGATCGCGCAGGTGAACTCGTCGCCGGGGAGAAACTCCTCGACGAGGACCGGCTGGTCGTAGGTCTCGAGGAGAAACTCGATCTGCTCCTCCAGCTCGGGGAGGGAGCGGCAGAGGTTCTTCTCGGTGATCCCCTTCGACGAGCCCTCGTGCACCGGCTTGACGAAGAGCGGGAGATGGAGCGGGCGCTCGCTCGGCACGACGTGCGCGGGGGTGACCCGGTGCGCGGTGCGGATGCGCGAGCGGAGCGCGGTGATCTCCTCCGCGCTCTCGATGAGGGCGAAGGCCGCGGTCGGGACGCCGTGGTAGGCGAGGACCTCCTTCGTCCGCGCCTTGTCGAGGCAGATCGAGAGGGTGAGCGGGTTGCTCCCCGAGTATGGGACGCCGAAGAACTCGCAGATCGCGGGGACGTGTGCCTCGCGGCTCACGCCATGGAGACCCTCGGCGATGTTGAAGACGATGTCGGGGCGCGTCTCGCGGAGCTGCTGCGGGAAGTCGGCGGTCGCCTCGAGGCGGACGACTTCACCGAGGGCGGCGAGCGCGCCGGCGACGGCGTCGATCGTCTCCGGGGAATCCCACTCCGCGTACTCGTCGCTCGCGGAGGCGGCGGCGAGAGCGGTCACGTTCTGGGCGAGAGCGTCTGCGCTACTGGGAGGCTCTTCGTCGGGGCGGGGTGCCTCGAGCTCACCGCCGTCTCGCGGTGCCTCCTGCTCTGGCTTCTGATTGTAGGCGAAACCGATTCGCGTCATCCGATGCCGGTGAGGTGGTCACGAGGAGCGCAACTCGAATGCCACCGATCAAGTGGGACGCAAATTACTGGCGACGATTTTTTCTCGCAATGATTTTTTCCGCGCTCGCGAAAAAAAATTTCGCGACGACGTGTGCGTCGCCGCGAAGACGAGCGAGCGGCCGCGTCGCCACACCGCGGCCGCCCGGATGAACGGAAACTATCAGACCTTGTGGTAGCCGATCCGCGCCGCCTCGCGGCGGTCCTCCGCCCGGTAGATCTCGAAGTCGGCGAAGAAGGCGGGTGCCTCCCGCTGGAGGAGCCGCAGCACCGCGATCGCGGCGCGGCGGATCTCCAGCTCCGCGGCCTCGCTCGAGCGCAGCTCGAGCATCGTCCGCCAGGCGCGCGCGTTCCCCGTGACGACGATCTTCGTCTCGGTGGAGTTGGGGAGGACGCCGCGCGCCGCCTCGCGCGCCATCTTCCGCCGGTGGACCTTGTCCGCCACCCAGGCGTAGCGCTCCATGAGCTGCTCGACGAGGGCGACGTAGCTCGCGAGCGCGGCCTCCATCTGCCCGCGCCACGCGTCCTCGAGCGCCTCGTCGCCGATGATCGCCGGCGGGACGACGAAGTGCGCGTCGCTCTCGTCGACGTAGCGCTGCGAGAGCTGCGAGTAGGCGAACCCCGCCCGGTGCCGCACCAGCTCGTGGGTCAGCGAGCGGCTCACCCCCTCGAGGAGGATCGAGTAGTTCGCGTGCTCGAGGACGCTCCCGTGCCCCTGCTTCTTGATGTTCTCGAGGTAGTCGCGCGTCGTCCGGTTCGCGGGATTGCGCTGGCTCATGTAGCAGAGCCGCCCGGCGAATTCGGCGAGGCGCTCGCCGTCGGTGGAATCGCCGAGCCAGTTCACCGCGAGGTGGGCGGGCTCGGTGAACGTCGGCCGCGCGAGAAGAGTGACTCTGGGGTCGGTGAAGAACATGGGGCGGGAGAGGGGTACCGTTCGAAAGGGCGGGGCGGGGGGCGGAGCGCGGGACTGTCGCTCCTCGCGCGCGCGAGGAAACTACCCGTTCAGCAGGTCGAGACGGAAGGACGAATACGAGCGGTCGCGCTCGACGGCGGCGAGGGCCGAGCGTGCGGCGGGATCGAGGGGCGGGAGAGTTGGATCGTACTTGATCGCGCCGAGGCTGTCCTCGCCGGGGACGGGGAGCTTCGCGCCGGGATTGAGGATTCCCTCGGGATCGAAGGCGTGCTTCACGCGCGCGAAGCGATCCACGATCTCGTCGCCCCACACCTCGCGCAGCACCGGTGCGCGGAGGCGGCCGTCGCCGTGCTCGCCGGCGACGGTGCCGCCGAGCGAGGCGACGAGCGCGGTCACCTCGGCGAAGAGCGCTTCGACGCGCGCGCGCCAGTCGGGGAGGCGGACGTCGACGAGCGGGTTCACGTGGACGTGCGCGTCGCCGGCGTGACCGAAGATCACGCCGCGGATCCCCTGGCGCGCGAGCGCGGCGCGGACGCCGCGGACGTAGTCGGGGAGCCGCGCCGGAGGAACCGCTCCGTCCTCGATGAACTGCATCGACCTGAGCGAGGGGTCGAGCTTCGCGAGGATCGGGCTCGCGGCATGACGGAGCGCCCAGAGGCGATGCTGCGACTCGGCGTCGTCGGCGTGACGGACCGCGGTCGCGCCGGCGCGATCGCAGGCGCGACCGATCTCCGCGGCGAGCGCGGTCGCCGCGGCGGCGCTCTCTCCCTCGACCTCCGCGATGACGACCGCCTCGGTGCCGGCCGGAATCTCGACGGGAAGCGGTCCCGCCGCGGCGACGTCGAGGAAGGTGCGGTCGAGCAGCTCGCAGGCGCTCGCTCCCGCCTCGCGTGCCTCGCTCGCGGCGGCGACCGCGTCCTCGAGCGACGCGAACGCCGCGAGGAGGCTCGCCGTCGCGGCGGGGATGGGCTGCAGCGCGAGCTCGAGTCCCACGAAGATCGCGAGCGTCCCCTCGCTCCCGACGAGGAGATCAACCAGGTCGCCGCTCCGCGCCCACGCGGCGAGTCCGTAGCCCGACGACTCCTTGCGGACGCCCGCGTGCGCCGCGGGGCGCGCGGCCTCCGCGGCGCGGAGCGCTCCGGCGACGTCACGGAAGCGCGCGAGGGCGGGGACGTCCGCCGGGGGCGCGCCCCGCCTAACGGTGGCGCGCGAGCCGTCGGCGAAGACGCAGTCGAGCGCGGCCACCCAGGGGCGCGTCGCGCCCACGCGCACCGTCCGCGCCCCGGCGGCGTTCGTCGACGCCATCCCACCGAGGGTGCAGAAGGACCAGCTCGAGGGATCGACGGGGAACCGGAGCCCGTGCGGCGCGAGCGCGGCGTTCAGCGCGCCGAGCACGACCCCGGGCCCGACGCGTGCGCGTCGAGCCGCGACGTCGACCCCGCCGATCGCGCGCTGCCGGCTGAGGTCGACGACGACACCGTCGCCGATCGCGCCGCCCGCCATGCTGCTTCCCGACCCGCGCGGGACGAGGGGCGTGCCCGTCGCGGCCGCCCATCGCACGAGCGCGACGACGTCGTCGGCGTCTGCCGGGACGGCGACCGCGCGCGGCATCCGCCGCTGGATCCCCGCCGCCTCGGCGTAGGCCCCCCGCGCCGCCGCGTCGTCGCGGATGGTGCCGCGGAAGCCGGGAACGTTAGGCATGAGCCGCGGGGGCCAGGAATGGCCGCCGCCGCACCAGACCCACCAGCCAGCGCACCGCGGCGTTGCTCGGCACCAGGAGCAGCCCCGCGGCCATCAGCGCGCGGACTTCCCGGCGCGTGATCTTCACCGAGCCGCCGGCGCGGAGCATCGCGTCGCTGCGGGTGAGCTCGCGGAGCGTCGCGTAGGCGAAGAGCAGCGGGAGGAGACAGAAGGCGCGGACGCTGAGCGCGCGGCGCGGGATCTCGGTGAAGTAGTCGAGCGCTGCGTCGAGGTCGCGCCAGGCGAGCTCGATCAGCTCCGAGACCGCCGCGTGGTTCTGCGTGGTGTGCGCCGGGTCGAGGAGCAGCTGGTGGCTGCTCCCGTGATCGCGCAGCGACTGCTCGGGGACGTAGATCGCGTTCTCGTGGGTCGCGTCCCAGGCGATGTCCTTGATGATGTTCACCGTCTGCAGCGCCTCGCCGAAGGCGCGGCACTGCCGCCAGAGCGCGCGGTACTCGGCCACGCCGATGCTCGCCGAGTGCTCGTGCCAGAGATCGGTGAGCAGGTGGCCGACGGTCCCCGCGACGTAGTAGCAGTACTCCTTGTACTCGTCGAGGGTGCGGATGCGGATCCCCGCGGGGTAGAGCCGCACGAACTTCTCCATCCCGTGCACCATCTCGCGCACCCAGTGGCGTACGCGGAGCCGCGAGCGCTCGGGGAGCGAGCGATAGACGTCGAGCACGCGCGAGGTGCCGCGCACCAGCTCGACGTGCGCCGCCTCGCCGGCGACGAGCTCCCCCGCCGCGCTCTCGAGCGCCGGCGCGGTCGCGGGATCGTCGAGCGAGCGAAGGAGCAGCTCGAGCAGCTCGCCCTTTCGCTGCACCGTCGCCGAGTGGTCGTCCTCGATGGTGTCGGCGATCCGGCAGAGGAGGTACGCCGAGAGCACCGCATGGTTGAGCGACCCCGGAAGGAGCCGGATGGAGAGCGCGAAGGTGCGTGAGACACGCGGGAGGATCGCGCGGCAGAACGCGAGGGACTCCGCGGGCGCGGGAACGGGCGGAACGCTCGTTGCCTCGCTCTCGCTCGAAGCCGGAGCGACGTCCTCCGGGGTGGGGTACGGCGGGATCGACACGATGTCCTGAAGATAACGGCTGCCCTCCGGCGGCCGCATGGCGAGGCGCGAATGGCGACGAAGCTCGACAAGGCGATCAGGCGGGAGCTCGACCACGGCGGCAAGCTCTACACCGTCACCATTTCCCCCGAGGGGATCAAGGTCGTCGAGAAGGGAAAGCGGAAGGGACACGAGCTTCCCTGGAGCGCGATCATCAGCGGGGACGCCGCGCTGACGCAGGACCTGAAGATCTCCCTCGACGCGCTCGCGCTCGAGTAGCGATCAGATCCCGAGCGGTGCCGGCCGCGGCGGCTCCGCGGAGTAGTCGTAGAAGCCGCGCCCGCCCTTCTTCCCGGTCATCCCGGCGAGCACCATCCGCTTGAGCAGGGGCGGCGGCGCATACCGCGTCTCGCGGTATTCGTCGAACATGATCTCGGCGATCCGGTAGAGCGTGTCGAGCCCGACGAAGTCCGCGAGGACGAAGGGGCCCATCGGATGCCCGGCGCCGAGGGTCATCCCCTTGTCGATGTCCTCGACGGTGGCGACGCCGTGCTCGAGCGCGCGGATCGCGTCGAGCATGTAGGGGACGAGGAGCAGGTTCACGACGAACCCCGAGTTGTCCTTCGCTGCGATCGGCTCCTTCCCGACGGCGCGCGCGAAGTCGAAGGCGGCACGGAAGGTCTCGTCGCTGGTCGTCACGGTGCGCACGACCTCGACGAGCTTCATCAGCGGGACGGGGTTGAAGAAGTGCAGCCCGACCATGCGATCGGGGCGCCCCGACGCGATCGCCATCTCGGCGATCGTGAGGCTCGAAGTGTTCGACGCGAAGATCGTCTCGCGCGGGCAGACGGCGCCGAGCTCCTGCCAGAGCGAGTTCTTGATCGCGAGATCCTCGACGACCGCCTCGATCACGATGTCGCACCCCGCCATCTCGGCGACGTCCGTCGTGAAGCCGAGGTTCGCGACGGTCGCGTCGCGCTGCGCGGGCGTGACCTTGCCCCGCTCGATCCCCTTCGCGAGGGTCCGCTCGATGCTCGCGCGAGCACGCTCGGCGAGCGCCGGCGAGAGCTCGCGCACGACGACGGGGAACCCGGCCTGCGCCGCGACCTGGGCGATCCCGCTGCCCATCAACCCGCCACCGATCACGCCGACCGAACGAATTGCCATCGCCTGCCTCCCGGTTCTTGCGCCGATCGTCACACGCGCCGCTTCGCCGCGTCGGTGATCAGCCCGATGACGTCGCCGACGCCGGGACGGAGCGGACGGTCGTCGTGCTCGATGGCGTCGAGTGCCTGCTCGAGCGCGAGCTGCACGCGCTCCGCGGTGTGGCGATAGCCGCGGAGGACGCCCATCCCGCCCGCCGCTCCGGCGACGACGAGCGGCAGCGCGACGAGCGCGAGCACCGGCGCGGCGACCACCGAGAACCCGACGCCGAGCCCGACGACCGCGCCCCCGGCGACCACGCCGCTCCCCGCGAGCGCGGCACCTCCGCGCACGCGTCCCCTCCGTGCCGGATCGAGGTCCGCGTCGAGCTGGACGAGTGCCGAGCCGTTGTCGAGCGCGACGACCGTCGCGCCGACATCGTGCGCGCGCGTCAGGTTGTAGGCCCGGCCGCCGATGTTGAATCCGCGCTTCACGTTCCCGAGGAAATCGCGGCGCGGCTCCCAGAGGATGCGGTCCACGTAGCGCCGCTTCACCTGCAGGCACTCCTCGCGACGCATCCAGTCGTCGAGCCGCGCGAGGATCTGCTCGCGCGCTCCGCGCACGACGCGCCGCGCGGTGACGGCGCGCGGGCCGACCCAGCGTCCGACCAGGCCTGCTTCTTCGGGAAGCGCGGGACGGGTGCGCTCCTCGGCGATCGCCTGCCTGAGATGCTGCGGCGGGATCCCGACCTCCTGCCCCAGCGCGATGAGCTGGTCCTCCGTCATCTCCTCGAGCGGATCCGCGGCGGCGGCCTGCAGCTCGCCGGCGCGACGGAGGATGCGCTCGAGCGCCGCGCGGTCGAGCGCGGTCCGCGCCGGCACCGGCGGACGCGGCGCGTCGGAGGAGGAGGGAGGGGGAGAGTCGGGCATGGCCGGTCCTACGTGCTCATCGCGCGCTCAGATTCCACCGAGCACGGTGTCGAGCTGTCGCGCGATCGCGTCGCGGATCGCGTCGGTGATCGGGAAGGTGCTCGCGAGCTGCGCGGCGACGTTGCCACTCGGCGTCACGCCCGCGGCGCCGAGATAGAAGCGCGAGTAGCCGTCGAGCAGCTCGGGCGCGACGCGCTGGATGAGCAGCGCGCCGCCGCGCACCGCCGCGGCGCTCTGCATCCGGTCGGCGAGTCCCTCGCGCCGCTCGGCGGGAGTGACGTTGTCGACCACCGCCTGGTTCGCGACCGCGCCCACCGCCTCGTGCGCGAAGACGTAGATCGCCTCGACCGCCCGCGCCGGCGCATCGGGGAACTCGACGGCGACCGAGTTCGCGCGCTTCCCCGCGCTCACCGTGCGTCCCTCGCCGTCGAGCGGAAGGGAGAGGAGCAGATCGCCCGTCTCCTGCTGCGTGCGCGCGAGGTAGGTCTGGAACTTCGGGCGATAGACCTGCTGCCAGAGCGAATCGACCGCGGTGAGCACGGGCCCGCGGGCGCGCTGCTGCTCGATCCAGTAGCCACGGTAGAACTTCGTGTACTCGTCGGCGAGGGAGCGCGAGAAGAGGTCGAGCCAGTCGCGATCCGCCGGCGAGTTGAACGACTGCGCGAAGAAGGCGATGATCTGCTGCTGCTGCTGGTCGCGCGCGCGTCCCGGGTCGCCCTGCGCCTGGAGGAAGATCGCGATCGCGCGCTGCATCTCGTCCCACGAGCCGAAGTAGAGCGCCGCGAACTGCGCGCCGATGAGATTGCGATTGAGCGCGAAGCGGCCGGCGAGCTGGGCGCGGTTCTGGTCGAGCAGCGTGGTCACGTTGCGGCGGTTCTTCTCGACGACCATCTGGTCGCGGTAGCCGCGCCGGAAGAAGGGGACGCGCGTCGTGTCCGCCTGCACCATCGCGAAGCCGTGCAGCCAGAGGTCGAGATGCTCGCGCGTCTTCACCGGCCAGGGCGCGTTCGTCGTCGTGCTGACGCCCGACGGATTCGCCGGTGCGGGCTGCTCGGCGGTCTGTTGCTGCGCGCTTCCGCCGCATCCCGTGATGAAGCCCACCGCGATTACCCCTGCTCCGAAAACGCGCGCCCGCTGCAAGATCGCTCTCGTCATCATCGTCCCCGTTGTTCGCTGGCCCCCGTACCCGGTACTCCCGTACTCCCGTACTCCCCGGCCTCGACGACGACCGCCATCCCCTGCCCCCCGCCGACGCAGGCGCTGCCAAGGCCGTACCGCTTTCCCTCTCTCCGCAACGCATGCACCAGATGCCCCGTGATGCGCGCTCCGGAGGCGCCGAGCGGGTGGCCGAGCGCGATCGCGCCGCCGTGCACGTTGAGGCGCTCGCGGTCGAGCTTCAGCTCGCGCTCCACCGCGCACGCCTGCGGGGCGAAGGCCTCGTTCACCTCCACGAGCTCCATCTCGTCGAGGGAGAGCCCGGCGCGCTCGAGCGCGATGCGCGACGCGGGCACCGGCCCGATTCCCATGATGCTCGGATCGACACCGGCGACGCCCCACGAGACGAGGCGGGCGAGGGGACGCAGCCCGCGCTTCCGCGCCCACGCTCCGCTCGCGATGACGAGCGCCGCCGCTCCGTCGGCGATCCCCGAGGCGTTTCCCGCGGTGACGACCCCGTCCGCCCTGAAGACCGGACGCAGCTTGGCGAGCGCTTCGGCGGTCGTCTCGGGGCGCATGTGCTCGTCGCGGCGGAATTCCTCCGTCGCCCGCGTCTTCGCATTGCGCACCGGGACACCGACGACCTCGTCGTCGTAGACGCCCGCCGCCCACGCGTCGCGCGCCGTCTGCTGCGAGCGGAGCGCGAAGGCGTCCACGCAGCCGCGATCGAGCCCGTACTGCGTCGCGAGCTTCTCCGCGGTCTCGCCCATCTTCATGTTCGGGACGGGATCGGTGAGCGTCGCCCAGAGCGAGTCCTCGAGCGCCGGCGCCGCGCCTAACGGCGTGCCCCAGCGCAGCCCGCGCGCGACGTGCGGCGCCTGCGACATCGACTCCGCGCCCCCGACGAGGCAGACGTCGGCCTCGCCGAGGAGGATCTCCTGCGCCCCGCTGACGATCGCCTGGAAGCCCGACGCGCAGAGGCGGTTCACCGTGAGCGCCGGCGTCTCCTGCCGGCACCCCGACTTGAGCGCGACGTGCCGCGCGAAGTACGGCGCGTCGGCCGAGGTCTGCAGCACGTTCCCGAAGACGACGTGCTGCACCTCCTCCGCGCCCACGCCCGCGCGCTCGAGCGCCGCCTTCGACGCGAGCACGCCGAGATCGATCGCCGAGATGTCCTTCAGCGATCCGCCGTAGGATCCGAAAGGCGTCCGGACGGCGGAGAGGAAGACGATGTCGATGTCCGAGCGCTGCGTTCCCATGTTCGCGGCGGTGATCGGCGCGCGATCCGCGCGTCGCTATCTAATGAATGGTGTCGGCCGCGCTCGGCGGCAGCGCGGCGCGAGCCGCAGCCGAGTCGCGCCGCATCGCGCCCGGATGCGAGAGCGAGTAGACGTAGATCGCGATCCGGTGCACGGCGAGCGAATCGAGCTGGCTGCCGAACGCGGGCATGCGCGCGCTTCCGCCCTTCGGCTCGGCGACGCCGCCGCGGATGATCCCCGCGATCCCGGCGACGGAGCCGTCGGTGTCGAGCCAGACGGTGTCGCGGAGACTGGGGCCGAGGCTCGCGTTGCCGGCGCCGCGCGGACCGTGGCAGGTGAGGCAACTGCCGCGCGAGTTGTGGTACAGCGAGTCGCCGATCGCGCTGTCCACCGCGACGAGGAGCAGCGGTGCCGACGGCGTCGCTGCGAGGGACGAGTCGCGATGTGCGGCGCTGTCGGTCCTCGTGCCCGTGGCGGACGAATCCGGCGCGCGCGTCGTGCTGTCGGTCGCGGGGAGCGCGACGGCCGTGTCGGCGGTGGCGTCCGCGCGGTCGCCGCCACGGCACGCGGCGCCGAAGAGGATCGCGATCGCGAGCGCCGCCGCGCGCCCGCCTGACGTGCGAGCGCTCACGCCTCGGCGACGCTGCGCCCGCAGGTCGTGCAGAACTTCCAGCCGACCTCGAGCTCCGTGTTGCACGCCGGGCAATGCTGCACCGTCAGGTTCTGGCCGCAGTGCGGGCAGTAGGTGAGCCGGCGTCCCGCGGGGAGCGCGCCGTTGCAGTAGCGGCAGTGTCCACCGAGCGCTTCGGCGGTCGTCGAGCGGGGAGGTGAGGACATCGTCTGCTGCAGGCTGGGCGAAGAGACGGGCGAGCGCATCGGCGGAAGGCCCGCCGGTGCGGGAGGGATGGCGGGCGCGCGCGGCGGCGGCGCCGCGGCCGGGACGACGCGCGGCACGACGACCGGCGACGCGGCGGGCGTCGGCGCACCCACGCCCGGCGCGTAGCCCTGCTGGTCGAGACGTCGCACCGCGTCCGCGGCGAGCGCGACGTGCGACGACGCGTAGCCGCGGAACGCACCCGGATCCGGGTTCGGCGTCGTGAGCTCGCGTCGCAGCGCTTCCTGCATCTCCTCGTCGCCGATGACGTAGCCACGCTCGCCGGAGAGCAGCCGGAGCAGCGTCATCTCGTAGTCGGAGTTGGTCTCCAGGCCGAGCGCGCGCCGGTGCAGGCGGTACGGAAGAAGTGCCTGATAGATGTCGGCGACCTCGAAGGGCCGCGTCAGCAGCTCCGGCTGCTGCGACCTGATGGTCTCGACGAGAAGGCGGTAGAGTCGGTCGAGCTCGTCCATGTTGGAACGCGAGTCACGTGTGTGCGGGTACGCCTGAAATGGCGCGCCCGGGACACGCTTTCGCAAGCCCCGTGCGTGGGAACGCGACACGCGGCGCGAATGATCGCGCCGCGTGTCGGATGTCACTCATGCCGCGAGGGGCACGGGAGCTCAGCGCGTCGCGGCGTCGGCCTGGCTGTCGATGTCGTTCGCGTACTTGCCGCGGTTCTTCCCGCCGACGCGGTCGACGGTGCGCTCGACCACGTTCTTCTGGTGGTGACGCGCGTCGTCGAAGCCGTAGAAGTAGCCGATGCCGATGCCGAGGATGAGAGCGAAGAGCGCGAGCTTCATGGGAGTCGATGTGAGAGGCGGACCGGAGACGATTGGTCCTCGTATCCAGACGCCCTCGCTCGACTGGCCGTAACGGCGCCGCTCAGCCGCGCGGCAGAGGGCGCGTCGCGCGAAAGCCGGTGGGCGGGAATGGGGTCGGGGCGCGTACCGCACCCTTCGCGGTCTTCGCGACGAGCCACTGCTCGAAGCCCGATTCGACGGCGCCCCCGGAGCTCGTCAGGTCGCGTGCGGCGCGGATCGCGAGATCGTTCGCGTACTCGTTCTGCGGATGCCCGTCATGTCCGCGTACCCAGACCCACTGCACGTCGTGCGGACGCACGAGCTCCGCGGCTTCCTTCCAGAGCTCGAGATTCTCGATCGCGCCGCCCTTCCGCGCCCAGCCGCGCGCGATCCAGCCGTGGAGCCACTCGCTCATCCCCTTCACGATGTAGTTCGAGTCGCTGGTGAAGACGACGCGCAGCCGACGTCCCTTCCCGCCGAGGATGCGGAAGGCCTCGATCACCGAGCGCAGCGCCATGCGGTTGTTCGTGGTCGCGCGATCGGAGATCCAGAAGTCGCGCCGCACGAGCTCTCCACTCAGTGGCCGCACGCACTCGATCAGTCCCGCAGCGCCTCCCGGGTTGTCGCCCTCGCGTCCGTTGCCGAGACAGCTCTCGTCGGCGTAGACGGCGATCAGCGCCGGCTCGACGCCGCTCACCGCACCGCCTCGATGGAGTCCATCTCGTCGACGAAGAGCGTCAGGCGGTGCCCGGTCGTCGGGTGCATCGCCTCGACGATCTCCCGCCCACCCGCGAGGACGAGCCGCTTCGGGATCACGACGTACTCCGTGCCTCGGCGCATGACGACGATCCGCGTGCCTTGGGTGATCGCATGCTCGAGGGCATCATACTGTGCTGTAGTCAGCTGCGGCATTCCACGAATCTAGACGGTGACTGGTGGCTACGGGGCGGGGGACGGCGGGGCGGGTACCTTGGACAAGGCGGGGCTTGGGGCGGAATACCGCGGGGCGGAAAAAGACAGGGCGGGATCGTCGGAGCGGGAAACTACAAGCAAGGAAAGAGGCCGACTGCGGCGCCTACGGCGCCGCGCGTCGGCCTCAATCCTTATAGGAACCTTCCCGCCCCCCGCTCCCCCCGCCGCGGTATTCCGCCCCCAGCCCCGCCCCTTCGATTGGTGCCCCTCTCCCGCCCCGTCGTTTCGCGACCTTCCGCGCTGCGCTGAATAGAATCAACCACGAAACTCGCGCGCGACCCTCGCAAGGACGCGTGTCGCCCGCTCGATCTCCGCGATCTCGACCCACTCTTCCGCGGCATGTGCCAGCCGGATGTCTCCCGGCCCGAAGCAGATCGCCGGGATGCCCGCGTCGTTCAGGATCGCCGCGTCGGTCCATGCGCTCATTCCCTCTATCGTCGCCCGCTCGCCTTCCGCCTCGAGCGAGCTTGCGAGGGCGCGCACGATCGGCGCTGCGGGGGCGACGTCGCTCGGTCCCTGCGCGAAGACCACGCGCGGAGTCGCGACGAACCCCGAGTGCCTGACGGCGAGACGCTCGCAGAGCTCGCGCACCTCGCGCAGCACGCTCGCTTCCGTCTCGCCCGGCACCGTTCGCCGCTCGACCGTGAGGGTGCAGTGCTCGGGGTACGTGGACCAGCCCACGCCGCCGGCGATCGTCGATGCATGGAGCGAGGCGTGGCCGAGCAGCGGGTGCGTGCGCGTCACGAGCACGGTGCGCTCCAGCTCGTCGAGCGCGGCGAGAAGATGTCCGGCGTGGCGGATCGCGTCGACGCCGAGATCATAACGGCTGCCGTGCGCGGCGCGGCCCTTCAGCGCGATCTCGATCCAGACGAACCCGCGGTGCGCCGGCATGATCGTGAGGCGCGTCGGCTCGGTGACGATGGCCGCGTCGGCGCGGATGCCGCTCGCGACGAGCGCGCGCGTCCCGAGGCTCTCGTTCTCCTCGTCGATCACCGCCGCCACGATCAGCTCGGCCCTCGTGTCGCTCGCCGCGAGCGCGGCGGCGGCGCACATCGCCGCGATCCCCGCCTTCATGTCCGTCGAGCCGCGGCCGTAGATCCGCCCCTCGCGCGGCGTCGCGTCCCAGGGCGCGTGGATCATCCCCTCGGTCGCGACGACGTCGAGATGGCCGTTGAACATCAACCGTGGACCGCCGCGCCGTCCGATGCGCGCGACGACGTTGGGCCTTCCCGGCGCCGCGTCGGCGAGCGTCACATCGAATCCCCACTGCTCGAGCGCCGACGCGAGCAGTCGCGCGACCTCGCCCTCGCCCGGCGCGCCGGGGACGAGGTCGGGGTTGCGCGAATCGACCGCGACCAGCGCGCGGGTGAGCGCGACCGCGTCGCCCCGCGCGATCGGCGCGTCAGGCATCGTCGTCCTCCGTGATGCGGAACCCTTCCGCGTCGATCGAGTAGCGCAGCGGCTCGGCGAGCTCCGCCATCGCCTCGCGCAGCGCGTCCACCCGGTCGGCGCGCGCGATCGCGACGACGCATCCGCCGCCCGACGCGCCGAGCGCCTTGAAGCCGATCGCTCCGTTGGCGTACGCGCGCTCGCACATCGTGTCGATCAGCTCCGTGGTGATGCTCGGGTGCAGGGCGCGCTGCAGCGACCAGTGCTCGCGCACGAGCGGTCCGAGCTCGTCGATCGCGCCGATGTGCAGCGCCTCGGCCATCCCGATCGCGGCGCGCTTCATCCCCGCGAGGAGTCGCAGCACGCGCTCGTCACCGGCGCGCATCGCGTCGACGACGACCTCGATCTGCTGCGCGGAGATGCGCGATTCGCCGGTGAACCACACCAGGCAGCGCCGCGCCAGCTCGGCGCGGAACGCTGGCGAGGTCGAGATCTCCTGCACGTCGATCGCGCCCTCGCGGAAGCGCAGCGCGAGCACGCCGCCGAACGCAGCGGCGTAGTGGTCCTGGCTTCCGCCGGCGATCCCGAGGTCGCTCCGCTCGGTGGTACAGCTCAGCTCCGCGAGCTCGACGCGCGAGAGCTGCGCGCCGCGCCACGCGGCGAGCGATCCGGCGAGCGCGACGCCGGCCGCGCTCGATCCGCCGAGCCCCGCGCCGACGGGGAAGTCGCTCCTCAGCGTGGCGCGCGCGTCGCGCACCTCGGCGCGGCGCAGCGCCGCCGACACGAGCGGAAGCGCGCCATCGTCGGCGCCGGGCGCGACGGCGACCGTCGCGTACCGATCGATGGCGACGTTGCAGACGAAGCCTTCATGCGTGGCGGGGTACGGCGGGACGTCGGTCCAGCCGCCGCCGAAGTCGATTCGCGTCGGCGCGCGCGCGACGAGACGACGCACGTCGCTCAGCTCGAGTGGTCGTGAACGATGCGCAGCCGCCCGCTCGCGTCGCGCACCATCACGAGCGAGGTCGGTCCGCGCGCGACGACCGAGTCGCCGCGCGAGAGGACGTACCACGCCACGACGTGCACGACGCCGGGCGCGAGCGGGTCCACCTCGAGCCCCTCGAAGGAGAGCGAGTCGTGCATCGCGCCCGGCGCGAAGCGCGGTGCGTAACGCTCGCGGATCGCGGCGGGGCCGTGGATCAGTCCCTTGCTCGTCACGTACGTCGTCCGCTCGCCCGGCATGTAGTCGCTCATGAAGCTGTCGAGCTCACCGTGGGTCCACGCGTGCGCGGCGCGATCGAGCATCGCGCTCACCTCGCTCGTGAGCGCCGGGCCCGCAGGTTCGAGGCGCGCGGGTTGCGGGGAACAACCAGGAACGATGATCGCGAGCGCTGCGACGGTCGCGATGGTAGGAAAGCGTACGATTCGCAATTGCCGGTTCCGTTCGAGGTACGAGAGAATAACCTCACCCGACGCGCGATGCACGCATGTTTCCGTGAGGCATGGTCGTTGCCTCGAATCCGATGACTATGCGCGACCTCCCCTACCAGATCGGCGGCGACCGGCGACTCATCCTCGTCTCCAATCGCGAGCCGTACGAACACGTACACGGCGCGCGCGGCGTCGAGGTTCGACGACCGCCCGGCGGCGTCGTGTCCGCGCTCGATCCGCTCATGCGTCGCGGGCGCGGAGTGTGGGTCGCCTGGGGCTCGGGGAGCGCGGATCGGGAGACCGCAGACGAGCGCGGCCGTGTGGCGGTGCCGCCGGAGGACCCGCGCTATACGCTGCGGCGCATCTGGCTCACCCCGGACGAGGTGGACTGCTACTACGAGAGCTTCGCGAACAGCGCGCTCTGGCCGCTCTGCCACATGCTCGCGCACCACTTCGAGCCGCGGAGCGACGCGTGGGAGCGCTACCGCGAGGTGAACGAGCGCTTCGCGCGCGCGGTCGCGGAGGAGGCGGGGCCGAAGAGCCGCGACATCGCATGGGTGCAGGACTATCACCTCGCCCTCGTGCCGGCGGCACTGCGCGAGCTCCGCCCGGGGATGTTCATCCACCAGTTCTGGCACATCCCCTTTCCGCCTCCTGACTTCTACCGGCTGATGCCCGGGGGGATGGGGACGGCGCTCCTCCGCGGCCTCCTCGGCAACGACCTGCTCGAGTTCCACACCGACCGGTACGCGCGGAATTTCCTCGCCTGCGTCGGCGAGCTCCTCCCCGATCTCGACGTCGACATGGACGCGATGGTCGTGCGGCTCGGCGACCGCGACGTGAAGGTCGGCGCGTTCCCGATCAGCATCGACGTGGAGCTCTTCGAGAAGCTCGCCGACGACGAAGCGGCGTGGACGATGGGCGCGAAGCTGCGCGAGCGCTATGCATCGAACGGTCGACAGCTCGCCGTCTCGGTGGACCGCGTGGACTACACGAAGGGGATCCCGCAGCGGCTGCGAGCGCTCGACCTGATGTGGAAGCGGCACCCCGAGCTCCGCCAGTGCGTCACCTTCCTTATCGTCGCGACGCCGTCGCGGAGCGGGATCGCGGCGTACAAGAAGCTCGAGGACGACGTCGCGGCGGCGGTGCACGCGATCAACGAGAAGTACCGCACTCCGGACTGGACGCCGATCCTGCTCGTCGCCGAGAACGTCGCGGCGGACCGGCTGGCGGCGATCTACCGCGCCGCGGATCTCTGCCTCGTCTCCTCGCTGCAGGACGGGATGAACCTCGTCGCGAAGGAATTCGTCGCCTCGCAGCACGACGAGCGCGGGGTGCTGCTGCTCTCGCGCTTCACGGGCGCGGCGGAGGACATCGAGGGCGCGATGCTCGTGAACCCCTTCAACGTGGACGGGCTCGCCGAC
The DNA here is from genome assembly GCA_036392515.1 of Gemmatimonadaceae bacterium. Taxonomy (GTDB): domain Bacteria; phylum Gemmatimonadota; class Gemmatimonadetes; order Gemmatimonadales; family Gemmatimonadaceae; genus JABFXC01. Next base: position 9,875 of record DASVXU010000040.1, on the reverse strand, counting down.
GGGATCCGCACCGCGCTCGAGATGCCGCTCGACGAGCGCAGGGCGCGGATGCACCGCATGCGCGCCGACCTGCGCCGGGCGACGATCTTCGACTGGCTGGACTCGGTGATGAACGCCGCCTCCGTGATGCAGGCGGTGCGGGCGGCGCGCGAGGCGCGGGTGTGAGCGGCGCGCCCTCCGGGGCGCGCGCCCTTCCGTCCGACCCGGCTGCGTTAGGCGGACGCCTCGCCGGCGTCCCTCTCGTGGTGCTGCTCGACGTCGACGGCACGCTGGCGCCGATCGCGCCGCGTCCCGAGGATGCACGCGTCCCCGAAGCGACGGTGGCCGCGCTGCGGGCGCTGGCCGCGCGGCGCGACACGCACGTCGGCCTCATCTCGGGGCGCGGCGCCGCCGACGCGAGCCGCCTGGTCGGGATCGAAGGGCTGTGGGCCGCGGGCAATCACGGCCTGGAGACGCTGTCACCCGACGGAGCGCTGCGCGTGCACGAGGGCGTCCGGCCGTGGAGCGCGGCGCTGGCCTCGGTGCGCGACCGCGCGCGCGAGATCGTCGCGCGAACGCCTGGCGCCCTCGTCGAGGACAAGGGCGCGACGCTGAGCATCCATTACCGGCTCGCCCCCGAGGGGGCCGCGGAGCGGCTCGCCCCGGAGGTCGAGTCGCTCGCCGCGGCCGAGGGGCTTCGCGTCACGCACGGGCGCAAGGTGATCGAAGTGCGTCCGCCGATCGCGGTGGACAAGGGCACCGCGGTGCTCGCGCTCGCGCGCGAGCTGGGCGCGGAGGCCGCGGGTGCTTCGATCCTCTTCGCCGGCGACGACGCGACCGACGAGGACGCGATGCGTGCGCTGCGCGCCTGGCGTCCCGGCGCGGTGACGATCCACGTCGAGGGGGAGGAGCGGCGCGAGACGGTCGCGGAGTTCGTGGCCGACGGTCCGCGCGCGCTCTCGAAATGGCTCGCCGCGCTCGCGGCGATGCCGGAGCGCGGCGGGAGATGACCGTGGAGCGGGCTGCCTAACGCTTTTTCGCGGCCTTCTTCGCTCCGCCCTTGGCGGCGGCCTTCGCGGGCGCCTTCGCCGCCGACTTCGTCTTCGTCGGCGCGCTCTTCGCCGCCGGCTTCGCGGACTGCGAGGCCCTGGCCGCGCTCTTCGCCGGCGCCGCGGCGACCTTGCTCGTCGGGCGCGACGGGATCGGGGCCGAGGTCGGCATCGTCGAGCGCGGCTTCGGCGGCACGTACTGCGGCGGCGGCGACGGCGGCGCGATCGGACGGCTCGGGGCCTCCGCGGCACGCGGGGGCGGCGGGGGGGAGCCCGGCTTCCGCTTCGCGTGGGCTTCCTCCACCTCGCGCATGATGCGGTCGGCTTCCTCGCTCCGCATCTGGCCGCGGCGGACCATGTACTGGACGAGATCGCGGGCGCTCTCGATCGCGAAGCCGGTGATCCCGGCGGCGGCGTAGATGACGTCCTTCATCGCGCCAGCCACCTTGCTTCCCGCCTCGAGGCTGAGCTGCTGCGCCTTCTCCGTCATCTCGGCGACGGTATCGCGAACGTCGGCGCCGCGATGGCCCGGGCCGCGCCGGGGGCCGGGAGTCGGAGCGGGGGCGGGCGCCGCGCCTTCAGCAGCGGCAGCGGGGCTCTTGATATCGGTGGTCTGCACTTTGTCCGTCATTGTCATCCATCTGGTCCCGCGGCGAGGCCGAGCGGTCCGGCGGCGGCGTCGGCACAGGGGCTGGTCAACTCCGCTTGCGGAGCGGCCCGAACGGCGGCAAGTATATGATTTTTCGCCATCTACGCAAGGCTTTCGGGCCCCTGAAAGGGCACTTTTTCACCCGGAACGCCTCGCTGCGGCCGCGCCGGTCCGCCCGCTCGCCGCGAAAGGACAGCGGTAGTAATGAAACATAATAGCGACACACTGCCACTACTAGGGATCAGGGTTCTCGACCTCACCCGCGTCCTCGCCGGACCCCTCTGCACCATGATGCTCGGCGATCTGGGCGCCGACGTCATCAAGGTCGAGAGGCCGGGGAGCGGCGACGAGACCCGCGGATGGGGACCGCCCTTCGACGAGCGCGGGGAGAGCGCCTACTTCCTCAGCGCCAACCGGAACAAGCTCGGGGTCGCCGCCGACCTCGCGACCGACGAGGGGCGCGCGCTCGTCCGCGCCCTGATCGGCGAGGCCGACGTCGTCGTCGACAACTTCCGGCCCGGAGGGCTCGCGAAGCTCGGCCTCGACCCCGACGCCATCGTGCGCGAGCGGCCCGCCCTCGTCTGGCTGACGATCACCGGCTTCGGGGAGGACAGCGACCGGCCGGGCTACGACTACGTCATCCAGGCGGAGTACGGGTGGATGGCGATCACCGGCGAGCCGGAAGGGGCGCCGATGAAGGTCGGCGTCGCGCTGGCGGACGTCCTCACGGGGAAGGACGCCGCGGCCGCGATCCTCGCCGCCCTCGTTGCCCGCGCCCGCACCGGGAAGGGCCGGCGGCTCCACGTCTCGCTCGCCGCAAGCGCGGCGGCGGCGCTCATCAACGTCGCGCAGAACGCGCTCGTCACCGGGACGGACGCGCGCCGCTGGGGGAACGCGCACCCGAACCTCGTCCCCTATCAGCTCTTTCGCGCGGCGGACCGGCCGATCGTCATCGCCGTCGGAAACGACGCGCAGTGGAACGCGCTGGCGCGGGTGCTGGAGCTCGGTGTGGTCGGCGAGGATCGCGCGCTCGCGACGAACGCGGGGCGACTCGCGCAGCGCGAGCGCATCGTCGCCGCGGTGGCGGCGCGCGTCGCGACGCGGCCCGCCGCCGAATGGGTCGAGCGACTCGACGCGGCGAGCGTTCCCTGCGGCGTCGTCCGCGGGGTGCTCGAAGCACTGGCCGACGTCGAGGCGTCGCCGCTGACTGGAGTCGCCTCGCCGGTGGGCGGCGCGGTGCGCTTTCCGCCGCCGCGACTCGACGAGCACGGGGGCCTCGTGCGGCGGTTGGGTTGGGCCGCATTTCGCGAGGCCAACGGAGGTGATGAGAGGTAGCTCATTGGCCTGATGTGAGTTCGGCGCGGGGAATCCGTGTGCTCGCCCCTCGCGCTCCTCGGCTCGCCAGCCTATGTTATCCCCTGGCGTACTCTCCCCCCCAGGTCTCTCCTCAGCCTCGCCCGCACATGGTGTTACGTGTCCGGTGCCCGATCGTCCTCGGATCGTGGCCAACGTCCTCATCGAGACGACTCGGCGGCGACCCCTCGCCAGGCGCGCGCAGCGGCGCGACGGTAGCACCGTGAAGCAGACGGCGCAGCCGGAGCTGGGGCAGCAGCTAGCCGACCAGCCGGACTCGGATCAGGCGATCATCGGCCGGGTGCTGGCGGGAAACCGGGATGCCTTCCGGACCCTGATCTCCCGGTACAGCGATCCGCTCTACCGCCATGCCCTGTGCATGACGGGGAGCCCCGACGTCGCGGAAGACATCCTCCAGATGTCTTTCATCAAGGCGTACCAGCACCTCGCCGAGGTGCGCGGTCGCTTCGACGCCTGGGTGTTCCGGATCGTCGCGAATGGGTGCAAGGACTGGTTGAAGAACATCCGGCGCACCCACCTGAGTTACGACGAGGATGATCAGCCGTCTGGATATGCGACGCCCGACGAAGAGCTCGACCGGACGGAACTGAAAAGCGATCTCGATCGCGCGTTGGCTGCACTCCCCGCCTCGTTGCGGGAGGCCTTCGTGATGAAGCACGTCGAGGGTCGTTCGTACGAGGAGATGGCGGACCTGTTGGGGACCACCGTCGGGGCTCTTAAGATGCGCGTACACCGCGCGCGCGAGGCGCTCCAAGTCCTTCTCGAGGAGAAGTACGCCTGATGCTTGACGATATGAATACCCAGGGCAACCGCAGCAGCAGCAGCGGCGACAAGTCGCAGCAGCGTGCGGGTGCGGAGCGCCAGCCGCTCACCGATCGCGAGGTGCCGCTCGGCTCGAGCCGCACTTCGGCCGCCATTCACGCCTGGCTCGACGGCGAGGTGCCGGAGTCCGCGGTTCGCACCGCGGAGACCGCGCGCGACGTCGATTTCTGGCGGAAGGTCACCGAGGAGACGGAGCGTCGCCGCGCGATGCGGACGCCCGCCCATCTCGAGGCGCAGATCATGGCGGCGCTCCCCACGGAGACCGCCGACGTTCCCGCCACCTGGTGGCGCAAGGACGTGACGATGACGCCGGCCACCGCGGCGGTGGCCGCGGCCTCGCTGCTCGCGGTCGGCGCGGCGGCGACGGTCGCCGTGCTTCGCGCGCTGCGCTAGTCCGCCAGTCCCGCGCCGGACCCCGGTCCGGCGAACACCCGGCCCCCGGCCCGCCGTTAGGCGGGCCGGGGGCCGGGTCGTCTCCCCCCTCAAGTTCCGCGCGCCGGGGGCCGAGACTTCTCACCGAACGTGTGTGATATCGATTCCTTCTGGCCGCGCCGACATGACCCCCGCCCAGCCGGGCCCGTGAACCGCCCGCGACGCCCGCTCGAGCGGCGCCTGTTCGGCGTCGCCGCCGCCGGCTGGGGATGGCAGGGGTGGAGCGCGATCGCGTTCGTCGTCGTCCACGCGCTCTGGCTGCTCCTCGATCCGACGCCCGCTTCGGCCCGCGAGGCGATCGGCAACGCCTTCTTCATCCCCGTCGGCGTGCTGATGGCCGCGATGGCGTGGATGAACACACGCGACCAGCGACTGCACCCGCGCGCGCGGCGCGGCTGGCGGCGGCTCGCCGCCGCGTACGTCGTCCTCGGCATCTCGACCAATCTCTGGGCGGTCAACGACCTGTTCCTCGGGCACGTGCGCGTCACCCGGGCGGTGGTCGACCTCTTCTCCCTGGCCTACATCGTCATCCTCACCGGCGGCCTGCTGAGCTTCTCCCCCGGGCAGCGCACGCGCAGCGCGCGTGTCAGGGTGAGCCTCGAGTTCGCGATGATCGGGATCGCGACGACGATGGTGGTCTGGCAGTTCATGATCCGCCCGCGCGTGCTCGCGGCGGCGCAACTCGACTGGACGGTCGTCCCGAGCCTGCTCTCGCCGGCGGGTGAGCTGATCGGCGTGCTCGCGATCGCGCACGTCCTGATGCGCGGGACCGACCGGGCGTCGGCGATCGCGCTCAGCTTCGTCGGCGCGGGACAGGTGCTGAACCTCATAGGCGACAGCATCTACACCCCGCTCGCCGTCGCCGGGACATACAGCGGGGGCCATCCGGTGGACCTGCTCTGGATGCTGGGCGACGGGGCGATGTTCATCGGCGCCGCGTACCAGTTCCACAATGGCGCGACGGAGGCGCGGGTTCGCGCGAGCACCGATCCGGGCGGCTTCATCCGCCTCCCGTATCTGTTCGTGCTCGGCGGCTTCCTGCCGATCCTCTCGGCATCGAGCCACTGGTCGCGCGGGGATCGCATGATCCTCTACGCGACGGTCCTGCTCACGCTCATGATCGTCGCCCGGCAGGTGGTCGCGCTGCGCGAGAACGCCCGCCTCGACGAGGACCGTCGCCTGCAGGAGGCGCGCTTCCGCTCGCTCGTCCAGCACTCCTCCGACACGGTCACCATCGTCGACGAGAACGGGACGGTGCGCTACCAGAGCGCCTCCTGCGAGCGGCTGCTCGGTTATCCGCCGCAGCATCTCGTGGGGGAACCGCTGCTCGGCATCGTCCATCCCGCCGACATGGCGAGCGTCGACGCGATGCTCGTCGAAGCGGTGCACAGCGCCGAGCACACCCGTCCCGTGCGCTGGCGCGCCTGCAACCAGACGGGCGACTGGGTGCAGCTCGAGACGATCGCGACGAACCTGCTCCACGATCCGGCAATCCACGGCGTCGTGCTCACGTCGCGCGACGTGAGCGAGCGCGTGGCACTGGAGAGCCAGCTGCTCCAGGCGCAGAAGATGGAGGCCGTGGGCCGACTCGCCGGCGGGATCGCGCACGACTTCAACAACCTGCTGACGGCGATCCGCATGACGGCGGCGATCGTCGCCGAGGATCTCCCGGCGAGCTCCGGGCTCGCCGAGGAGATGCGCGAGATCGAGCGCTCCGTCGATCGCGGATCGTCGCTGACGCGCCAGCTGCTCGCCTTCAGCAAGAAGGAGCTGATCCAGCCGACGCTCATCGACCTCGCCGAGGTCGTCGCCGGGATCGAGCCGATGATCCGCCGCCTCGTCGCGAAGGACGTGACGCTGGACATCCGCGCGACGCTGCAGCCCTGGCGCGTCCTCGCCGACCGCGGCCAGCTCGAGCAGATCGTGATGAATCTCGCGCTCAACGCGCGCGACGCGATGCCGGAGCACGGGACGCTCACCATCGCGGTGGGCGTGACCTCGGTCGACCTCGTGACCGCGCGCGCGACGCCGGGGCTCCTGCAGCGCGACTACGTGACGCTCACCGTCAGCGACACGGGATACGGGATGACCTCGGAAGTGCAATCGCACCTCTTCGAGCCGTTCTTCACGACGAAGGCCGTGGGCAAGGGAACGGGGCTCGGGCTGTCCACGGTGTACGCGATCGTGCAGCAGTGTGGCGGCGCGATCTCGGTGCGGAGCGCGCCCGGCGAGGGCGCGAGCTTCACGATCTACCTGCCGCGCGCCGGGAGCGAGAGCCGCGCGCCCGCGCCGGCGGCGGGGGTCGCCGGTCCGACGGGTGGACGCGAGCGGATTCTCGTCGTCGACGACGAGGAGTCGGTGCGCTCCGCGGTGCGACGCATCCTCCAGAGGTACGGCTACGAGGTGCTGGACGCCGCCGACGGTGCCGAGGGACTGGAGATCCTGCGCCGCGAGGGAGACCGCGTCGCGCTGCTGCTCACCGACATGGTGATGCCGGTGATGAGCGGACGCGAGCTGGTGGAGCACGCCGCGCAGCGCTTCCCGGAGCTGCGGATCGTCGTGATGTCGGGGCACACCGAGGATCCCTCGCTGCGGCAGGGACAGCTCGCGAACGAGCACGCGTTCATCGCGAAGCCGTTCACGGTGACGGACCTCAGCGCGACGATCCGTCGCGTGCTCGACGGCTCGGCGGGGACGCGGCTCGACGCTACTCCGGCCGGCGCGACCACAGGCTGAGCGCCACGCCGTCCCTGTAATAATCCGGGACGGTTCCCTCCAGCGCGAAGCCGCCGGCGGCGAGCAGGGCGCGCATCCCGGCGTGCGCGTCGTCGTCCGCGAGCTCGGCGACGACGAGCCGGGTACCGGTCTCCCCGAGCTTCGCGAGCGCGCCGTCGAGGAGCAACCGTGCGATGCCGCGCCGCCGCGCGTCGGGTCGCACCGCCAGCCAGAGCAGCGCGCCGGTGTGCCGCGTGCCCGAGACCTCGCCGTAGAGCGCGACGCCGAGCAGCGCGCCGTCGCGCGTCGCGGCGAGCGCGACACACTCGGCGGTCCCCGTCGACGCGCGCTCGAGGAGCTCCGCCGGCCGCTCGCCGGCGAGCAGCGCGCGGGCTGCGGCGTGGTGGCTCGCCGCGAGCGGCGCGACGCGCACGTCGCCGCGAGCGCCGCTCACGACCCTAGATGTGAATCGACCGGCCGAGGGCGCCGAGCGCCGCTTCCTTCACGGTCTCGGAGAGGGTCGGATGCCCATGGACGGTGATGCCGATGTCCTCGCACGAGCCGCGATACTCCATCGCGAGGACCACCTCCGGGACCAGCTCGGAGACGCTCGGTCCGATCATGTGGCAGCCGAGGATCTCGTCGGTGCGCGCGTCGGCGACGAACTTCACGAACCCGGCGGTCTCGCCCGCGGTGCGCGCGCGGCCGTTCGCCGAGAACGGGAACTTCCCGACGCGGTACTCCCGGCCGCTCTCCTTCACCTGGCGCTCGGTCTGGCCGACGACGGCGATCTCGGGCCAGGTGTAGACGATGCCGGGGACGGTGCGGTGGTGCGTGTGCGACGGCTTGCCGGCGATGACCTCGGCGGCGACGACGCCTTCCTCCTCGGCCTTGTGGGCGAGCATCGGCCCGGGGGTGCAGTCGCCGATGGCGAAGACGTTCGGAAGGTTCGTCCGCTGCTGATCGTCGACGAGGATCTCGCCGCGCTTTCCGAGCGTGAGGCCTAACGCGGCGGCGTCGATCCCGGCGGTCGCGGGCCTGCGGCCGACGGAGACGAGCACGTGGTCGCCCTCGAGGCGCTCCTTCGCGCCGTCCTTCTCGACCTCGACGAAGACGCCGGTGTCGGTGCGTCCCCCGCCGGTGACGCGGGTGCCGGTGCGGATGTCGAGCCCCTGCTTGCGGAGGACGCGATCCGCCTCCTTCACGACGTCGTCGTCCATCCCGGGGAGGATGCTCGGCAGGAGCTCGACGACGGTGACTTTCGCGCCGAGCCGGCGCCAGACGGAGCCGAGCTCGAGGCCGATGACGCCGCCGCCGATGACGATGAGGTGCTTCGGGACGCGGGGGATCTTCAGCGCGCCGACGTTGGAGAGGACGCGCTCCTCGTCGTACTTGAGGAAGGGGAGCTCGATCGGTACGGAGCCGGTGGCGATGATGACGTGCTTCGCCTGGAAGGCGGTGATATTGCTTTCGGGGGGGGCCCCCCGGACCTCGACCACGTTCCCCGCCTTCAGCGTCCCGAACCCCTTCGCCCAGGTGATCTTGTTCTTCCGGAAGAGGAACTCGAGCCCCTTGGTGTTCTGGCCGACGACGTCGTCCTTCCGTTTCAGCATCGTCGCGACGTCGATCTTCAGGTCGGCGAGCGAGATCCCGTGCGCCGCGGCCTCGTGCCCCATGAACTCGAAGTGGTGCGACGACTCGAGCAGCGCCTTCGACGGGATGCAGCCGACGTTGACGCAGGTGCCCCCGAGCGTGCGGTCCATCTCGACGACGACGGTGTTCAACCCGAGCTGCGCGGCGCGGATCGCCGCGACGTAGCCGCCGGGGCCGCCGCCGATCACTACTACGTCAGCGTTGGTCATTCGTTACGTGGGACGCGGGTTCCATGTCAACGTGGGAGTGGACGTGGGACGCGCTGGAGCGAGTTGGGGACGCGGGGACGACGCGGGACGTTGGAGGCCGGATTCCCTCGTCGGTAATCCCATGTCGTCCCTCGTCCCAAGTCGTTTCTCGTCCCCAACTCGCTCCCCAGTCCCACGTCGAAGTGTCGCAACCAGATTCGGCGCACTATTCGATGAGCATCGCCGCCGGGTCTTCCATCAGCTCCTTCACGCGGACGAGGAAGAGCACCGAGTGCTGCCCGTCCACGATCCGGTGATCGTAGGAGAGCGCGACGTACATCATCGGACGGATCTCGACCTTGCCGTTCACCGCCACCGGACGCTCCTGCGTCTTGTGCAGGCCGAGGATGCCGACCTGCGGATGGTTGAGGATCGGCGTCGAGAGGAGCGAGCCGAAGACGCCGCCGTTGGTGATGGTGAAGGTCCCGCCGGTGAGGTCGTCCATCGTCAGCTTCCCGTCGCGCGCCTTCTTCGCGACCGCGGCGATGTCGCGGCTGATCTCGACGATCCCCTTCGCGTGCGCATCGCGGATGTTCGGGACGACGAGCCCCGCGTCCGAGGCGACGGCGATCCCCATGTTCACGTAGTGCTTGTAGACGATGCTGTCGCCGTCGATCTGCGCGTTGAGGATCGGGATCTCGCGCAGCGCGATCGTGCACGCCTTCACGAAGAAGGGCATGAAGGTGAGCTTCACCCCATGCTGCTTCTCCGTCTTCTCGCGGAAGCGCTCGCGCAGCGCGGTGACGTTCGACATGTCGATCTCGTTGAACGTCGTCAGCATCGCCGTCGCCTGCTTCGCGTGGAGCAGGTTCTCGGCGATGCGCTTGCGGCGCGTCGTCATCTTCTCGCGCGTCTCGCGCGCTCCGTCGGCGGGACGGGGCGCCATCGCGGCGATCGACGCGGCGCTCGGCCGCTCGCTGCCCGGCGCGGGGCGCGGCGGGGCGGGGGCGGCCG
>DASVXU010000039.1:0-26466 GCA_036392515.1 Gemmatimonadaceae bacterium | reverse complement strand
AACACCCTCGTCGAGGTGGACCTCCGCCGCGCCGCATGGTTCGCGGGGGGAACCTGGCGGCTGCTCCACGCCTGGTCGGCGACGGGGCAGCTCTACGCGGTCCCGGGGGACGTGACGCTCGGCAGGATCGGGATCATGGGGGCGATCCGGTAGCGGCGACTTCGCTTGGCAACCTTCCGAAACACGAAGGTCACGAAGGAGCACGAAGGTGTTCGCGCGGCGCGCTTCGTGACCTCAGTGACCTTCGTGTTTCGATAAAGACGGCGAGAGCCGGTAGTGGCCGGTCAATCCCGCCGCACCGGCCCGCGGCCGCGCGCTTCGACCGGCCAGCTCGTCTCCACGACGTCGTTGCGCACGCCGTGGATCTCGTCGAAGAGATGAACCACGATGCACACGTGGTTGGGGACGACGCGCACGATGTCGCCGATCTTCGGCTTCCAGTCGCTGTCGCCGAGCTCGATGATGCCGTGCTCCTCCGACATGCGCGACACGACGAGCTCCGGCCGGTCGAGCAGCGCGCCGTAGCCCTCGCCCTCGGCGCCGCGCATCGGCTCCCTGCCTAACGCCTTGGTGCCGGCGTCGATGACGACCTGGCCGGGCACCGCGGTGCTGATCACCGTCGCCGCGACGGTGAGCGCGCAGTCGTCCCAGCTGCAGGCGCCGATCGCGGCGGTGACCCGGTCGTTGTAGACGTAGGTGCCGGGGCGCACCTCGGTCAGCCCCTCGACCTCGTGCATGCGCCACGCGGCGGGGGTCGAGCCTCCGCTCACCGCCGGCGGTGCGAGCCCCTGCCGCTCGAGGGCGCGGATCGTCCGTCCGAGATCGGCGTTCAGCCGCTCGATCGCCGGCCCCTGCTCGGACACGCGCTCGCGGATCTGCCCCGGATAGAAGGTGATCCCCGCGTAGCGCAGCGGCGGGCTGCGCCAGACCTGCCGCGCCAGCTCGACGACTTCGTCCGGCGTACCCACGCCGACGCGCTTCATCCCGACGTCGACCTCGACGTAGACGCCGATCTCGCGATCGACGACGCGCGCGGTGCTGGCGAGCTGCTCGATCGCGGTGAGCGAGTCCACGGCGACGGTGACGCGCGTCTCGCGCGGGAGCGTCATCAGCCGCGCGAGTTTCGCCGAGCCGATCGCGGGATACGCGAGCAGCAGGTCGCGCGAGACGTCGGCCATCACCTCGAGCTCGCGCGTCGTCGCGCAGGTGAGCCCGACCGCGCCGAGGCGCACCTGCTCGGCGGCGATGCGCGGCGACTTGTGCGTCTTCACGTGCGGCCGCAGCGAGAGGCCGTGCAGCGCGGAGTACGTGGCCATCGCCTCGAGGTTGTTCGCGAGGCGGTCGAGGTCGACGACCGCGGCCGGTGTCTCGAGCTCGCTGACGCTCTGCGGGGGACGCGCCTCGCCGAACCGCGCGAAGGACGCGCGCCGGCCGCTGGAGGGAGGCTTCATCGTCTCAGGCGCCGAGCCGGATGGTCTGTCCGGTGACGTCGCGCGCCGCGTCGGAGCAGAGCCAGCGCACCGCGTCGGCGACGGACTCGCGCTCGACGTAGTCCTTGTCACCGCCCATCTCGCTCACGTTCTGCGCGGTGCGGATCATCGTCGGCGCGATGGCGTTGGCGCGGACGCCGTTGCCGCGCTCCTCCTGCGACACGGCCTGCATCAGCGCGAGCACGCCGGCCTTCGCGGCGACGTACGCGCTCATGTTCGCGATCCGCGCTCCCGGCAGCGCCGCCGCGGCGCCGAAGTAGACGATCGATCCCCGCCCGCGCCGGAGCGCCGGCAGGAACGCGCGCGTCGCGAGGTAGGCCGTGGTGAGCCCGATCGCGAACATGCGATGCCACACGGCGACGTCGCTCTCGGCCACGGGTCCGCTCATCGCGAAGCCGCCTGCCGCGGCGACGAGGGCATGGAGGGGCGCGTCGGCGCTGCCTAACGCCTCGCGCGCGGCGCGGGCGACGTCGCCGGGGTCGGTGAGATCGGCGGTGATCCCGCGGACCCGCGCTCCGGTCTTCGCCAGCTCCGCGGCGCGCGCCTCGACCTCGCGGTCCCGATCGACCAGCGCCAGCGCGGCCCCGTCGCGCGCGAACGCCGCCGCGACCGCCTCGCCCACCTGCCCGGCGCGTCCCACGCCGGTGATCACGACCAGTCGCTCGCTCATCTCCGGGCGGAATATGGGCTCGGGGCGCGTGGAATCAACGGCTGTTGCTCCCGTCAGTGAAACACGAAGGCCACGAAGGGTGGCTCGGCAACGTCTTCGTGAACCTTCTGTTTCAACAGCACTTGCCAGAGCGATCGGGGGTCCGGCGCCGGGAGCCCGGAAACGTGCACGGAGCGATCCGACGCCAACGACGGCCGAGCCGCGCGATTCAGCCCAGCGTCGCGTAGTATCTCAGCCCGCCTGGTGTCGCGCGGAAGCCGGCGAGAGCGAGCGCGGCGGCGTGGCGGCTCGTCACGGCGGGCTTGCCGTCGATCGTCTCCACCACGAGGTCGCGCGGTGTCGTGCCCTCGTGCAGCGCGCGGATGAGGGCACGCGCCGCGGCGGTGACGTCGGCGTCGGCGAGGTCGGGAGCGATCGAGAGACGCTTGCCGCGTCCCTCCGACGAGAGCAGGACGACTCCGGCGCGGATCGCGAGCAGCGCGTCGCGGCCGCGCGGGCGCTCGTGCACCGCGCGCGCCGGCTCGACACGCAGCGAGTAGACGTTCGCCGGGTCGCTGGCGCGGATGACGACGGTCGGCGACGCAGGGTCGATCGCCGCGGCGCGCAGCATCTCGACCGCCTCGGGCAGCGCGAATTGCGCGCCGCCCAGCCCGCGCACGAAGTAGCCGCGCCGCACGTGGCCGCGCAGCTCCATCTTCCGCAGCTCGTAGTAGATCGCGCGCCAGGATACCGGCGGCTTCTCGCGCCGCCACCAGTCGCGCGACACGATCCCGTAGCGCTCGAGCCACTGGCGCGCGATGCGCTCCGCGCGCTCCTCCTCGGCGAGGGGCGCGCCGAGCACGCCGGGGGTGTGCAGCAGCGTCCAGCGACCCTGCCAGGGCGCGCTCTCGTCGCGCGCGCCGGGGAGATCGGGACGGCGCCACTTCGGAAGCCGGCGCAGGTTCGCGCGCCGCTGCACCACCGGCCGATTCGCGGTGAAGCTCTCGGGGAGCCAGCGCGTCGGATCGGGGGCGACGCCGCGCCCCGGCGCGGTGGGCATCGTCCGCCAGCGGGCGACGTCGCGCGCCGCCTCGGGGGCGTCGCTCGTCACCAGCTCCGCCGCGACCAGCTCGCGCAGCCCGTCGCGCACCTGGCGCTGCCCGAGGCCGGTGGCGACCACGAGATCGCCGAAGAAGGACGCCCCCTGCGCGGCGAGCGCGTCGCGCACGCGCCGCGCGATCTCGCCTAACGGCGGATCCTCCTCGCGGCCGAGCCAGAGCTGCCCGCTGCCGCGCGCGAAGAAGCGGATCCCGGTGAGCGTTCGCGTCCCGGCCTTCTCGTCGAGCGCGCCCGTCCCCGACCAGACGAGCTCCCCGGTGAGCGCGAGGCGCGACAGCGCGTCCTCGTCGAAACCCTCCACGCGCGCCGGGAGATAGTGCCGCCACCATCCGTCGGCTGGACGCGCCAGGCCGTAGAGCTGGCGCACGACGTCCGTCGCCCCCGCGACGCCGCGCACCCGGTCGCGCTCGTCCACGTGCTGCCAGCGGAGCAGGAACGCCGCGAGCACGGGAAGCTCCACCGCCTCCACCGCGCGCCGTGCCGCGGCCAGCTCGCGCCTGCGTGCCAGCTCCAGCACGGCGCGCGTGCACCAGCGCGGCACTCCCTCCGCCGACGCCACGCGCACCAACCGCTGCGCGCGCTCCCACTCCTCCAGCCGCGCGACGAGTCGCGAAGTCGCGATGTCGTAGCGCCGCTGCACGTCGGCGACCGACACCGCGCCGGCGAGCGTCAGCCAGCGCCAGAGGATCTCCCGCCGCGCCGCCCCGCGCGTCAGCGTCGCGTGACGCAGCACGTCCGGCACCGCGTCGGTCGCGGGCGCCTCGAGGAGATCCACGCCGCGCCGCACCGTCGCCATCGCCTCCTCGCCGAACGCCGCGACGTAGCGCGGATAGTTCTCGGTGAGGATCAGGCGCCACTGCGCTCCCTCGCTCGTCGGGATCGCGACACTGATGGCGCGTCCTCGCGCCATCAGTTCGTCCAACGGACTACCGCGCACCCCTTCCTCCACCGTCGCGACGCGCGCGCGGAGCTCCTCCATCGTCAGATCCCCGGCGCGATCGAGGAGGATCGCCAGTTCGTCCGCGGTGCGGGCGCGCCGACCGGGCGCCGTGCCGCGCCGCGTCGCCAGCACCTCCTCCACCGCGGCGAGCGTCGCGTCCTCCGGCACCGACTCGCCGCTGATCCCCTGCAGCAGCGCGCGGTCGAGGGAGAGCATCGCCGCGCGACGCTCGGCGCGCGGAACGTCGTCGCCGTACATCCAGTCCATCACGAAGCCGAACTGCAGGCTCGCCGCGAAGGGGGAGGGGATCTCGGTCTCGACGCTGCGGATCGCGATGTGCCCGCGCTCGATCTCTCCGAGCACCTGCGCGAGCGCGGGCATGTCGAAGGCGTCCTGCAGCACGTCGCGGTACGTCTCGACGAGGATCGGGAACGACGGGAACTGCCGCACCGCCTCCAGCAGGTCGAGCGACTTGAGGCGCTGCAGCCAGAGCGGCATCCGGCGGCGCGGGTTGCCGCGCGCGAGCAGCAGCGCGCGCGCCGCGTTCATCCGGAAGCGCGCTCCGAACAGCGACGTCGTCCCCACCTCGTCGAGCACCCGCCGCTCCGCCTCGGCGGGACTCAACCCGAGCAGCGCGGCGACCGGAGCGCTCGCCTTGAGCGGCGGCAGGCGCAGCATGATCCCGTCGTCGGTCGTCTGCACCTGGACGTCGATGCCATCCTCGCCGTCAGGCATGTCCCCCAACCGTCCGACCATCTCGCGCGCCCGCTGGGCGAGCGCCATCCCCCACGGCGCGTTGACGCGGCCGCCGAAGGGCGCGTGCAACACGATCCGCACCGAGCCCGTGTCGTCACGGAACTGCTCGAGGAGGAGGGTCCGCTCGTCGGGGACGATCCCGGTGACCGCGCGCTGCTCGTGCACGTACTGCACGAGCGACACGATCGTCGCCTCGTCGGCGTCGTAGCGCTGCATCAATGCATCGAGCGCGGCCCGGTCGCGCGCCGCGTCGAGCGTCCGCCGCAGCTCGCCGACACGCTCGGTGAGATGCGCCGAACGCGCGCCGTACTCCCCGTGCCAGAAGGGCATCCGCGCCGGCGAGCCGGGCGCCGGCGTCACGATCACGCGATCGTGCTCGATCGCGCCGACGCGCCAGGTGCTCGAGCCGAGCTGGAAGACGTCGCCGATGCGCGTCTCGTGCACGAACTCCTCGTCGAGCTCCCCGAGCCGCGTGCGATCGGGAAGCGTCACCGCGTAGAGCCCGCGATCGGGGATCGTGCCGCCCGAGACGACGGCGGCCATGCGACTCGCGCGGCCCGCGGCGACCACGCCGGTCATCCGGTCCCAGACGATCTTCGCGTCGAGGGAAGCGGCGACGTCGGCGGGATACTTCCCGGCGAGCATCGCCAGCGTCTCGTCGAACGCCGCGCGCGGCAGGCGATGATACGGGTAGCTTCGCCGCACCAGCACGAAGAGATCGTCCGCCTGCCAGTCGTCCACGCTCGCCGCGGCGACGAGCACCTGGCTGAGGACGTCGAGCGGGTTCTGCACGACGCGCGTCGGCTCGACGTCGCCCTGCTTCATCGCGTCGGCGATCGCGAGGATCTCCATCCCGTCGTCGCGGAAGGTCGGCACGAGCAATCCGCGACTCACCGCGCCCAATGTGTGACCCGCCCGCCCGACGCGCTGCAATCCCGCGGCGACCCGCTTCGGCGACTGGAGCTGCACGACGAGATCCACCGAGCCGATGTCGATCCCCAGCTCGAGGGAGCTCGTCGTCATCAGCGCGCGCAGCTCGCCGGCCTTGAGCCGTTGCTCGAGCATCAGCCGACGCTCGCGCGAGAGCGAGCCGTGGTACGGCTGCGCGATCTCCTCCTCCGCCAGCGCGTTGACGCGTCCCGCCATCCGCTCCGCCTGCGCGCGGTTGTTGACGAAGACGAGCGTCGTCCGCGCGCTGCGGATCCGGTCGAGCACGAGAGGCGCGACCGAGGTCCAGATGGTCCCGCCGACGTGGCCGAGGTCGGGCACCGGCGAGCGGACGCTGGTCTCGATCTGCTTCACGAGCCCGCAGTCGACGATCGTCACCGGGCGGAACTCGGGCGCGTCCTCCTCCCCGCGCCGCGGCTCGCACCCGCCGAGGAAGCGCGCGATCTCGTCGAGGGGGCGCTGCGTCGCCGAGAGCCCGATGCGCTGCGGGGAGCGGCCGAGCAGGTGCTCGAGCCGCTCGAGGGTGAGGGCGAGGTGCGAGCCGCGCTTCCCGCCGGCGAGCGCATGGATCTCGTCGATGATCACGACGCGCAGCGCCGAGAACATCCCGCGCCCGCGCGTGCTCGTGAGCAGGATGTGCAGCGACTCGGGCGTCGTGATGAGGATGTGCGGCGACTTGCGGAGCATCCGCGCCCGCTCGCGCGCCGGGGTGTCGCCGGTGCGCACGGCGACGCGGACCTCGGGGAAGGGCTCGCCGGTCTTCTCGAAGCGCTCCTTCAGCTCGGCGAGCGGGCGCTCGAGGTTGCGCTGGACGTCGTTGCCTAACGCCTTGAGCGGGGAGATGTAGAGCGCGTGGATTCCGTTGGCGAGCGGCCCCTTCGCGCCGTCCTTGATCAGCGCGTCGAGCTCCCAGAGGAAGGCGGAGAGCGTCTTGCCCGTCCCGGTGGGCGCGAGGATGAGCGTGTGCTCCCCGCGCGCGATCGCCGGCCACCCGAGCCGCTGCGGATCGCTCGGTGTCCCGAGCGTCTCGCGGAACCACTTGCGGACGATGGGATGAAACGGGGCGAGCGCGCTCGGCGCGCGCTTCTTCGCGGCGGGCTTCTTCTCGCTCATCGCGGTCTAACTAGGCGAGCGTCGTGCCGCGTGGCCAGAGGGCTGGAAGCAGGAGGCTGAAAGCAGGAGGCTGAAAGCAGGAGGCTGAAAGCAGGAGGCCTCCAGCCTCCAGCCTATAGCCTCCTGCCGACAGCCTCCTGCCGATAGCCTCCTGCCTCCAGCCGCCGGTCCTACGCCGAGAGCGTCACGTGCAGTGGCGCCCCCGCCGGGAGACAACCTTCGTACTTCCGCGTCGCGCGGCCGACGACCGCGCCCGTGACGCCGCCGGCCGCGGCGCCGATGACGGTTGACTTCGTGTTGTGGCCGATCACCTGGCCGAGGATTGCGCCGGCGATCGCGCCGGCGGCGGCCTTCTTCGTGTCGCTCGAGGTCGGGGTCGTGTTCACCTTCTCGAGCCCACCCTCCGAGGCGATCGTGGTCCCGTTCCCGGGATAGTCGACATCACCGACCGTGATCTGCCGGACGCGGAAGATGATCCGCGACTGCTCGGGGCTCGCGTCGTTGACCTCGATGTTCGCCACCTCGAGCACGACCGTCGAGCCGGCGGGGATCGAGCCGGCGCCCGGCCCGCTCGACGAGCCGACGCGGGCGATGAGCTTGTCGCCGGGGCGGTTGTTCGTGCAGACGCGCGAGCCGGTGCTCATCGCGAGCGCGGTGCCGGCGAGCCCCGAGCCGCGGCTGCCGCTGGCCGCGGGCGCGGGGGACTCGACCACCGGCGCCGGCGAGGGCTCGGGGGACGACGCGCGAGAGGGCGTCTCGCGTGCCGGAGCGGGCGCGGTCGCGACCCGGGTCGGGTTCGACTGGCGCGGCTGCGCCGCCGGACGCGGCGTCGATGTGCGAGTGGTGGGGGCCTTCGGCGTCTCCCGTACGCGGGCGTTGGGATTCAGTGCCGTGTCGCCGGGGGTGAAGCTCGGCTGCACCGACCGACCCGCCATCGCGAGGTCGCGATTGAGCGTGCTGTCCACCGCGTTGTCGTCGTGGCGCGCGCAGGCGGCGCCGAGGACGAGTGACGCGGCGGCCAGCAGTCGGGTTGTCGCGGGGAAGCTGCGGGAACGGAAGGACATGGTCGGTCCGGTGTGTCGCGAGTCGGAGACGCTCCGGCCCGGCGCATCTTCATACCCGATGCCGTCGCCGTGGTTCGCGGCTGGCGGACGGGACAGGAACGCTGCAAGTTGACCGTTAGGGTGCGCCGCGATGGCGCGACGGACCCTCCCCCCCCGGTGCCACAAGGATACTCCGATGGCTGCTCCGCGCGCGCTCTCCCTCCGGCGCCTGGCGTTCGCGCTGGCGCTCGCCGCGTTCTCCACGTCCGCCGCCGCCCAGGAATCCGGTGACAGCGTGGCCACTCCGGCACGTCCGCGCGCGTCCTTCGTGCGCGGCGCGCAGACGATCACGATCTTCCCCGACTCCCTCCCCGACGTTCCGCGCACGATGAGCGAGCTGCTCGCGATGGGCGCGCCGGGAGTGTTCGTGCAGCATTCGTCGGGGGCGGCGGGCGCCGGTGCGTGGATCTCGATCCGCGACGCCGCGGCGGTGCGCGGCGTCGACCCGCTGGTGGTGGTGGACGGGGTGCCGACCGTCGCCTTCACACCGTACGTGCCCGGGCCGAACGAGCGCCGCTCCCTCTCGCGGATCGACGAGATCCCCGTCGCGTCGGTGGAGCGCGTCGAGATCCTCGCGGGTCCCGCGGCGGCGGCGCGCTACGGGCGCGAGGCGCGCGCCGGAGTCATCGAGGTCACGACGCGTTCGACGGGACACGGGCGCCCCTCGGTGCGGGCGTCGCTGAGTGCGGGGGGCGCCTCGAGCGCCGACGACTTCCCGCGCAATCGGACACGCGTCTCCCCTTACGGCGAGATCTGCCGGCCGCGCGATACCTGGGGCAACTGTCCCCTCGCGGCCCCGTCGAGCTATACGCCGCTGCTCGACGCTTCTCCGTTCCAGAGCGCGCCGCTCCGCCAGGGCAACCTGTCGATCGCCGGCGGGCTCCCCCTCGGCGGCGGATTCGCCCTCGACGTGTCGCACGACCGCGCGGGTGGACTGCTCGACGCGGACTGGCGCGAGCTCACCACGGGTGGCGTTCGGCTGAAGCTTCCGATCGGTGAGCGCGCGCGGATCGGTATCATCTCGCGGGCATCGAGCCGTGGTGTGATGACCCCCTTCGAAGGGGACCAGTCGCTCGTCGCGATGGGACTTCGCGGCGCGGCAGACTGCTCGCAGGCGACCCCCTGCGCCTACGACAGCACCTCGCGCGGCTATGGTTCGGCGACCCCCGGCGAGCTCGCGCGCCGCGGCACGAAGCACCGCGGCCAGCACTACACCAACGGCGCGAGCTTCTCCTTCGCGGCGCGCCCCTGGCTGGACCTCCGCACGACGGCGACGAACGACGCCTACCTCGACCACGGCGGGTGGGGCTATGACGTCACGAGCAACAACGGCTACCCACCCTACATGCTCCGCGACGAGCGCGACGAGCATTCGGTGCGGACGATCCTCGGCCAGGAGCTCGCGGCCCGCCACACGTCGGGCATCGGCGAGGTGACCACGAGTGTCGCCTTCCGCAACGACTTCGAGCGCGCGCACGGCTCGGGCTACGATTTCGCCGGAAACGATCAGGCGTACTCGTGGACGCGCAGGGGATTCCGCGTCGCGCAGCGGCGGCAGGTTCTCACCGTCGCGCCGCGGCTCTCGGGTGCGCGGGGGTCGGTCGGCGTCGAAGTGACGCGCACGCAGCAGCGCTTCGAGCAGTTCGGTGCGACGATGAAGGCGACGCTCGACGGAAGCGCGGACGTCTCGTTCGTCGCGCGGTCCGACGAGAGCTCGTGGCTGCGCGGCGCCATCCTCCGCGCCGCGACGGGACAGGTCAGCGCGTACGACGCGGGCAACGCCCTTCCGAGCCCGTTCGAGACCAGCGCCGGGATCAGCATCATCGCCGGCCCGAATGGCGTGGTGCACCCCGATCGTACCTGGGAGGGCGAAGCCGGGATCGATCTCGATCTCGCCCCCGCGTCGTCACGCCTCTCGCTGACCGCGTTCCGGCGACGCGAGACGGAGCGCGGGATGTACCAGACCATCGTGACGTACACCGGCTATGCGATCTTCCGTCCATACAACCCGCTGCACCGCGTCGTGAACGGCGCCGAGCTCTCGTTGTCGTCGGTGCCGCTGGCACGGACGAGCGCGCGGCTCGAGACGAACCTCACCGCCACCTTGCAGAGCGATCGGGTGCGCAGCACGGCGGATTACTTCCCATGGTACGGCAGCTACGCCTATGGTCCGGATCACCTGTCCTTCGACCGCGGCCACTCGTTCGGCAGCTGGGAATCCGCCGGCTACACCTACGCGGACGCGAACGGCGACGGCGTCCTCGGCTTCGACGAAGTGCAGGTCATGCAGGGCGGCTACACCGGACGCTCCCGCCCCTCGCGCCTCGCCTCGCTCGACGCGCGCCTCACCGTCGCGCGACGCTGGACCCTCGGCGCGAACCTCGGCTACATGGGCGGCCACAAGGTGCTCGACAAGGTGGAGGCGCTCCGCTGTCGGGCGCGAGTCTGCTCGGCGTGGCAGAGCGCCGATCTCGGCCAGCAGGCGTACTCGATGGTCCCCGCATCGACGCCGTACTTCGTCTCCGGTGAAGCGCTGCGTGTGCGCGAGCTGTCGCTCGCGTACCAGCTGCCGACCGTCGCACGCGCCGCGCGCGCGAGCGACATGCGCCTCACCGTCGCGATGCGGAACGTGGCGACCTTCAGCCACGCCCCATCGCTCGATCCCACCACCGAGCTCCCGCTTGCCGGCTTCTCCACCAACCCGGTACAGCTCCCGAGCTACGCCACCCCTCGCACGGTGCTCATCCGACTCTCCGCGGGCTACTGACCCCAGTCCCGCTTCGCGCGGCGCCCCTCTTGCAGCAGCTTGCCCCGCTCGACCACCGCCGTGCCCGCTCGCCGGTGGCCGTCTTGTACCCGCGCCCGCACGAATTCACCCGCATGACCGAGCAGACCGCGCCAGCCGCCGAGGGCGGGCGCGCCCCCGCCGCCGACCACGTCGTCACGCTCCGTGAACGATATGTCGCCGCGCAGCTCGCCGGCGATCGCCAGGAAGCGCTGCGCCTCATCCGCGAGGAGGGGCTGGAGCGCGGACTCGACGCGCCCCGCATTGCCCTCGAGGTGATCATGCCCGCGCAGGCGGAGATCGGCCGCCTCTGGCAGGAGAACCGCATCGGCGTCGCCGAGGAGCACCTCGCGACCGCGATCTCGCAGCTCGTCGTCTCCACCCTCTACGCGCATTTCCCGCGCGCTGCCTCGAACGGGAAGCGCGTCATCGTCGCCTGCGTCGAGGGAGAGCAGCACGAGATCGGCGCCCGCCTCGCCGCCGACTTCCTCGAGATGGCGGGGTTCGTCGTGCATTTCCTCGGCGCGAACGTGCCCACCGATTCCCTCGTCGCGATGGTGCGCAGCGAGCTGCCGCACCTCGTCGTGCTCTCGAGCGCGACGACGCTGCACCTCGCCGCCATGCGGAGCGCGATCTCGCGCATCCGGCTCGTCGGGGGTACGGCGCTGCCGATCGCCGTCGGTGGAGGCGTCTGCGGCTGGGTGCCGGACCTCGCCGACATCCCCGGGGTGAGCTGCACCGGGACCGACGTGCACGACCTGGTGGAAACCGCCAGGCGCCTGACGGGGGTGGCGTGAAGCGATGACGACCCCCGCCGGAAGCCAGGCTCCGCACGCCCCGCGCTCCCACGCCGCGCTCGCCGACTACGTCGAGCGGCTCGGCGACAGCATCGCGCGCCGCGCCATGGCGATCATGTACGCCAATCCCTTCTGGGACGACCGCTTCGGCGCGCGCGGCCGCCGCTTCGCGGAAGAGGACGGCCGGCACCACGTCGCGTACCTCTGCGAGGCGCTGCGGCAGGGAAGCGCCGGGTCGCTCGAGCGCTACGCGCTCTGGCTGCAGAGCGTCCTCACGACGCGCGGGATGTGCAGCGCGCACCTGGACGAGAACCTCGAGCGCATCGGCGGGATCATCCTCTCCGAGGAGCTCCCCGACGCGCACGTCGCGGTGGACTTCCTCGATCGCGCGCGACGCGCGCTCTGCTACGACGGGGGCGCGGCGCGCGAGCTCCAGGACGCGAGCGATGCGATCGGCGTCGCGGTGCGGCGCATCCTCGAGAGCGAGACCCCGAGCTGGCGCGACGAGTGGGGACGCGACAGCGCGACGCGCCTGACGGCGAATGTCGAATGGCTCGTCTCGTATCTCGCCGACGCGATGCACCTCCAGCGCGACGACCAGCTCGCGGGCTACCTCGCCTGGCTCGCCGACTTCGCCGCGCGCCGCGACGTGCCGGCGAAGGCGGTGACGTCGCTCCTCGACGCGTTAGGCAGCGCGCTCGACCGCCTCTCTCCCGCGGCGATGAGCCTCGCCGCCGATACCCTCAGTCGCGGACGCGCCCTCGCGGCGACGATCCAGAGCCCGGCCGCGCGATGACCGCACCACCGCTCGCCCCCGCCGCCACGGTCGCGGTGGACTGGCCCGCGCTCGCCGCGGAGCTCGACGGCGTGCTGCGACGCGCGCTCGCCCTCGACGACGTGCCGCCCGCGCCCGCGCTCGCCGGCGCCGCCGGCTCATGGAAGGGAGCGCCGGCGACGATCGAGACGCGCGCCTCGCATGGCGAGCGCGTCTCGTACTGCCGCGCGGCCCGCGTGCGCGGCACCGGGCTGGCGATCGGCAACGTCCTCTGCGTCCCCGATCCGCGTCTTCGCACCGCAGGGACGCCGCTGCCGATCCTCGGCGTCGATCTCGTCGCGATCGGCGAGCGTGACGCGATCGTCGTCGCCGACCTCTCGCCGACGGGCGACGACCCGACGTCCGCGGACGGATGGATGGCCGCCGCCCTCGACGCCGATCCGCGCGCGGCGGCGCTCGCGCCGATCGCCGACCTTCCGCGGTGGGCGCGCGAGAGCTTCTCGCGCCGCGCGCTCGCCGTGCGCGTCCCGCTCGCGCACCGGCCGGTCGCCGCGGAGGCGGTGCGCCGCGTCGTCGATGCCTTCGTCGCGCTCGTGCGTGACGCGCGCGTCGACGGGAGCGCGGAGGCCGCATGTGCCGTGCGTCACGACCAGCAGCGCTACATGGAGCGGCACCGCGACGAGGACGGCGGGCTCGCGCTCCTCGCGCGCATCTTCGGGAACGAATGGGCACGCGGATATATTCGTGACGTCCTGTTTCCCGATCTTCCGGAGTCGCCGTGAGTCAGACCGTCAGGCCAGATGTCTACGCGGGGTTGAGCCGCGAGCTGGCGCTCGCCCTCGCCGCCGACGGTACGATCCGTTGGCTCGATCCGCGCGCGTCGTCGCTCCTCGAGCGCAAGGCGGGGGACGACATCCGCTCCGTCGTCGCGCCGGGTACGGAGGACAAGCTCGAGCGCCTGCTCACCGAGGGACGCACGCGCGTCATCGAAGGGTGGGAGCTCCTCCTGCGTGCCGGTGGTCAGCCCACAACGGTCGCCGTGCGGACGATGCCGTACGAGGACGGGCTCCTGATGGTCGCGAGCCTCGTCTCCGCCGACTACGGCAGGCTGCTCGGCGCGATGGGCGAGACGATGAACGAGCTGTCCGCGCTTCACCGCGAGTCGGAACGGCAGCAGCGCCTCATCGTCGAGCAGCGCGAGACGATCGCCAGCCGGGATCGCGATCTCGCCGAGTCGGACCGGGGGATGGTCGCGCTGCACGGAGAGCTCGACGAGACCACGCTCTCGCTGCGCCAGGTGTCCGAGTCGCGCGCGTCCTTCATCGCGAGCCTCGGCCACGAGCTGCGCACGCCGCTCAACGCGATCCTCGGGCTCACCAAGCTGCTCCTCTCGGAGACGGACGGCGAGCTCAATCAGGAGCAGGAGAAGCAGATCGGCTTCATCCGCAAGTCGGCCGACACGCTCTCCGAGCTGGTGAACGACCTGCTCGACCTCGGCCGCATCGACGCGGGGAAGCTGCAGGTGCGCGCCCGCCGCTTCGATCTCGCGGAGCTCTTCGCTGCGCTGCGCGGGATGACGCGACCGCTGCTGACGAGCGACCGCGTCCGCCTCGTCTTCGAGGACCCCGCGTCGTCGCTGCCGACGCTCGACACCGACGACGGGAAGCTCGCGCAGATCCTCCGCAACTACGTCTCGAACGCGATCAAGTTCACCACCGAGGGCGAGATCCGCGTCTCGGTACGCGCCGAGGGAAGCGACCGCGTGCGCTTCACGGTGCAGGACACCGGAATCGGCATCGCTCCGCGCGACCTCGATCGGCTGTTCGAGGAGTTCGTGCAGCTCGACAGCCCGCTGCAGCGGATGCACAAGGGCACGGGGCTCGGCCTCTCCATCACGAAGCGGCTCGCGACGCTGCTCGGCGGCGAGGTGGGGGTGGAGAGCGCGCCGGGGAAGGGCTCGACCTTCTGGGTCACGATCCCGGTGGTGCACGAGGAGGTGCGCGAGCTCGACCAGATGAAGGCGCGCAGCAGCCGCATCGACCCGGCTCGTCATCCCGTGCTCGTCGTCGAGGACGACCGGCAGCAGCTCTTCCTCTACGAGAAGTACCTCGAGGGATCGGGTTACCAGATCATCCCGGCCCGGTCGATCGAGGATGCGCGCGCGGCCATCGAGCAGGTGCGTCCGTCCGCGATCGTGCTCGACGTGATGCTCGAGGGGGAGACCTCGTGGCGCTTCCTCACGGAGCTGAAGAGCGATCCGCGGACGCGCGACATCCCGACGCTGGTGGTGACGGTGATCGACCGCGAGCGACAGGCGCGCGCGCTCGGCGCCGACGAGTTCTTCGTGAAGCCGATCGAGGGTGACTGGCTGCTGAAGAAGCTGAAGGCGATGTCGAGCGCGCAGCAGCCGGTGGAGCGCGTGCTGGTGATCGACGACGACGAGGTGGCGCGCTACCTCGTGCGGCGGCTCCTCGCCGACACCCCATACTCGGTGCTCGAGGCGACCGATGGCCCCGAGGGGATCAAGCTGGCGCGCGAGGCGTTGCCGCACGTGATCCTGCTCGACTTCGTGATGCCGCAGATGAGCGCCTTCGACGTCATCGACGAGCTGAAGGCGGACCCGGCGACACGCGGGATCCCGGTGATCATCGCGACCTCCAAGAACCTCGACGAGGAGGAGCGGGCCCGCCTCGCCGCCCACACCGCGGCGATCGTCTCGAAGGACAAGCTGTCGCGCGAGGTGGCGATCACGCGGATCCGGGAAGCGCTGAGCAAGGCGCTGCCGGCGGGGGCCGGGCGGCGGTGAGAACCGTACCGCTCGCGGCTGAAGGCAGGAGGCCGAAAGCTGGAGGCAACGGCGGTCGGAACGCCTCCAGCCTTCAGCCTCCTGCTTCCAGCCTCCAGGCGTCAGGAACTACGGTGACCGCTGTCACTTACGCCTCGTCCCCGGCGCCCCCGCCCTCGCACACCGCTTGCTGGATGAGAACCTTCTGAGCAGCTTGCTGGACTTCCGGAGGGAGCTTTCGGGGTAGGATGAGCACGGCGTCACCACGGATCCTGATCGCGGACGACAACGCGGCCAACCGCTATGTCGTCGGTCGGTGGCTGCGGCAGGCGGGCTTCGACATCATCGAGGCCGGCACCGGCAGCGACGCGCTCGCGCGCGTCAAGGATCAGCCGCAGCTCGTCATCCTCGACGTGCGGCTCCCCGACATGAGCGGCTTCGACGTCTGCCGCCGCATCAAGTCGCACCCCGCGACCGCGCTCATCCCGGTGCTCCACCTCTCCGGTGAGTTCTCGTCGCAGCAGGACCGCGTCTTCGGGCTCGACGGGGGCGCCGACGCGTATCTCACCTATCCCGTCGAGCCGACCGAGCTCCTCGCCACGGTGCGCGCGCTCATGCGCATCCGCCGCGCCGAGAGCGCGCTGCGGGCGAGCGAGGAGCGCTACCGGCTCGTCGCGCGGGCGACGAACGACATCATCTGGGACTGGGATCTCGTCGAGAACGCGATCCTCTGGAACGATGCGCTGCGCACCGTGCTGCAGATCGCGCCCGAGGACGTTCGCTCGGCGCCGCAGTGGTGGTGGGAGCGGATCCATCCCGAGGACCGGGCGCGCGTCGTCGCCGGACTGCACCAGGTGATCGACGGCGGCACCGAGCACTGGGCGAGCGAGTATCGCGTCCTCCGCGGCGACGGCGAGTACTCGATCGTCTACGACCGCGCGTACGTCGCGCACAGCGACGACGGCCGCCCGACGCGCATGCTCGGCTCGATGATCGACGTCACCGAGCGGCGTCGTCGCGAGGAGCGCGAGCGCTTCCTCGCCGAGGCGGGATCGGTGCTCACGTCGTCGCTCGACTACGAGACGACGCTGAAGAGCGTCGCGCGACTGGTCGTGCCGCGGCTCGCCGACTGGTGCGTGGTCTACGTGCTCGACGAGACCGACGGCCCCGGTGGATCGCCGGCGATCCGCCGCCTCGCGACCGCGGCGAGCGATCCGGACAAGGAAGCGCTGCTGCGCGAGGTCGAGCGCCACGTGCCGGAGAAGGGCGACGGCACCGCGCGCGCCGCGGCCGCGGTGATGGAGAGCGGCGCTCCCGCCTTCATCCCCGACCTCTTCGCCGCGCACGCCCCCGACGGGACGCACGACACCGAGCTGCTCGCGATGCTCCGCGCGCTCAACATGCGCTCGACGATGGTCGTGCCGCTGCTGGCGCGCGGTCGCGCGTTAGGCGCGCTTCTGCTCTCCACCGGCGAGACGGGGTGGCGCTATACGCGCGAGGACCTCGCCCTCGTCCAGGAGCTGGCGCAGCGCGCCGGCCAGGCGATGGACAACGCGCGGCTCTACGAGAACTCGCTCCTCGCCAACCGCGCGAAAAGCGACTTCCTCGCGGTGATGTCGCACGAGCTGCGCACCCCGCTCAACGCCGTCGTCGGCTACGCCGACCTGCTCGCCTTCGGCGTCGAGGGACAGCTCACCGAGCGCGGCACGCAGTACGTCGATCGCGTGAAGCAGTGCGCGCTGCACCTGCTCTCCCTCATCGAGCAGATCCTCGTCTACTCGCGCATGGAGAGCGGCAAGGAGCGCTCGCATCCGGAGAACGTGGACGTCACCGCGCTCGTCCACGAGGTCGCGCAGCTCATGGAGCCGCTCGCCGCGGAGAAGGGGCTCGCCTTCCTCAAGCAGCTCCCGCCGGGACCGCTCGTCGTGCAGACCGATCCGGAGAAGCTGCGCCAGATCGTCATCAACCTCCTCTCGAACGCGGTGAAATTCACGGAGGAGGGGATGGTGCGCGTTCGGGCGGGACGCGAGGGGACGACGCTCTCCGTCGAGGTGACCGACTCGGGGATCGGGATCGCGCCCCCGCACATCGAGCGCATCTTCGATCCCTTCTGGCAGGTGGAGCAGCAGAAGACGCGGCGCGAGGGCGGCACGGGACTCGGCCTCACGGTGACGCGCCGGCTCGTGCGGCTGCTGGGCGGCGAGATCCGTGTCGAGAGCGAGCTGCATCGCGGGACGACGTTCACCGTCCTGCTCCCGATCCGCCCGCAGAGCTATCGCCCGGTCGAGCCGATGCCCGCTCGCTCGATCTCGGGAGACCTGCGCGACTTCGCGCGCGGCGTCGAGCGCCGCGCGGGAGGAGGCCGCCGCATCACGGACGGCGCCGGCGAGGGACGGCTCGGCGGTCGCCTGGCCGAGCACGAGGAGCGCGACGGCGGCCGCTGACCGCTTCTTGGCTGGAAGCAGGAGGCTGGAAGCAGGAGGCCTCCAGCCTATAGCCTCCAGCCTATAGCCTCCAGCCTCCCGACTATCGCGAGCTGCCGGCGGCGTTACTCGGGACCGACGAAAGCGCCACGCGCAGCTTGCCTAACGCCTTCGTCCGGATCTGCGAGATCCGCGACTCCGTCACCTCGAGCACGGTCGCGATCTCGCGGAGGTTGAGCTCCTCGTAGTAGTAGAGGGAGATCACCAGGCGCTCCTGCTCGTTGAGGCAGCGCAGCGCGTCCTTCAGCGTCTCCACCTCCTGCTCGTGGATCAGCCGGTCCTCGGCGGTCGGGGCGGTGTCGTCGAAGAGCGACGCCGCGGGCGCGGCGGCGCGTCCTTCGTCCTTCGCCGGCGCGCCGTCGAGGGGGACGAGCACCGCCGCCTCGATCTCGCCCTGCCAGCGCCACAGCGTCTGCAGGTCGACGTCGAGCTCCGCCGCGATCTCCTTGTCGTCGGGCGCGCGGCCGAGGGTGCGCATCAGCTTCTCCTGCACTCCGCCGATCTCGCGCGTCTTGCGTCGCACCGAGCGCGGCACGTGATCCTGCCGGCGCAGCTCGTCGAGGATCGCACCACGGATGCGCGGCGCCGCGAAGGTGCTGAACGCGTGCCCACGGCTCGCGTCGAAGCTCTCCAGTGCCGAGACGAGGCCGAGCGTGCCGGCGCTCAGCAGCTCGTCGAGGTCTGCCTCGGAAGAGAGGTTGCGCAGGATGCGGCGGGCGACGAAATGGACGAGACCCAGATGCGCGGTGAGCAGCTGCTCGCGTGCATCCTGATCGCCTTCAGCGTACGCGATCCAGAGTTCGCTGGCGTCCATGTGATTCTGCCTCGGGCGCTTGCCGTTGCGTACCTGATGACCCTGCCACGCCGGCAGACGCGAACGACCGTCAGGCTGCTGGCCCCGTTCCTGCCCCTCGGAACAGTCCGACAGGGAGGAACGTCATGTCGCTACGCGAGTTCATCGGTTCCGATGGTAGACGCTGGAAGGCGTGGGACGTCACCGCTGAGCAGATCCATCCGAAGACGCGCGCCGAGGACTACATGCGTGATCTCGCCGAGGGCTGGATCGTGTTCGAGCGCACCGACGGTGAGGAGAAGCGCCGCCTCTGTCCATTCCCCGAGAACTGGGACGAGTGGCCCGACACCGAGCTCGCGAAGCTCTGCGATCGCGCCGATCCTGTGAAGCGTCGCGCGACTCCTGCCTGGGGGATCCCCGTGCAGCGCGACGACAGCGAGGTGTCGCAGCGGCCCGCCCGCGGCGCCGACATCTGGACCCGTTCCGAGCCCGGCGACGACCAGCATCCGGAGCCGCGGGCAGCCGACGGCTGAACGAGGCCAGGCCCTCCGTCGCCCTCGCGGTCCCGCCCGCTCAACTCCGCGGCGCATTAGCCGATACTCATCCGCGGGCCGGCAATGACCGCTCGCACCGCGGCTTCGTCCACCCGGCTCGCGGGGATGTGTGACGAACGCCTCATCGCGGCCGTCCTGGGATGCTTAAGTTTTCGTCACTGCTGCCGATATCGGGAGCAACGGAGGAAGAGCCGATGCAGATGGACGATCGCAGCAACGAAGAGACCCGGCTTCGCCCGGAGCTGAGCCCCGCCCGCTCCTCTGCCGAGGTGCGGATGCCCGTCATCCCGCAGGCGGAGATGGAGGTCCCGGTCGCCGGACAGCAGGCGATCCGTCGCCGTGACGAGCTGACCCCCGAGCGCATCGCGCGCATCCGGCAGCGCATCGTCGATGGCGCGTACGCGAGCGACGCGGTGCTCGACACGGTCGCGCGCCGGCTCCTCAGGAGCGGCGACCTCTAAGGCGCCACCTCCCGGCCGCTCCATCCCGGCGGCCGGCCCCGGTTCGACAATTGCTCGGCGCAGTGTGCGCGCTCCCGCGACGCCGCGGGAACGCTCACCGAAGAGCGTGCGTTAGCCGCGCGAGCCGCCGATGACGAACCACTCCCAACCACTGCGCATCGCCATCACCGGCGCGACCGGATTCCTCGGTCGCGCGCTCGTCGCGCGCCTCGCGGCGCGCGGGCACGCGCCAGTCGCGATCACCCGGACGCGCGAGGGCGCGGGACGCGACGCGATCCTCTGGAACCCCGAGCGCGGCGAGCTGCACCCCGACGCACTCGCGGGATTCGACGCGGTGGTCAACCTCGCCGGGGAGAACATCGCGCAGCGGTGGACCGACGAGGCCAAGCGCGCGATCCGCGACAGCCGCGTCCAGGCGACCGAGCTTCTCGCGCGAACGATCGGCGCGATGGACCGGCCGCCGAACGTCTTCCTCAGCGGCTCCGCGGTCGGGATCTACGGCGACCGCGGCGAGGAGCTCCTCGACGAGTCCTCGCCGCGCGGGCGCGGCTTCCTCTCCGACGTCGTCGCCGCGTGGGAGGGGGCGACGAAGGCCGCGGAGCGCGGGGACGTGCGCATCACGCACCTCCGCACCGGCCTCGTGCTCGACGCGAACGGCGGTGCGCTGGAGCGGATGCTTCCTCCCTTCCGTCTCGGGCTCGGCGGCCGGATCGCGAGCGGGAAGCAGCTCATGAGCTGGATCGCCCTCGACGACTGGACCCGCGCCGTGGAGCACCTGCTGCACGCGGCGCATGCGAGCGGCCCGGTGAACCTCGTCGCGCCGACCCCGGTCACCAACGCCGACTTCACCCACGCGTTAGGCACCGCGCTCGGCAGGCCGACGCTGATCCCCGTCCCCGAGACGGCGATCCGTCTCGCCTTCGGGGAGATGGGCGAGTCCACCCTGCTCGCCAGCCAGCGCGTCGTCCCCACCCGGCTGCTCGGCACGGGGTTCGGGTTCGAGTACGAGACGATCGAGGCGGCGCTGAAGGCAGCCGTTCGGGAGTAGGGGAGTACGGGAGTACGGCACTGCCAAGAAGCATTTGCGTACTCCCGTACTCCCGAACCCCGTACTCCCGAGAAAAAGCGAGGAGCCCGGATCGACGACCTCCGGGCCCCTCGCGCGTTTCGCTCACCTGCCTCGGCGTTCGTCACGCCTTCGTTCCGCTTTCGACTTGCTGCGCGGTTTCACGGCGTCCCGATCCAGCGCGCATGAAGGTGCTTGGCACTTCGCTCCACTGTGCCGCGGAGCGAATGCAATGCGCGTACCGTCGGTGTGCCATCGCACCGAGCGCCCGGTCGGGGCCGGTGAGGCGCCAGGGGTCGGGCGTTAAGCACGGCGTGAACAGCCGTCAACGGAGTCCCTCACGCCTCGCCCCTGACCCCTGACCCCTGCAGTTCAGACGAACCGCGCCGGGTGCCTGAGATGGAAGTCCGTCGCCTGCTGGTACGCCATCGCGACGCGGCAGAGCGCGGCCTCGCCGAAGATCTTCCCCAGGAAGGTCAGCGACACCGGCGTCCCGTTCTCGCGGAAGCCGTTCGGGAGGATCACCGCGGGATTGCCGGTCAGGTTCGTCGCCACGAGCTGGGCGCCGCCGAAGGTCGGGGTCACGATCACGTCCATCGTCTCGAAGAGCTTCGCCCACTGCTGCATGATCTGCGTGCGCACCCGGTTCGCGTTCACGTAGTCCACCCCGGGGAAGAAGCGCGCCTCGCGGAACGACGTCGGCCACGCGTCGGGCGTCTGGCGCGTCATCTCCGCGTCGCGTCCGCTGCGCGTCAGCTCGTCGAACGCCGCGGCCGCCTCGACGTCGAGCACGAGCCGCGCGGCGTTGTACGGCGCGTCGGGGATCGCGACGGGGATCAGCTGCACTCCCAGCTTGTCGCGGAGCACCGCCAGCGCGGCGTCGTCGAAGGGCTTCGTCGGATGCTGCGTCTCTCCCTTCTCGTTCTTCTCGGGAAGGTCGAACTGCGCCTGGAAGTATCCGACGCGGATCGCCGGGAGCGGCTGCCGCGCGTCGAAGCCGAAGCTCGCCGCGTGCGCGCTGAGATCCTCGCCGTCCGGCCCGTGGATCGCGTCGAGCACGAGCGCGCAGTCCTCCACGCTCCGGCAGATCGGACCGAGCTTGTCCATGCTCCAGGAGAGCGCCATCGCCCCCGTCTTCGGGACGCGGCCGAAGGTCGGGCGGAGTCCCGTCGTCCCGCAGCGCGTCGACGGCGAGGAGATGCTGCCTAACGTCTCGCTCCCGATCGAGAAGCCGACCAGCCCGGCCGCTGTCGCCGATGCCGGCCCCGCGCTCGAGCCGCTCGATCCCTGGTCGACCTTCCACGGGTTCTTCGTCGTGCCCCCGAACCAGACGTCGCCCATCGCCAGCTCGCCAAGCGTCAGCTTGGCGACGAGCACCGCGCCGGCCGCGTCGAGCCGCTTCACCACCGTCGCGTCGTAGTCGAAGCTCTGCCCCTTGAAGGGCGGCGTCCCCCACGTCGTCGGGTAGCCCTTCACCGCGAGCAGGTCCTTCGCCCCCCACGGGATGCCGTGCAGCGGGCCGCGATACTTCCCGCGCGCCAGCTCGGCGTCCATCGCCTTCGCCTGCGCGAGCGCGCGCTCCTCGGTGAGGGTGACGACGCACTGGAGGATCGGGTCGTACTTCTTCAGCCGCGCGAGGTACATCTGCGTCAGCGCGAGCGACGTCACCTTGCGCGCGCGGATCAGCGCCGCCAGCTCGGTCACCGGTCGGAAGGCCAGCTCCTCGAGGTTGGCGGGAACGCTTCCCGCCGTCACGCGGCTCGTGACGAGCTTCCTCGGGGTCGTGTCGATCTTCATCCCCGGGAGCAGTGGGCTGAACTGCACCGCGGGGGGCACCGCGTTCTCGAGGTGCACCGCGTGGAGCTGGTCGAGCTGCGTGCGCTGGTCGGCGAGGTCCTTCACCATCGCCGCGCGCTGCTCTTCCGTGAAGTGCACCCCGGCGATCTCCTCGGCCGCGGCGATGGTCTGCGTCGTGATCTCGGCCCCTTCCACGACGCGCGCCCAGAGCACGCCGGGGAGAAGCGTCGAGCCGAGTCCGATGGAGGCGAAATAGCCGAGGAAGGAGCGGCGGTCGCGAGAGGCGTCGAGCATGGGTGCGGCGGGGATGAGGTCAGCCAGTCGAAGCGGTCCGCGATAGTATCGCCCGGCGCGCGGTTGGGGCAGGGGGCCGATGCCACACCAGAGCCGTGACGACTCCCGCGATGCTGCCAGCGAGATGGCTCACGGGCGCGGGAACGAATTCGCCGTGTCCCGCCTCGACGAGCAGGAAGGATCCGCTCCGCATGTCCCACCACAGCTTCACGATCGTGAGCGCGAGGACGGCGAGCGCGACCGCGCGCTCCGTCCGCTTCGATCTCGTTTTCTCCAGCGCCGCGAGCACGACGAGCGCGTACGCGACGCCGGAGAGTCCGCCGTAGAGCTCGAGCGTCGGGTCGAGCGCCAGCACGGCGATGCCGACCGCGACCGACGCGAGCGCGATCGTGGCGCCGATGCGCCGTCCGCTCAGCTCGAGCATCGCGCCGGGGACGCCGACCGCGACGAGGTCGAGCAGGAGGTGCGACGTCGAGAAGTGGACGAGACTCCCCGTCGCGACGCGCCAGAGCTGGCCCGCGCCGACCGCCGCGCGATCGAGGACGAGCCAGCGCTGCAGCGCCGGCACCAGCGCGACGACGAGCACCGACAGCACGAGGGTGACCGTTGCCATCGGCGCCCGACGCCGCGTCACGAGCCTGCACTCCTCCGCCGCCCGCCGAAGGCACCTGCGACGCCTAACGCTGCGGCGAGCGCGACCGTCCACCCGTCCGCGCTCCCGCCGCCGCGCGTCCCGCCACGATACTCAGGCAGCTCGACGACGTGATACTCCGACGGACGACTGCGCACCTTCTCGCGGAAGACGGGTAGCTGCTTGTCGAGGTTGGCGATCAGCTCGTCCGCGGCGAGGCGAAAGCCCTCCTCGCTGTCGTGTCGCTGGCGGAGCTGGAAATCGACCATCGACGACGAGCCCTTCACCGAGCTCACGCCGGGGGCACGGAAGAGGAGCTTGTGGCTCGGGATGTCGTAGACGACGGCGTCGAGGAGCGTGCGCGTCTCGTTGTGCTCGCCGTTGACGAGGTATGCGCCGACCACCGTCCAGTAGGTGAGCGTGAGCTTCCTGTCGTTGCTGAACTGCACCTGGTCGTAGGAGACGAGGGCGATCACGTCGATCCCGAACATGCGGCGGAGCTGCTCGAGGTTCGTGAACCCGCCACCCGGCGTCAGATACTGTGTCGGGATGATCTCGATCGACTTCACGAAAGTCGAATCCTTGAAGTGGTCGGCGACTCTGCTGAGCAGCGCGAAGCGGTCGGCCTCGGCGATGCCGTTGTCGCAGATCGCCGCGCAGGCGCTGCCGGCGGATCCCGGGACGAAGGCGACGCCGACGCGGAGTGGCAGCTCGAGCGTCGGCACCGACGGTGTCTCGATGGGATCGCGGCGGCCGGGATAGAGGTAGCTGACGACGCTCGTCGCGTTGTGCTGCTGCGCCGGGAAGCAGGCAGCGAGCGAGGCGAGAAGGGCGGCCGGGGTGAGGAGACGGATCCGGCGTGAGCGAAGCATGGGTCTCTCCGGTGAGCGTGGATCGAAACGGTTCTCGATTCCACGCTACGCGACCCTGTGTGGCGCCAGAATACGTCAATCGACCTAGAAAGGTACTGGTTCCCCCTGACTCGCCAGGCGACGCGCCGCGCCCGACGCCGTACATTGAAGGAATGGAACCCATGTCCCCGATGCGGCTGCTCTGGTCGTACCTGCGGCGCTACTGGAAGCTCGTGATCGTCGCGCTCCTGCTCGCCGCGATCAACCAGATCTTCTCCCTGCTCGACCCGCTCATCTTCCGCCACATCGTGGACGGGTACGCGACGCGGCCGCGCAGCTACACGCGCCCCGAGTTCATCCGCGGCGTCTCGCTCCTCCTCGGCGCCGCCGTGGGCGTCGCCTTCGTGTCGCGCGTCGCGAAGAACTTCCAGGACTACTTCGTCAACCTCATCATCCAGCAGCTCGGCGCCCGCCTCTACTCCGACGGAATCCGCCACTCGCTCTCCCTCCCCTACGCCGCGTTCGAGGACCAGCGCAGCGGCGAGACGTTAGGCAAGCTGCAGAAGGTCCGCTCCGACGTCGAGCGCTTCATCGGCTCGATGGTGAACTTCGTCTTCACCACCCTCATCGGGCTGATCTTCGTCACGGTGTACGCCTTCAGCGTCCACTGGATCATCGTTCCCGCCTTCCTCCTCACCGCGCCGCTGCTCGGCTTCCTCAGCTCGGTGCTCAGCCGGAAGGTGAAGACGATCCAGAAGGTGATCGTCGCCGAGACGACCGCGCTCGCCGGCGCGACGACGGAGTCGCTGCGCAACATCGAGCTCGTGAAGAGCCTCGGCCTCGCCGAGCAGGAGGTCGCGCGCCTCAACGGCACGACGGAGAAGATCCTGCGGCTCGAGCTGAAGAAGGTCCGCTACATCCGGAGCATCAGCTTCATCCAGGGCACCGCGGTGAACGCGCTGCGCACCTGCGTGCTCTTTCTGATGCTCTACCTGATCTACGCCGGGCAGATGACGGTCGGGCAGTTCTTCTCGATGCTCTTCTACTCGTTCTTCATCTTCGGCCCGCTGCAGGAGCTGGGGAACGTGCTGAACATCTATCGCGAGACGGAGGCGTCGCTGGCGAAGTACCAGGAGATCCTCGCGATGCCACCCGACCCGAAGCCGGCGCATCCGGTGCCGCTCGCCGGGCTGACGGCGCTCGAGTTCGACCAGGTCGCGTTCAAGCATCAGAGCGCGTCGGCGCCCGCGCTGCAGGGCGTCTCCTTCCGCGCGCTGCGCGGGCAGACGATCGCGTTCGTCGGTCCATCCGGCGCCGGCAAGACGACGCTCGTGAAACTCCTCGTCGGTCTCTACATCCCGCAGTCGGGACAGGTGCTCTACGACGGCCACGCGAGCACGACGGTGGACCTCGACCGGCTGCGCGAGCGCGTCGGCCTCGTCTCGCAGGACTCGCAGCTCTTCTCGGGGACGATCCGCGAGAACCTGCTCTTCGTCCGCCCCGACGCGACCGACGCCGAGTGTCTCGCGGTGCTCCAGCAGGCGGCGCTCGGCTCCCTGCTCGACCGCGCCGACAAGGGGCTCGACACGGTGATCGGCGAGGGTGGGGTCAAGGTCTCCGGCGGCGAGAAGCAGCGCCTCTCGATCGCCCGCGCGCTCCTTCGCCGTCCGCATCTCCTGGTGTTCGACGAGGCGACCTCCTCGCTCGACTCTCTCACCGAGGAATCGGTGAGCGCGACGATCCGCGACGTCGCCACCGGCCGCGACGCGATCACGATCCTCATCGCGCACCGTCTCTCCACGGTGATGCACGCCGACCGCATCTTCGTCCTCGAGCGCGGTCGCATCGTCGAGCAGGGCAGGCACGAGGAGCTGCTCGACCTCAAGGGTCTCTACTACGCGATGTGGCGCCAGCAGATCGGCGAACGGAGAGTGGACGCACCCGTTGCCACTACCGTGGTTGGAGGGAAGATCGTGACGCGAGTGTAGGGGCGGGAGACTGCGGGGCGGGAGAGGGGCACCGTTCGAAAGGGCGGGGGGTGGGAAGGGGCCTATAAGGACTGAGGCCGACGCGCGGCGCCTATGGCGCCGCAGTCGGCCTCAATTCCGATCAGGTCGTGTCCCGCCCCACCAGTTCCGCCCTGTCTCTTTCCGCCCCGCAGTATTCCGCTCCCCGCCCCGCCGTGTCCAAGGTACCCGCCCCGTCTTTTCAACTGACAGGACGACGCGTCAATCGTTGGACCCCGCCGGCAGAAGCTCTTCGTCGATCTCTTCCCC
>DASVXU010000038.1:0-51797 GCA_036392515.1 Gemmatimonadaceae bacterium | reverse complement strand
ACCTGCACCGTCGAGCCGAGGTACTCGCCGCGGCGCTCCTTCGTGATGACGTTGAGGTAGATCCGCCCCGTCGTCACGTTGTTCGCCTGCGAGAGCGCGCGATCGAGGAAGCGCTCGTAGTGCCCGAGGTCGAGATCGGTCTCGGCGCCGTCGTCGGTGACGAAGACCTCGCCGTGCTGGAACGGGGACATCGTCCCCGGATCGACGTTGAGGTACGGGTCGAACTTCATCATCGTCACGCGGAGCCCGCGCTCGACGAGCAGCCGGCCCAGCGACGCGGCGGCAATCCCCTTCCCGAGCGAGGACACGACACCGCCCGTGACGAACACGTACTTCGTGGTCTGCTTCGTCGATGCGTCCATCAGGCTCATTCCCGTATGAAGTCTTCCCACTGCGCGCTCGCGCGCGCGAGATCGTCCTCGGTGTCGATGCCGCCGCGCGGGGGGCGCGCGACGTGGGCCACGCCCATCGCGATCCCCGCGGCGAGCGGGCGAAGCTGCTCCAGCCGCTCCACCTGCTCGAGCGGGTGCTGCGGAAGCCCGACCCAGCGCAGCAGCGCCTCGCGCGTGTACGCGTAGACGCCGATGTGCTGCCTCACCATCGAGCGCGCCAGCGCACCGTCGGCGCTGTCGCGCAGAAATGGAATCGGCGCGCGCGAAAAGTACAGCGCGCGCCCGTCGTCGGCAGTGACGACTTTCACGACGTTCGGCTGGCCCAGGATCGACGCGTCGGCGGCCGCGGCGGTCGTGCCGAGCGGGAACTCTCCGCGCTGGACGAACCCCGCGGCGCCGAGGACGGCGTCCCGCTGCACGAAAGGCTCGTCACCCTGTACGTTCACGATCGCGTCGTAGCCGCGGTACGCGGGCATCGCCGCGACCTCGGCGACTCGGTCCGTCCCCGAGACGTGATCGTCGCGGGTGATCACCGCTTCACCGCCCGCGCCGCGGACCGCGCCCGCCACCTCGTCGCTGTCGGTGGCGACGACGCATCGCTCGGCGACGCCGATCGCCTGCACGCGCTCCCAGACGCGGACCACGAGCGGCTTTCCGGCCAGATCGCGGAGCGGCTTGCGGGGGAGGCGCGTCGCGCCGATCCGGGCCGGGATCACTGCGAGGATCACCAGAGCACCGGACGGGGAGAGGGAGAACGGGGGGCGCGCGCGGACGCAAATTTCACGCCAGTCAATATACAGCACGGCGCGCGGGTGCGCAAACAACCCTCTCGGCGCACGGCGACGCCGAGCTGGATGGTCAGCGGAAAAGCGAGATCCCGGCCGACACGCGCGAGCGCCGCGACGCGGGATCGACGAGATACTCCACGCGGAGGAGGCTGATCGCGAGTCGAACCCCGACGTTCTGCTCGAGTGCGGGCAAGCGGCCGATCCCCGCCGCGCCGGTGATGTAGCGGAGCGTCACGGTGGGCGAGCCGAGGATGCGGATCCGGATCCGCTCCACCGGGATGATGTACCGTCCCTCCGCCCAGAAGAGTCGATCTCCGCCGAACTCGAGCAGCTCGAACGTCGGCAGCGTCCCCGAGCCGCCGAGGTAGGCGAATCGCTGCGGGGGCGCCGTGTCACCCGCTGTCAGGACGGCGTGCGATTCGATCTGCACCGACTGGGTGCCGAACGTGGGGAAGGCGACGGTGCCGTCCATCGTCGTCTGCACGAAGCGGCGATCGGCGACGCTCGTCCACGGTGCTTCGACGTCGGCGGCGAGCATGAGATTGACGCCCTGGTCGCTCCACTCGAAGCGAGCGCCTCCGAGGCCGGAGGCGATCGTCCCGTCGAGCACGCGCGGGTTCGGCCTGAGGCGATGCTCGCGCTCGGGGTCGGCACGATCGAGGAGCGTCCACGGACCCCCGCGCGCGCCGCTGTCGGGGCGCACGGACCAGGCGCGCTCGTCGCGCGCGCCGATGCTCAGGGTGACCGTGGAGACGGCGCTCTCGAAGCGGTACGCGACACGCCCTTCGGCGCGATCCGCCCGGTAGTAGTTCCGTGTGTCGGTGCCGGTGGCGAGGGTGGTGAGCGAGTTCACGATGTCGCTGTAGATCCAGCGATCGTTGCTCGCCGTGGTGCGTCCCGCGTTCGCCGTCACCGTCAGCCGCCGCCCGATCGACGCGCGCAGCTCGAGGCTCGGGTCGATGACGCCGAGCTGCGAGCGATAGGTGCCGAGCGCGTCGAGCTCGATGCGCGCGGTGTCGAAGCTCAGCGTCGGTCCGAAGGGGAGTGACAGCCCGTCGGAGCGATCGTAGGTGGGGATGCGCACGCCGTACAGCCCCGGGAGAGTGACGACGCGAACGTCACGTCGCTCGAGCGGCACGTATTCGAGGGTGATGCTGCCGTCGGCGCGAGTGGTGACGCGATAGGTGAAGTCGCGATTCGGGTAGATCCCGCCGCGGACGTGCCCGAGCGAGGTCTCGTACACTCCGCCGCCGATGGCGATCGCGCGACCCGAGATCTCGACGCCAGGGTGCAGGAAGAGATCTCCACCGACGACGATCACGTCGCCGTGCACGTTGCTCGCGACCGTGGCCGGCCCGCCAAGCACCACGACCGTCGAGGTGTACGCGGTGTCGCGCGCCAGCGCGACTGGATTGGCGGAGTCGGAGCGCAGGACAACGTGAGGACCACGCAGCGCGTCGCGGAGCCAGCGCCCCGCGCGGCCCGGCCCGAGGTCGGTGATCTGGACGGTCTGCGCGCCGGCGCTGCCGGCCCACGCCATCGCGACGACGACCACGAGCGCGACGACGGCGAGGGCGCGCGCGGCGCCGATGCGGTGGCTCACCGCGCGAGCTCCAGGAAGTTCTCCAGCATCCGCTTCCCTTCCTGCGTCAGGATCGACTCGGGGTGGAACTGCACCCCGTGAACCGGATGCTCGACGTGGCGCACTGCGTGGATCTCCTCGGGCGCGTCGATCGCGCGCGCGACGGGGACGAGCGTCGCCGGCAGCGACTCGGGCTCGATGACGAGCGAGTGATAGCGCATCACCTCCAGAGGCGCGGGAAGGCCCGCGAACACTCCGGCGCGATCGTGCGTGATGAGCGACGTCTTCCCGTGCATCACGCGCTTCGCCCGAACCACCCGTCCGCCATACGCCTCGCCGATCGCCTGGTGGCCAAGACAGACGCCGAGGATCGGAATCGTCGTGCCCCAGCGGCGAATCACCGGCACGGTGATCCCGGCTTCCGCCGGCGTGCAGGGGCCGGGGGAGAGCACGATCGCCTGCGGCGCGAGCTCGCCGACGTCCTCCACCGCGATCGCGTCGTTGCGACGCACGTCGACGACCGCTCCCAGCTCGCCCAGATACTGGACGAGGTTGTACGTGAACGAGTCGTAGTTGTCGATGACGAGGATCATGCGTATCGCGTGCGGCTCGCTCAGCCGCGAGGGTGATACTGCTTGTGAACGTTGCGAAGGTACTCCCGATCGACGTGCGTGTAGATCTGCGTCGTCGAGATATCGGCGTGACCTAGCATCTCCTGGACCGCGCGGAGATCCGCACCGTTCTCCAGCAGGTGCGTCGCGAAGGAGTGCCGCAGGGTGTGCGGGGTCACCCGCTTCGCCAGCCCCGACGCCGCCACGTGACGCTGGAGGATCTTCCACGCGCCCATCCGCGTCAATGGCGCCCCGCGCGCGTTGAGGAAGAGCACTCCCTTCCCTTCGCCCTTCTCGAGCTTCGGCCGGAGCTCGCGGAGATAGAGCGCGACGGCGCCGATGGCGCTGCGTCCGATGGGGACAAGCCGCTCCTTTGCGCCCTTGCCGAACACCCGGACGAGCGACTCCTCGAACATCACGTCGCGGACGCCGAGGGTGATCCACTCGGAGACGCGCAGCCCCGCGCCGTACGCGAGCTCCAGCATCGCACGATCGCGGAAGACGAGCGGATCGTCGATCGTGGGGGCGGCGAGGAGACGCTCCACCTCCTCGACGGTGAGGACGTCGGGGAGCGTGCGCCAGCGCTTCGGTGTCTCGAGCCGATCGCTCGGATCGCGCACGACGTGTCCCTCGCCGACGAGGAACCTGAAGTAGCCGCGCACCGCGGAGACGTTGCGGCGGATCGACGCCGGCGAGAGCCCGAGGTCCTTGAGGTGGTAGATGTACTCGCGGACGAGGCGTGCATCCACCGCGGTGGGCGCGGTCGCGCCTTTCACGCGCGCATACTGCGCGAAGCGGGTCACGTCACGCGCGTAGGCCTCGTCGGTGCGCTGGGAGACTCCGCGCTCGAGGTTGATGAAGTCGCGGAACTGCTCGAGCAGGAAGGCGCGAGCGATCTCCTCCTCGGGCGGGAGGGTCGTCATGCGACGCGCCGCCGGCGCCGGATCAACCACACGACGACGAACACCACGGCGATCGCCGCCGCGCCGATGAAGAACGCGCGCTGCCATTGCGCCATCCGCGCCTGGAGCGCCGCCCAGTCCGCGCCGACGTGATACGCGAGATAGACGATCGCGCCGTACCAGATCGCGGAGGCGCTTCCCATGATCAGCGCCGCGCGTCCGGGAGGTATTCGCGCCGCGCCCGCGAAGGGCGGGACGAGCGCGCGGATCCCCGGGAGGAACCGACTGACGAAGAGCGCCAGCGCGCCGCGTCGCTCGTAGAACCTGTGCAGTCGCGCCGCAGCGCTCCCGCCCCCCAGCCGCCGCTCGAGGCGACTGGCGCCGAATCGACGCCCCGCAGCGTACATCGCCATCGCGCCCGCGAGATTGCCCGCCCAGGTCGAAAGAAAGGCGCCCGCGAGCGTAGCGTTGCCTCGCGCGGCGAGGAACGCGCCGAAGGCGACGACGGTATCCGCGGGGACTGGGGGAAAGACGTTCTCGACCGCCGCCACCCCGGCGAGCACGAGATAGAGGACGGCGGGAGGGAGCGCCGTGAGCCACGCCAGCACCGCGTCCATCTCAGCCTCCGGCCGCCGTGACGAGCGTGGCGACGGCGATGCAGGCCAACCCTTCCTCGCGGCCGACGAAGCCCATCCGCTCGTTCGTCTTTCCCTTCACCGAGACCTCCGCCGGAGTCACCTCCAGTGCGGAGGCGAGCGCGGCACGCATCGCGTCGCGGTGCGGCCCGATCTTCGGACGTTCCGCGATGACCGTGACGTCGACGTTGCCGACGCGCCAGCCACGGGCGTGCACGCGACGCACGGCGGCGCGCAGCATCTCGATCGAGTCACGGCCGCGGTTCGCGGGATCGGCGTCGGCGAACATCTCGCCGATGTCGCCCGCGGCCGCGGCGCCGAGGATCGCGTCGGTGACCGCATGCGCGATCGCGTCGCCGTCGGAGTGGCCGACGAGCTTCACGTCGGAGGGAACGCGAACGCCGCCGAGGATCATGGGACCCCCGGCGGCGAAGCGGTGCGAGTCGTATCCGATCCCCGTCCGCACGGTGATCGAGGCGCGACTCACCGGCGGCTCGGCGCTGGACATGTCGAGATCAGGCGTCGAACCGCTTGACCGCGAGCGAGACGTTGTGCCCGCCGAAGCCGGCGCTGTTGCTGACGCACGCCCGGATCTCGCGCTTCTGCGGAACGTTAGGCGTGAAATTCAGCGGCGGGCACGCCGGATCCGGCGTGCTGTAGTTGATCGTCGGCGGGACGACCTGATCGCGGATCGCGAGGACGGACGCGATCAGCTCGACGCCGCCCGCGGCGCCGAGCATGTGGCCGGTCGCGGACTTCGTCGAGGAGACGTTGATCCGCGACGCCGCGGGTCCGAAGACGCGGGCGATGGCCTTGGCTTCGTTGACGTCGTTGAGCGGCGTCGATGTGCCGTGGGCGTTGACGTAATCGACGTCCTCGGGGCGGAGACCGCCGTCTTCCATCGCGCGCCGCATCGCCCGCTGCAGCCCCTCGTGCTCGTCGGGCTGCCCGGTGAGATGGAACGCGTCGCCGGTGGCGCCGTAGCCGGCCATCTCGGCGTAGATCCGCGCGCCACGACGGCGCGCGTGCTCGAGCTCCTCGAGGATCACGATCGCCGCGCCCTCGCCCATCACGAACCCGTCGCGCGTCGCGTCGAACGGGCGGGACGCGGTCTGCGGCGTGTCGTTCCGTGTCGAAAGCGCGCCCATGTTGGCGAAGCCGCCGATCGCCATCGGCGTCACCGTGGCCTCCGCGCCGCCGGTGATGATCACGTCGGCGTCGCCGTACTTGATCAGCCGGAAAGCGTCGCCGATCGCGTGCGCGCTCGTCGAGCAGGCGGAGACCGTCGCGTAGTTCGGGCCCTTCGCGCCGAAGCGCATCGAGACGAGACCCGACGCGATGTCGGCGATGAACATCGGGATGAAGAACGGCGAGATCTTGGAAGGACCGCGCTCGCGGTAGACGTCGTGCTGCTCCTCGAAGCTCGACAGCCCGCCGATGCCGCTGCCGACGACGACGCCGACCCGGAAGGGATCGGCGTCTCCACCCCCTTCGAGCCCGGCGTCGCGCATCGCCTGCACCGAGGCGGCGATCGCGTACTGCGCGTACGGGTCGGCGCGCTTGGCCTCCTTCCGGTCCATGAACTGGAGGGGATCGAAGCCCTTCAGCTCACACGCGAACCGGACCGGGAACCTGGACGCGTCGAACTTGGTGATCGGCGCGCCTCCCGACCGCCCCTCGAGGAGGGACTGCCAGGTCGTCGCCACATCGTTCCCGATCGGCGACACGACACCCAATCCGGTGACGACGACCCGACGCTGCATTACGCGCTCACCTTCTGGTTCAGATAGCCGATCGCGTCACCGACCGTGCGGAGCTTCTCGGCATCCTCGTCGGGGATGTCGATGTTGAACTCCTTCTCGAATTCCATCACGAGCTCGACGATGTCGAGGCTGTCCGCGCCGAGATCCTCGATGAAGCTCGCGTTGTCGGTGAGCTTCTCGCGCTCAACGCCCAGCTCCTTCTCGATGATGTCTCTGACCTTGTCCGCGTTCGCCATGGCGTTTTCGTCCTCGAGTGATGTTTGAAAGAGGGTGAAGAGAAGAAAGGTAATCGGTCCTGGCGTCAAGCGTTACGGGGTCGCGACTCAGGTGACCATCCCGCCGTCCACCACGAAGACCTGCCCCGTGATGTAGGCGGCATGCTCCGAGGCGAGGAAGGCAACCATCCCCGCGATGTCCTCCGGCTTGCCGAGCCGCTCGAGCGGGATCTGAGCGCTCATCGCCGCGCGCGCTTCCGGGGTCATTGCCGCCGTCATGTCGGTCTCGATGAACCCGGGAGCGACCGCATTGCAGAGGATGTTCCGCGAGCCGAGCTCCTTCGCGACCGACTTGGTCAGACCGATGAGCCCCGCCTTGCTCGCCGCGTAGTTCGCCTGCCCCTTGTTGCCGGTGATCCCGACGATGCTGGCGATGTTGATGATCCGCCCCCAGCGCCGCTTCATCATCCCGCGCGACGCGGCGCGGATGGAGGCGAAGGCGCCGCGGAGGTTGGCGTCGAGGACGGCGTCCCAGTCGTCGTCCTTGATCCGCATCAGCAGGTTGTCGCGCGTCAGGCCGGCATTGTTCACGAGGATGTCGAGTGAGCCGTAGCTCTTCTCGACCTCCTCGACGAGCGCGGCGACGGA
This sequence comes from Gemmatimonadaceae bacterium, assembly GCA_036392515.1. GTDB lineage: Bacteria > Gemmatimonadota > Gemmatimonadetes > Gemmatimonadales > Gemmatimonadaceae > JABFXC01. The sequence continues at coordinate 44,261 of DASVXU010000038.1, read as the reverse complement.
GCCGGTGTTCGCGACGTCGCAGGAGAATCCGCGCGCCTCTCCGCCGATCTGCGCCGCTGCCTCCTCCGCCTTCGCCCGGTCGCGGCCGACGACGGCCACCTTCGCGCCCGCCGCGGTCAGCGTCTGCGCGATGGCGCGGCCGATCCCGCGCGTGCTGCCGGTGACGAGCGCGACGCGCCCGGAAAGGTCGATCTGGAGCATCAGGCGATCCTGGCGAGGAGGGCTTCGACTTCGGCGGCGGTGCCGCAGGTCGCCGTCGCGACCGAGGGCGCGATGCGCTTGACGAGCCCCGTGAGCACGTTGCCGGGCCCCATCTCGACGAAGAGCGCCGAGGGGTACTGGCCGGCGAGGTAGTCCACGACGTCGGTCCAGCGGACGGGAGAGGTGAGCTGCCGGAGGAGAAGCGTCTGCGCGTCCTCGGCGAACATCACGGGGCCCGCGGTGACGTTCGAGACGACGGGAAACGCGGGCGCGCGCATCGCCGACGCGCGCAGCGCCTCATCGAGCCCGGGCTGCGCGAACTCCATCAGGGGCGAGTGGAAGGCCCCGCTGACGTTGAGCTTCACCGCGCGCTTCGCGCCGGCTTCCTTCACGAGCTCCATCGCGCGATCGACGCCCGCGACCTCGCCCGACACCACGACCTGCTCCGCGGAGTTGTAGTTCGCGGGGACCACCGTGCCCGCCTCGCGCGTGGCGCGCTCGCAGAGCGTGTCGATCGGCGTGGAGAGATTGCCGAGCACCGCGGCCATCGCGCCCGGACGGCGAACGCCGGCCTCGTACATCAGCTCTCCGCGCCGGCGGACGAGCTTCGCCGCGGCGGTGGGAGTGAGCGCGCCGGCGGCGCCGTAGGCGGTGAACTCGCCGAGCGAGTGGCCGGCGGCGGCGCGCACGTGCGGCGCGAGCCGGTCGCGCACGACGCTCCACACGGCGAGGCCGTGCGTGAGCAGCGCGGGCTGCGCGTTGTGCGTGAGCGTCAGCTCCTCGGCGGGGCCGTCGAAGCAGAGCGTCGAGAGCGGAGTGCCTAACGCGCGATCGACGCTCGCGAACAGCTCGCGCGCGGCGGGATAGGCTTCGACGAGATCCTTCGCCATTCCCGGCTTCTGCGAGCCCTGGCCGGGAAAGAGCAGCACGATGTCCATGGTGCGAACGTGCTAGAGGCGGACGACCATCGAGCCCCAGGTGAAGCCGGCGCCGAAGGCGACCATCAGGATCTTCGAGCCTTCGTGCAGCCGCCCCGACTCCAGCGCTTCGTCGAGCGCGATCGGAATCGACGCGGACGAGGTGTTGCCGTAGCGGTCGACGTTCACGTAGACCTTCTCCATCGGGATGTTGGCGTGCTTCGCCGTCGCCTCGATGATGCGGACGTTCGCCTGATGGGGGATCAGCATGTCGATGTCGTTCCCCGTCAGCTTCGCCCCGTCGAGCGCACGGTCGGCGGCATCGGCCATCGAGCGAACCGCGTGCTTGAACACCTCACGCCCCGCCATCTTCACGTAGTGCGAGCGGTCGGCGAGCACTTCCGCCGAGAACGGCGTCGTCGCGCCGCCGTTCGGCCGGTAGAGCAGCTCGGCGAGGGTGCCGTCGCTACGCATGTAGGCGGAGAGGATGCCGTGGCCGGCGTGCCTGCCCTGCGATCGCCGGAGCACGACCGCGCCCGCGCCGTCCCCGAAGAGGACGCAGGTCGAGCGGTCCGTCCAGTCGGTGATCGCGCTCATCTTCTCGGCGGCGACGACGAGGATCGTCTCCGCGACGCCGGACATGATCATCCCCTCGGCGACCGTCATCGCGTAGATGAAGCCGGAGCATGCGGCGGAGAGATCGAAGGCCGCGGCTCGCGAGGCGCCGAGCTCCGCCTGCAGGTCGACGGCCGTCGCGGGGAGCAGCCGGTCGGGGGTCGCGGTGCTGACGATGATCACGTCGAGCTGACCCGCGTCGACGCCGGCGCGCAGCATCGCGTGGCGCGCCGCGTCGGCTCCCATCGAGCACGCAGTCTCCGTCTTCGCGATGTGGCGCTGGTGGATCCCCGAGCGCTCGACGATCCAGTCGTGGGACGTCTCGATCCCGATCGCCGCGAAGTCGTGGTTCGTCATGATGTGCGCGGGGACACCGCGCCCGGTCCCGGCGATGTACGCGATCGGCCGTTTCACGCTTGTACCTCTTCGCTCTCGGCGAGACGCCGTCCGATGTGATCGCTCATCCGTGACTCCGCCGCCTGGACCGCCTTCTTCACGGCGTTCTTCATGGCGCGGGCCGACGAGCGGCCGTGCGAGATGATGCTGACGCCCTTCACTCCGAGGAGCGGGGCGCCGCCGTGCTCCGCGTAGTCGAGCGCGCCGATCCCCTTCTGGGCCGTCTCCCGATCCAGCTGCAGCGCCCCGGCGAGCATCTTCATGATGGTCGGAGCGACCGCCTCATAGAACTTGAGGAGGACGTTGCCGACGAAGCCGTCGCAGACGACCACGTCGAGCGCTCCGCGATCGCTTTCGCCGCGCGGGATGTCGCGCCCCTCGACGTTCCCCTGGAAGTTGAGCCCCGCCGCCGCGAGAAGCTGGTTTGCTTCCTTGACGACCGCATTGCCCTTCTCCGGCTCCTCACCGATGCTGAGGAGGCCGATCGAGGGATTGGAGCGGCCGAGCATGTCCTCGGCGTAGACGGCGCCGATGCGCGCGAACTGCACGAGCTCCGCCGCCGAGCAATCGACGTTCGCACCGGAGTCGAGCACGACGACCGGCTTGCGCGCGGTGGGAAAGAGCGTGGCGATGGCCGGCCGCGTCATCCCCTGGTGCAACCCGAGGATGAAGAGCGAGCCGGCCATCTGCGCGCCGGTGTTGCCGGCGGAGACGAAGCCGTCGGACCGTCCGTCGGCCTGCAGCTGAAGCCCGACGGCCATGGAGCTGTTCGGCTTCTTGCGGACCGTCGTCGGCTTGTCCGTCATCTCGATCACGTCCGGCGCCTCGACGATCTCGATCCGCGCGCGATGCGCGGCGGCGCCGGCGTATTCGCCGGCGAGGAGCTTCGAGAGGGTGCCCTCGATGACCGAGGTCTGGCCGACGAGCTGGATGGAATGGGCGGCGTCCAGCTCGGCAAGAGCCTGCAGCGCGCCGGCGATGGGGGCTTCAGGGGCGAAGTCACCCCCCATCGCGTCCAACGCGATCCGGGCCAAGCTTACGCTTCCGCTGCCTGGATCCGCTGCTCGCCGGCGTAGAAGCCGCACTCCTCACACGCGTGGTGAGGACGCTTCATCGCCTGGCAGCGCGGGCACTTCTGGATCGCGATCGCGGGAGCCTTCTTGTGGGTGTTGCGCGCGCGCTTCTTCCGCTTCGAGGTACGTCGCTTCGGGACAGCCATTGGAGTCGAGTCGTGTGAGAGAGTTTCCCAGGGCGGGTGACCGCCTAGTGCTTCGGATGACCGCCCTTCGCGCCGCGAAGCGCGTCCCAGCGGCTGTCGGTGCGTTCGGCGCAGTCACAGCTCGTGACGTTGCGATCGGCACCACATGTCGGACAGAGGCCTTTGCAGTCCTCGGAGCAGAGCGAGTACGACGGCGCGAGCAGCAGCCATTGCTCGCGCAGCGCCGGCCGGAGGTCGAGCTCGTTCGCGCGCGGTTCGATCACGTAGACATCGGGATCTTCCGCGGCGTCCGCGTCGCCCTCCTCGGCGAAGATGAGGTGCATCTCGTCCTCGATCTCCTCGGCGACGTCGCCGAGGCACCGCCGGCATTCCGCGCGGAGCGCCCCGTCGAGTCGGCCGTGGAAGTAGAACTTCCCCGGGCCAGCCTTGGAGACGCGTCCGGTGACGCTGATGTTGCCATCGGGGCGCGGATCCCCTTCCCGCCAGACCGGATCGTCCGGCGCGAGCTCGCCGGCGACCTGGACCGGGTGGCTCTCGAGCGAACGCAGGTCAAAGGACAGCATAGCCGACAAATTTACCCAGCCCGGACGCGATACACAAGTCGCGGCGGGGCTGGGGCTTAGAAGAGTTCAACACGGCGAGGAGAGAGGAGGGAGACTCCGAGCGAGAGAAGAGAGAGGAGAGACGAAAACACGATTTGACAGTGGCACACCCTTCCGGTCCCGCTCCCAGTCCCGTCTTCCGCTTCAACCGCCGTCCCACCCGACCGCCCTCACCGAGTGGTTGACCTGCGGGGAGCCGCGGCGCAGCCGCCGGCGCCCCCCGGCAGGTTCGCCCCTCTCTCTTCTCTCTATCGGAGTCTCTCTCCTCTCTCCTCGCCGTCTTGAACTTCAGCGCGCCCGAATCAACTCCGACTCGCTGAAGAAGAACCGCGCCTCGCGCCAGGCGTTCTCGTCGGAGTCCGAGGCGTGGATCGCGTTCCGCTCCTTGCTCTCGGCGAAGAGCTTCCGGATGGTGCCCGCCTCGGCCTCGGCGGGATCGGTCGCGCCGATCGTCTTCCGGAAGCCGGCGACCGCGTCGGCCTTCTCGAGCACGACGGGCATGCACGGGCCGGAGGTCATGAACTTCGTGAGCGACCCGAAGAACGGACGCTCGCGGTGCACCGCGTAGAACTCACCGGCTTCCGCATCGGTGAGGTGGGTGACGCGCGCCGCGACGATGCGGAACCCCGCGCCCTCGATGTGCGCGAGGATCTTCCCCGCCTTGCCCGCGCCGAACGCGTCGGGCTTCACGATCGCCAACGTCCTGTTGCCTGCCATGTTCAAGATCCGATGAGTTTGCGTACGATGTCCCCGCGCGTGAGGAAGCCGACCAGCTTCCCTTCCCGCACCACGGGAACGCGATCCACGTCCTTGTTCGCCATCAGCGACGCGACCTCGGCGAGCGGCTGCTCGGGCGAGACGCAGAGGACCTGGCGCGTCATGACGTCGCGCACGGTGCGCGGCGTCGGCAGCGGCGTCTTGCCCCCGCTGGCATCACCAAGATAGTTGGTGAGGAGGTGGCGCAGGACGTCGCGCTCGCCGAGGATCCCGATCACCCGCTGCTCGGCGTCCACCACGGGCAAGCCGCCGAGCCGCCAGCGCACCATCTCCCGCGCGGCGTCCCGTGCCAGCATGTCCGCCGCGATGTACCGCGGCCGGTCGGTCATGATGTCGCGGACGAGCAGCTGCTCGGGGAGCTCGGCGTCGCGGAACGCGCGCAGCGCGGCGAGCGCGCGCGCGTCGGGCGCGGCGAGCACTTCCTGCACAGTCTCGGGGCGCGAGAGCAGCCGGGCGAGCGCGCCGACCAGCTGCAGGTATCTCGCCGCCATCCTCGGCGGCGCGGCGACGAGGAGCACGATGCGCGCGCACTGCTCGCCCTCGTCGCCGAGGGTGCGGCAGATCGGCGTGCTCGCGGTGCCGATCGCCACGGCGATCTCGCGAACGGCGTCCGTGCGGTAGTGCAGGAGGAAGGCGCGATCCCCCATCGCGACGATGTCCTCGGGACGCTCCGCCTCGATGCGCTCGCCGAGGGCGGTGGGGTTGTTCACCGCGCCCGCCGCGACGAGGCGCTCGCAGAGCACGCGCGCCGCGGCGGGAAGCTCGGTGGTGCCGAGGGGCACCACCGCGCGTTCGGCGACGACGAAATCGGAGAGTCGCACGAGTGCCCGCGTGAGGCTACTTCAGCCGCGCCTTGACGAGGTCGACGAAGTCGACCGGACGCTGGGCGACACCCATGCCGGCGTCCTTGAAGGCCTGGATCTTCTCGGCGGCCGTTCCCGCGCTCCCCGAGATGATCGCGCCGGCGTGGCCCATGCGGCGTCCCGGGGGAGCCGTCTGGCCGGCGATGAAGCCGACCACGGGCTTCTTCATGTTCTTCTTGACGAACTCCGCGGCTTCCTGCTCGTCGGTGCCGCCGATCTCGCCCATCATGCAGACCACCTTCGTCGCGGGATCCTTCTCGAACGCGGCGAGGCAGTCGATGAAGTTCGTTCCGTTGATCGGGTCGCCGCCGATGCCGACGCAGGTCGTCTGACCGAGACCAGCGCGCGTGAGCTGGTAGACGACCTCGTACGTGAGCGTCCCGGAGCGGCTGACGACGCCGACGGGACCGGGCGTGCAGATGCGACCCGGGATGATGCCGACCTTGCTCTGCCCGGGGGTGATGAGCCCGGGGCAGTTCGGCCCGAGGAGCCGTGCGCCCTTCTCCTTCACGAACGGATACACGCGCGTCATGTCGAGTACGGGGACGCCCTCGGTGATGGCGACGATGAGCTTCACGCCCGCGTCCGCGGCCTCGAGGATCGCGTCGGCGGCGTACATCGGCGGCACGTAGATGACGCTCGTGTTGGCATTGGTCGCCTTCATCGCGTCGGCGACGGTGTTGAACACCGGCACCTTGTCCTCGAACTTCTGTCCGCCCTTACCCGGGGTGACACCGGCGACGATCTTCGTGCCGTACTCCATCATCTGCTTCGCGTGGAACGAGCCGTCGCGGCCCGTGATCCCCTGCACGATGACGGTGGTGTTGTTGTCGATGAAGATGCTCACGCGGCCTTTCCTCCCTTCGTCGCGAGCTCGACCGCCTTCTTCACCGCCTCGTCCATGTCCGAGGACGCGGAGAAGCCGTTCTCCTGCAGGATCTTCATGGCGATCTCCTCGTTGGTGCCGGTGAGGCGGATGACGATGGGCACCTTGAGCGGGTTCTGCTTCGTCGCGGTCACGATGCCGTTCGCGACGTCGTCGGTGCGGGTGATGCCGCCGAAGATGTTGAAGAGGATCGCCTTCACGTTCGGGTCGGCGGTGATGATCTTCAGCGCGTTGACGACCTTCTCCGGGTTCGACGATCCGCCGATGTCGAGGAAGTTGGCCGGCTCGCCGCCGTAGTACTTCACGAGATCCATCGTCGCCATGGCGAGGCCGGCGCCGTTGACGACGCAGCCGACGTTGCCATCGAGCTTGATGAAGGTGAGGTTCGCGTTGCGGGCCTGCACCTCGCTCGGCGCCTCCGCGCTCTCGTCGCGCAGCTTCGCGATCTCCGGATGGCGATCGAGCTCGTTGTCGTCGATGACCATCTTCGCGTCGAGCGCGAGCACCTCGCCGTCAGGCGTGACGACGAGCGGGTTGATCTCGGCGAGCGAGGCGCCGCTCTTCGCGAAGGCCTCGTAGAGCTGCTTCATGATCTTCGCCGCGGCACGGGCCTGCTTCGCGTCCTTGTAGAGGAAGAAGCCCATCTGCTGCGCCTCGAAGTCCATGAGCCCGTAGCGCGCGTCCACCGGGTGGTACATGATCTTCTCCGGCGTCTTGGCGGCGACCTCCTCGATGTCGATGCCGCCGGCCGGGCTCACCATGAAGACCGCCTTCTTGCGCGCGCGATCGACGATGATGCCGACGTAGGCCTCGCTCGCGATGTCGGCCGCCGGTGTGACGAGGACCTTCTGCACGGGGAGATCCTTGATGTGCAGCTTGAGGATTTTCTCCGCGACCTCGCGCGCCTCCTGCGGCGTCTTCGCGAGCTTGACGCCGCCCGCCTTGCCGCGGCCGCCGGCGTGCACCTGCGCCTTCACCACCACCGTTCCGCCGAACTTCTTCGCGATCGCTTCGGCTTCCGCCGGAGTCGTCGCGACCTCGCCGGGCGGAATGGGGATCCCCGCCGCGCGGAAGATCTCCTTCGCCTGATATTCGTGAATGTTCACGCGCTCTCCGCTGTGATTGTCGTTCCGGCTTCGCCGCGCACCGCCTCGCGGCCCTTGCTCAACTCGGTGATCACCGCGCGGCCGCCGGTGCGCCGCACGAAGTCTATCGCGGCGCGAACTTTCGGCGCCATGCTCCCTTCACCGAACGCCTTGTCGGCGTCCATCTGCTCGGCGTCGCTCACCGTCAGCGTCCGCAGCGGGCGCTGGGTCGGTTTGCCCCAGTCGAGATAGATCGCGTCGACGTCGGTGAGGATCACGAGCAGCTCGGCGTTGAGATCACGCGCCAGCACCGCCGACGCGAGATCCTTGTCGATGACGGCGTCCACGCCTTCCCAGCCCTGCAGCTTGTTGTCGTAGTAGATCGGCGCGCCGCCGCCGCCGCAGGCGACGACGATCGTCCCGCGGTCGACGAGATGGCGGATGATCTCCAGCTCGTGGATCTGCAGCGGCACCGGGCTCCCGACCACGCGGCGCATGCGCTTGCGTCCGTCGGGCTTGATCACGTTGCCTTCCGCCTCGAGCGCGGCGACACGCTCATGCGGGATCTCGTGGCCGATGAACTTCTCCGGATGCGTCAGCGCCGGATCGTCGGGCGCGACGTGCACCTGCGTGATGACGGTCGCGACGTCGCGGCGGCTCCCGTTCCGGCGAAGAATGTTCTCCAGCGACTGCTGGATCATGTATCCCATCCATCCCGCCGTGGCCGCGACGAGCACGCCGAGCGGGAGCGGGCTGACGTCGCGGCGCGCCATCTCGTTGCGCAGCAGCTCGTCGCCCACCTGTGGCCCGTTGCCGTGCACGAGGCACACGTTCCATCCGTCGAGCGCGAGGTCCACGATCGGCGCGACCGCTTCGCGCGTGTGGCGGAACTGATCGTGGATGGTCGAGTGCTTCGCGGGCGAGAGTGCGTTGCCGCCGAGAGCGATGACCGCGGTGTGCCGAGGATGCTGTTCAGCCATAGGGGAGACCGCGCAAGCTATCGGCTGCCGGAGGGGTATTCAAGCCGACTACCTCGGGGGTCGGCCGAGGAGGCGGCCGAGCGCGTCCCAGTGGTCGCCGAAAGACCGCCAGTCGCCACGTCGCTGGTCGGCGCGAAGGCTGTCGTAGAGCGCCGCCGCGCTCGCGCGCAGGTCGATCGGCGGCGCGCCGATCGGTGGCGCGGGCTGCGAGACTCCCATCGCCGCGAAGACCGTCGCGCCGGTCCGGAGCGAGTCGCCACGGAGCACGGAGATCGCCTCGAGGGCGGGCGCGCTCTGCGCGCGGATGAGGTAGCTCGCCTGCGCGACGACGGTGCCTCCCACGACCGGGACGACCGTCGCCGGTCCATGCGCGAGGCGGTTCTCACGCGAGACGGACGCACTGTCCGCACCGCGCAGCCGATCCAGGACGACGGTCCAGTGCGGTCCCGCGCTGTCCGCGATCCAGCGGGTACCGGCTGCCGGTCCGCCGCGCGCGACGACGACGCCGTCGAGATGCTCATCGGCGCGGAGGACGGGCAGCGACAGCACGACGGCGGATCCGCTCGCGAATCGACCGACATGGTCGCCGGCGAGCGCGCTGTCCGCGCCGTCGTTGAGCGGCACGCGACGCTGCACCGCGCCCTCGCTCACCGTCCCCGCGGTCGCGAAGGCGGCGCGCTGGGCGAGCGCGGCGTCGGTGTGGACGGGAAGCTGCGCGGCCACCTGCGGATCGAGCGCCGGGATCGCGACGAAGCGCTCGGGAAAGCGTCGCCGCCAGGCGCGCAGCAGCGGATCCGTCTCGAGCGCCATCGTGTCGGCGACGATCTGGACACGGGCCGTCGTCCCGTTGACGATCGCCGTCGCCGCGTGATGCAGGTACGCGTACTCCGCGCCATCCACCTCGACGCGCGCGCTCAGCGGATAGTCGGGCGCGGTGGTGTACAGATCCACCATCCAGAGCAGCGTGTCCGCCGCCAGCGCGGGTGTGATCTCGTCGCTCTGCTCGAAGAGCGGCGCCACCGCGTCGACGACGTCGCGGACGTTGCGATGCACGACGAGGCGCGGCGCCGGGTGCGGGAGATCCTGCGTGAGGAGCCGGAAGTTCTGGAGCGCCCAGGCGGGCACGAGCCGACCCGTCCCCTCGGCGAGCGGAACACCGGCCACTCGCCGTCCGCTGTCCGCGACGATCGCGTAGCCGTCGCCGGAGTCGACGACCACCACGGGAGCGAGCGCGAGCCATTCGCTCGTCGGGGCGCCGCGCTGGTCGACCATCACCGGTCCGCCACGCTCGTCGGCGCGCGAGAGGGAGAAGTACTGTGCGCCCCAGTCCGCGGCCGTGCTCTCGCTCCCGCGCGTGACCGCGAGCGCGGCGAGCTCGCCGTCGGGCAGCGTCCGCATGCCGAACGCGCGCGCGAGATCGGCGCCGCGCGTGCGCTCGATGGAGCGGCGCAGCGCGACGAGGTCCCAGCTCGGCGTGGCGCGCGCGGCGTCGGAGGCGATCCATCCACTGTCGTGCGGCGCGGAGAGCTGCTCGAGCGCGAAGGCGCGACGCGTATAGGCGGCGCGCGTCGCGAGGTACGGCCGCTCGCGGACCGCCGGATCCTGCTGGCCGGCAAGCCTGCGGGAGAGCGCGGGAGCCAGCTGGTGGAGCAGCAGCGAAAGCAGGAGCAGCGCGCTCACCGTGGCGAACGCAGCGCGCAGCTGACCCGCCCACCCCGTCCAGAGCAGCGCGAGCGCGCCCGCGAGCGTCATGATCGAGAGCAGCAGGTTCGCCGGGATCAGGACGCGGTGATCCACGTAGGAGAACTCGCCTAACGCGCCGCTGCCGTCGCCGAGCAGGGTGAACGCGTCCAGCCGATAGCTCCAGGCGAGCATGGCGAGCAGCACGGCGGCGAGCACGGTGAGGTGTCGCCTGACGTACTGCGACACGCGCAGCGTGCCGCGCTCCCAGCGCAGACTCGGCGTCAGCGCGTAGAGGAAGACCACCACGGCGGCGACGAGCAGCGTCGCGAGCAGCGCCCACCAGTACAGCGCGCGCTCGAGCGGGAGCCAGTACGCGAAGAAGCCGAGGTCGCGCTGGAAGTACGGATCGGCCTCGCCGAACGGATCTGCATAGACGAACTTCGCCGCGGGGATCCAGTCGAGCTGGATGAGCGCGACGCCGAGCAGGAGCGCGAGCACGATCGTGCCGGCGAGCAGATAGCGCGGCGGCACCTCCTCGCCGATCTCGAGATTGGCGACGCGGCGTGGCAGGACGAGAGAGACGACCGAGCCGCGTACCGCGTAGAGATTCAGGAACGCGAAGATCGATCCCGCCGCGAAGGTCACGAGACCGGTGAGCGCGGTGAGGCCCGCCCGTGCGCGCCATACCGCGCCGGCGCCGAGCGCGGCGTACCACTGATAGTCGAGGACGACGGCGGCGAGCCCTCGCCCGAGCAGCAGCAGGAGCGCGGCGAGCGCGACGACGATGATCAGCCTGCGTCGTCCGCGCATCGCCTCAGATCCTGACGCCCTGAGTACGAAGCCACCCCTCCATCTCGTCGCGGATCTCGGCGAGGCGCTCGCGCGAGCGCGCTTCGTAGCGCGTGACGAGGATCGGCTGGGTGTTCGACGCGCGGATCAGTCCCCAGCCGTCGCCGAAGAGCACGCGAGCGCCGTCGACGCCGACCACCTCGCGCCGGCTCGTGAAGTGCTCCACGGCCCGACGGACGATGTCGAACTTCTCCTCCTCCGGGACGTCGACGCGGATCTCGGGAGTGGAGACGAAGTGCGGGACGTCGGCGAGCAGCTCGCTGACCGACTTGCCGGAGTCGGCGACGATCCGGAGCAGCCGCGCGGCGCCGTAGAGCGCGTCGTCGTGGCCGTAGAAGCCCTCGGCGAAGAACATGTGCCCCGACATCTCGCCGGCGATCGGCGCGTCGAGCTCGCGCATCTTGTCCTTGATCAGCGAGTGCCCCGTCTTCCACATCACCGGCTCCCCGCCCGCCTTGCGGATCTCGTCGGGGAGCGCCTGCGAGCACTTCACGTCGAAGATGATCGGCTGCTTCTTCCTGGTGCGGGCGAGCACGTCGCGCGCGTAGAGGATCAGGACGTGGTCGCCCCACACGATGCGGCCGTCGTCGTCGATGACTCCGATGCGGTCCGCGTCGCCGTCGAACGCGACCCCGAGATCGGCGCGCTTCTCCTTCACCGCGGCGATGATGTCGTGGAGATTCTCCTCGACGGTCGGATCGGGATGATGGTTCGGGAAGGTGCCGTCGCTCTCGCAGAAGAGCGGGATCTGAGTGACGCCGAGCCGCTCGAAGAGCCGGGTCGCGACGAGCGCACCGGCACCGTTGCCGCAGTCCACCACCACCGTCAGCGGCCGCGAGATCTTCCCGACGCGAGCGACGACGTCGTCGATGTACCGGCCGATCACGCTGTCGTCGGAGCGAACGCTTCCCTGCCGCGCCTGCGGCGCGAGCCCCTGCTTCTGCAGGGCGAAGAGTGCCTGGATCTGATCGCCGTGCATCGTCTGCCTGCCGATGCACAGCTTGAATCCGTTGTACTCCGGTGGATTGTGCGAGCCGGTGATCTGGATCCCGCCGATGACCGGAAGGTGGTGCAGCGACCAGTACACGAGGGGCGTCGGCACGACGCCGACGTCGAGCACGTCGAGCCCCTGCTCGGTGATGCCGCGAACGAGCGCGTCGCGGAGCTTCGCCCCGCTCGGCCGGTTGTCGCGACCCACGGCGACCGCGCCGGTGGTCCCGCGCTGGCGGAGGTACGCGGCATACGCCGAGCCGACGGCGTGCGCGGCCTCGGTGGTGAGGTCGCGATCGACGATCCCGCGGATGTCGTACTGGCGGAAGATTCCTGCGGAGACGGGCATCGGTGCGATGTCGTGCTGGAGGACGCGTCGGGCTGAAACGTCGCGGGGCCGCGTCAGCGGCCCCGCGCTTCTGCTATCGGCGCGCCGGTGGTGACGTGGGTAGCGGTACCGCGCTGCTGGTCTGCCGGACCATCGGGGCGCTCAGTGGCGCGCTGCCTTCCGTCAGACGCACGAGGCGTTCCGGGAAGATCCCGAGGACGATGAGGAGCACCGCCGACGCCGCGATGACGAAGCCGGTCAGCCCGCGCGAGCGCGCCGGGATGGCCGCGGTCGCGACGCGCGGGCGCATGAACATCACCATCACCACGTAGAGATAGTAACCCGCGGAGATGACGCTCGTGAGCACGAGGATCACGGCGAGCTTCCAGTGCGGCGACGGCACCTGCAGCGCCGCGCGGATCACGTACCACTTGGCGAAGAAGCCCGCGCCGCCGAACACCGGGAAGCCGAGCAGGGCGAGCATGAAGATCGCCATCGCGACGGCGAGCCAGGGACGGATGGTCCACAGCCCCGCGTAGTCGTCGACGATGAGCGAGCGCTCGCCGGGATCCCCGAGCGCGACCACGACGGCGAACGACCCCAGCGTCGCGATCGTGTACACGAAGGCGTAGAAGAGGAACGCCTCGGAGCCCGCGGCGCTGTTCACCGTCAGGGCGACCAGCAGATACCCGGCGTGCGCGATGCTCGAGTACGCGAGGAGCCGCTTCAGGTTGCGCTGGCGCAGCGCGATGATGTTCCCGGCCGCCATCGTGATCGCGGCGAGCCACCAGATGGCGTTGTGCCAGCTCGGGTAGACGGGCGAGAACGCCTCATACCAGACGCGCAGGAAGGCCGCGAAGGCAGCTGCCTTCACCGCCGCCGCCATGTACGCCGTGATCGGCGTCGGCGCGCCCTCGTAGACGTCGGGCGCCCACATGTGGAAGGGCGCGGCCGCCACCTTGAAGCCGAAGCCGACGACCATCAGCGCGATGCCGGTGAGGAGCAGCGGACTGCCCGTGAGACCGTACTGGGTCACGCGGTCGCCGATCACCGCGATGTTCGTCGCGCCCGTCGCTCCGTACACGAGCGCCATCCCGTAGAGCAGGAACGCGGTCGAGAAGGCGCCGAGCAGGAAGTACTTCATCGCGCTCTCGGCCGCGCGCGGGCTGCGACGGTTCATGCCCGCGAGCACGTACGTCGCGATCGACATCGTCTCGATGCCGAGGAAGACGATCATCAGGTCGCGCGCCGCGGCGAGAAGCATCATCCCGGAGGTCGCGAGCAGGATGAGCACATGCGCCTCGGGCGCGGTGATCCCCTCGCGCTCGTTGTAGTCCATCGAGAGCGCGATCGTCCCGGCGGTACCGAGGAGCAGCACGAGATCGGCGATCCAGCGGAACCGGTCCACGGCGATCGGACCCGGCGTCGCCGTCACGCCCTGATAGATGAACCAGCCGATCGCGACCGTCGTGAGCACGATGAGCCCGATGCACGCGGCGCCGATGGCGCGCTGATGCCTGACGCCCTCGGGACGCCAGGCGGCCCAGAGGAGGAGGATCATCGCCCCACCCATGAGCAGCAGGTCGGGGATCAGCGCGAAGCTGAGCTGCGACGGAATCGAGAGATCGAGCGGCGACATGAAGTTCATGGATTCCCCGCGCTGGCGACGTTCGCGGTGGGCGCGGCGGCCGACACCTGGCTCACGAGCTGCTCGGCCGAAGCCTCCATCCGCCGCAGCACCGGCGCGGGATAGATCCCCAGCCAGAGGATGACCGCGACGAGCGGCACCATCAGCGCGAGCTCACGCCCGTTGAGATCGGGAATGTGCTCGTTCTCGGCCTTGTCGAGCCGGTTGAAGAGGATTCGCTGGATGGCCCAGAGCAGATAGGCGGCGGCGAAGATCACGCCGAGCGCGGCGAGCGTGGTGAGGTACGGAGTCGTCTGGAAGGAGCCGAGCAGCACCAGGAACTCGCCGACGAAGCCGTTCGTCCCCGGAAGGCCGATGGAGCTCAGCGAGACGAAGGTGAGCAGCGCGGCAAAGAGCGGGACGACGCGAGCGATGCCGCCGTACGCCGCGATCTCGCGCGTGTGCCGCCGCTCGTAGATCATCCCGATGAGGAGGAACAGCGCCCCCGTCGAGATGCCGTGGTTGATCATGATCATCAGCGCGCCCTGGATGCTCTGCGTCGTCAGGGCGAAGATGCCGAGCATGACGAAGCCGAGGTGGCTCACCGACGAGTATGCGACCAGCTTCTTGAAGTCCGGCTGCACCATCGCGACGAGCGCGCCGTACAGCACGCCGATCGTGCCGAGCACGAGGAAGGTCGTGCGCACCGCGGGATGCATCGCCGCGTCCGGGAAGAGCGGCAGCGCGAAGCGAAGGAAGCCGTACGTTCCCATCTTCAGCATGATCCCGGCGAGGATCACCGAGCCGGCCGTGGGCGCCTCGACGTGCGCGTCGGGAAGCCACGTGTGGAACGGGAACATCGGGACCTTGATCGCGAAGGCCAGCGCGAAAGCGATGAACATCAGGAACGACGCCGGAACGACGGCGCCGAAGAGCGTCATCAGTCCCCCGCCCCCCGCCATGCGCCGCACCGACTCGTACGCGAAGTCGGGGCCGGCCGGGCCGCCCGCCTTGATCCCGAGATACACGATGGCGACGAGCATCAGCAGCGAGCCGACCATCGTGTAGATGAAGAACTTCATCGTCGCGTAGATGCGACGCTCGCCCCCCCAGATCCCGATGATGAAGTACATCGGGACGAGCATCATCTCCCACATCACGTAGAAGAGGAAGAGATCGCGGGCCACGAAGACGCCGAGCATCCCCGTCGTGAGGACGAGGAGCAGCGCGTAGTAGCTGTGGCGCTTCACGCGGATGCTGGTCCAGCTCCCGAGCACCGCGAGCGGCATCAGGAAGGTGGTCAGCAGCACCATCATCAGCGAGATGCCGTCGATGCCGAGCGAGAAGCGCACTCCCCATGACGGGATCCAGCGCAGGTCGAGCGTCGCCTGCATCGCCGGGCTCGTCGCGTCGTACGACCACCAGAGGCCGAGCGAGACGACGAACTCGATGATGAACGCCCAGAGCGCGATCTGCCGCGCAGCGCCCGACGCGCGGTCGCGCGCGTCGTCCTCGCCGAGCATCGCGCCGTGCACCCAGATGCCGAGTGCCGCCAGCATCGGGATCACGAGGAGCGCGAGCAGCACCCAGCGGTCGTAACCGATCGAATCGAGAAACTCGCGCATCGAATTAGCGGATGGTGAAAGCGCCGAGGACCGCGAGCACGCCGATCACGAGGACCCACGCGTACGTGCCGATCTGCCCGCTCTGGGCCCACGAGCCGAACGAGCTGAAGGCGCGCGCCAGCCGCGCCGAGCCGTTGACGAGCACACCGTCGATCAGGCCCTGATCGATCCCCTTCCAGAGCACCCCGCGCGAGATGCCGACGGTCGGGTTGACGACCACCCGATCGTATGCCTCGTCGACGTAGTACTTGTTCGCGAGCACGCGCTCGATACCGTGCTCCTCGGGCGACCGCGCCTTGGGCACGAGCCGCGCGGGCTTGAGCCGCACCGCGGCGATGATGATACCGATGAGGGCGATGGCCACCGCGCTGCCGACGAGCGCGAGCTCGGTGTTGTGCGCCGCTTCGGGCGCGACCCCGTTGGTCACCCGCAGCGCGCTCTCGCCCACCACCGGCTCCAGCCAGCGGTCGAGCGCACCGACGGGCCCGAGGAACGACGTCAGCGCGGGCAGGTTCAGCCAGCCGCCGAACGCGCTGAGGATCCCGAGCACGACGAGCGGCCCGGTCATGATCCACGGCGCCTCGGCCAGATGCTCGCGCTCGGCGTCGCCGGTGCGGTTCGGGCCGTGGAAGGTGTAGATCATCATCCGCGTCATGTAGATCGCGGTGAGGAGCGCCGCAGCCAGTCCGAGCGCGTAGCAGGCGTAGAGCACCGCCGTGCCCGGGATGCCGAGCCAGCTCGCGTCGGCGAGCGTCGACTCGTGCGCGCGGAGGAAGACCGAGCCGAGGATCTCGTCCTTCGAGAAGAAGCCGGCGAAGAAGGGGACGCCCGCGATCGCCAGCGTCGCGATCCACATCAGGATCCATGTCACGCGCATGTAGCGCGAGAGCCCGCCCATGTTCCGCATGTCCTGCGCGTCCTCGTGGCTGCCCGTGTGGTGATACGCAGCGTGCATCGCGAAGATCACCGAGCCGGAGCCGAGGAAGAGCAGCGCCTTGAAGAAGGCGTGCGTGGCGAGATGGAAGATCCCCGCCACGTAGGCGCCGCTGCCGACGCCCATGAACATGTACCCGAGCTGCGAGACCGTCGAATACGCGAGAACCTTCTTGATGTCCCACTGCTTGAGGCCGATCGTCGCCGCGAAGATCGCGGTGAGCGCGCCGATCACGGTGACCGTGAGACCCGCGACCGGCGCCATCGAGAAGAGCGCAGAGCTCCGCGCGATGAGGTACACGCCGGCAGTGACCATCGTCGCCGCGTGGATCAGCGCCGAGACCGGCGTCGGGCCGGCCATGGCGTCGGGGAGCCAGACGTAGAGCGGGATCTGCGCGCTCTTGCCGGTGCAGCCCAGGAACATGAAGAGGCAGATCGCGGTGATGAGCGGGCCGCCGAAGGCGAGCCGCGCCACTCCCTCGTTCACCCCGACGAAGTCGAGGGTGCCGAGATTCGCGAAGAGCAGGAACATCGCGATCAGCAGACCGAAATCGCCGATGCGATTCACGATGAACGCCTTCTTCCCCGCGTCCGCGTTCGCCTTCTCGGAGAACCAGAAGCCGATGAGCAGGTACGAGCAGAGTCCGACGCCTTCCCACCCGACGAAGAGCACGGGGTAGTTGGCGCCGAGCACCAGCACGAGCATGAAGGCGACGAAGAGGTTCAGGTACGCGAAGTAGCGCGGGTACCCGGGGTCGTCCTGCATGTAGCCGATGCTGAAGAGATGGATCAGCGTGCCGACGCCGGTGATGATGAGCACCATCACCATCGAGAGCTGATCCAGCTGGAAGGCCGCGTCGATGTGGAGGCTTCCCGCCGGCATCCAGGAGAAGTAGCGCTGGACGAAAGGCGCGTGCATCTCGCCGACGCCGCGCATCGCGAAGAACATCGCGACGGCGAGGCCGAAGGCGATGGCGAGCACCGCGGGTCCGACGATGCTCGTCAGCCCGGCGTAGCGGTGCCGCACCACGCGATGATGGTCGTCGCCGTGCGCGCCGTGGTCGTCGGCCGTGTCGTGCGCGTGCACCGCGACGCCATGGCCCGCTTCCCCATGCGCGCCGTCGGCGCCATGCGCCATGTCCGGGTCCGCCGGCCCGAGCACCGTCGCCGGCACGAGCGAGAGCAGCCCGTTGATGACGAAGCCGAGCAGGGGGAGGAGCGGGAGCAGCCAGAGCCACTCCGCGACCGTTCCCGCCAGGGGATGTCCCGCCGCCGATACCTCGTGCTGAAGAAGCATCAGCCCTTGAGGAGATTGATGTTCTGGAGATTGACCGTCTGCTTGTGGCGGAACATCGCGATGATGATCGCGAGCCCGACCGCCGCTTCAGCGGCGGCCACCGTCATCACGAAGAAGACGAACACCTGCCCCGCCACGCCGTACGTGCGCGCGAACGCGACGAAGGAGAGGTTCACCGCGTTGAGCATCAGCTCGACGCACATGAAGATGATGATCGCGTTGCGGCGCGTGAGCACGCCGATCACGCCGATGGCGAACAGCACCGCCGAGAAGAAGATCGCTTCAGCGAGCATCGGCCGCCCTCCGCTGCTTGCCGATCATCACCGCGCCGACGATCGCCGCGAGCAGGAGCACGCTGGTGACCTCGAACGGGAGCAGATAGGTCGTGAAGAGCGGGCCGGCGACCATTCCCACCGCCCCCATGTTGGTCACCGCTTCGGCGGCGGCGCCGCGTGGCAGCGTGACCGCCGATACGCTGTGCGTGCGCGTCAGCGCGAAGACCTCGGCGAGCAGCACGAGTCCAACCAGTCCCGCGGCGATGCGCCATCCCCTGCTCCGGACGTCCGCGATCTCGCTCGGCTGGCCGAGGTTCAGCAGCATGATCACGAAGAGGAACACCACCATGATCGCGCCGGCGTAGACGAGCACCTGGATCACGCCGATGAATGGCGCGTCGAGCATGACGTACATCGCGGCGAGCGAGAACATCGTGCTCACCAGCCACATCGCGGCCGAGACCGGGCTCTTGCGCGTCACGAACAGGATCGCGGACGCGACGGCGATGATGCCGAAGAGATAGAAGTGGAAGGTGTAGAACAGCGGATAGCTTTCCATCACTGCCCCTTCGGATCGGACGGGTCCCACATCTCGCACACCGGGTGGGTCTGCGCCATCAGCCGCTCGAGGTCGTAGACGAAGCCCTCGCGGCTGTACTCCGAGTTCTCGTAGTGCCGCCCGACGTGGATCGCCTCCTCCGGGCAGACCTCCTGGCAGTAGCCGCAGAAGATGCAGCGGAACTCGTCGATCTCGAAGATCAGCGGATAGCGGTTCCCCTGCTCGTCCTCGCCGGGCACCAGCTTGATGCAGTTCGCCGGGCAGACCGTCGGGCAGAGGCCGCAGGCGACGCACTTCGCCTTGCCGTCCTCGGTCGTGAGCATGCGGTGCGTCCCCCGCCAGCGCGGGGAGAGCGGCCACTTCTGCTCGGGGTACTGCACCGTCACCTTGTGCGTGTCGAACAGGTGCTTGAGGGTGAGCGCCATACCCTTGAGCGTCGCGCGCACGTAGCTCGTCTGCTCGATGGGCCGCTCGAGAACCTTCACTCCGATCGCCATATCAGTCTCCAGTCTCCCGCGGCTGCAGCGTCGAGCGGTGGGCCATGGTGCGCAGCCGCTCCAGCTCGCGCGCGCTGATGCGCGAGCTCGCCGGGCTGACGATGCGGCCGCGGTCCAGCCAGCCGAACACGAGGAACACGACCACGACGTTGAGCGCGAGCATCGAGAGCGCGAAGCGCCAGTCGCGCGGGACGCCGAGCGCGTTGAGCCCGAGGATCGCCGCGGCGATGATCATGATGTACGCCAGCGCCATCGGCAGCATGACCTTCCAGCCGAGCGACATGAGCTGGTCGTAGCGGAACCGCGGAAGTGTCCAGCGGATCCACATGTAGAGGAACAGGAAGAACGACAGCTTGACGAAGAACGCCACGAGCGTCAGCAGCGTCTTCAGCACCGTCCACGGCGGCAGGTTGTCCCACAGCGTGAACGGGATGTCCCAGCCGCCGAAGAAGAGCGTGGTCATGAGCGCGCTGGCCGTGACCATGTTCGCGTACTCGGCGATGAAGAAGAAGCTGAACTTCATCGCGGAATATTCGCTGTGGTAGCCGGCGACCAGCTCCGCTTCGGCCTCCGGGAGGTCGAAGGGGACGCGGTTCGTCTCCGCGAACGCTGACACCATGAAGATGAAGAAGGCGAGCGTCAGCGTGACGACGTTCCAGCCCTGCTGCGCCTGACTCAGCACGATCGCGCCGAGCGTGACGTTGCCGGCGAGCATGACGACGGGGATGGTCGACATGCCCATCGCGATCTCGTAGGAGATCATCTGCGCGCTCGAGCGGAGCCCGCCGAGCAGCGCGTACTTGTTGTTCGACGACCAGCCGGCGAGCACGATTCCGTACACGCCGAGCGACGCGATCGCGAGGATGTAGAGGAAGCCGACCGGGAGATCGGCGAGCACGAGATCGACGCGTCCCCAGCGAGTCGGGAGCGGCGAGCCGAAGGGGATGACCGCCCAGGTGATCAGCGCCGGCATGAACGACAGCATCGGCGCGATGATGAACAGCGCCCGGTTCGTGAACGCCGGGAAGGTCTCCTCCTTCACGATGTTCTTGAGACCGTCGGCCAGCGGCTGCATCAACCCGCCGGGGCCGACCCGGTTCGGGCCGTGACGATCCTGGATCCACGCGCTGATCTTCCGCTCGGCGAGCGTGAGCAGCGCCGCGGCGACCATGTAGAGCGTGAAGACGACCAGCAGCTTGATGAGGCTGAAGATCAGCCAGGGCCAGAAATGAATCGGCGGCAGCTGCGGGTCGGCGGCCTGGAGCAGCGCGAGCACCGGGAGGCTCATCGCGCACCTCCCGCGACGACGGCGCCCTTGAGGCCGAGCGTGTCGTACGACATCCCCGAGAAGGGCGCTTCCGCCGCGGCGAGCGCGGCGAAGGCCTCACTGGCGAGGAAGAAGTTCGTCGATTCACCGAGCCGCGCGAGCAGGTCGCTCAGCACGGCGAAGCTGGGCCGGGCATTCCCCGGCGCCGCCTTGGCCTGCATGAAGCGCTGAACGCGCCCGTCCACGTTGGTGAAGGTGCCCTCCTCCTCGGCGAAGCTGCCGATCGGCAGCACGACCGCGGCGCCGCGCGCCCAGGCCGGCAGGGTCGTCCCGATGACGACGATCGCTTTCGGGCGACCGAGCGTCGAGACGTCGAGCCCCGCGAGCTCCTCGTCCGCGACGACGAGCACGTCGTCCGCGCCGAGGTTCCACACCGGCGTGTCGCTGCGCGTGAAGCCGAGCAGCTCGGCGCCGCGCACGTTCGCGGCGAGATCCTCGCGCCGCGCGAGCCCGGGAACTCCGGGCAGCGGCGCGACCTCGCCCTTCGCGACACGGAAGACACCGCTCCCGCCGCTCTTGCGGAAGAGTCGCGCGAGAAGACCGAGCGTCTCGTTCGAGAGCACCGGCGACGCGAGCACGCGCACCTTCGCGCCCTTGAGCACGGCCGCGGCCGCGTCGAGCGCGGTCTCCCAGTCGGCGATCGCGAGCGCGTCGCCGCGGCGCACCAGCGGCTGCTCGACGCGATCCGGGCGATTGAGCCACCGATAGTTCAGCCGGCCGTAGTCGCACATGAAGAAGCGGTTGACCGCCTCGTTCGCGCGCGGGCGGAGGCGCACGACGACGTTGTCGCGCGTCTCGACGATCATGTTGCAGCCCTGCGTGCAGTTCGGGCAGATGGAAGCGGTGCGATCGACTTCCCAGGCGCGGACCTTGTTCAGCGAGTCCTTGGAGAGGAGCGCGCCGACCGGGCAGAGGTCGATGACGTTGCCCGCCCACGGGTGCGTGAGGTCGTGTCCCTCGAACTTGCCGATCACGGCGCGGTCGCCGCGCTCGCTGACGTTGAGCACCGCGTCCTGCGCCATGGTGTCCATGAAGCGCACGCAGCGTGTGCAGAGGATGCAGCGGTTCGTCACGTACATGACGTCGCCGCCGAAGTCCTCGACGGGATTGAAGCGCTTCGGGTCGCGGAGCCGCGAGTCCGGACGCCCCTCCATGTACGTGTAGTCCTGCAGCTCGCACTCGCCGGCCTGGTCGCAGATCGGGCAGTCGAGCGGGTGGTTGATCAGGAGCAGCTCGAGCACGCCCTTGCGGGCCTCGAGCGCCTTCTCCGAGTAGACGTGCACGACCTGGCCTTCACCGACCGCCGTCGCGCAGGAGGGCGCGAGCTTCGGCGCCTTCTCCACCTCGACGAGGCACATTCGGCACACGCCGGCGACCGGAAGACCCGGGTGATAACAGTAGTGCGGGACGAGGATGCCGGCGTGCTTCGCCGCCTCGAGGATCGACGTCCCCTCGGGGACGCTCACCTGTCGTCCCTCGATGGTGAGCGTCACCATCTTCGTCGCCGGCGCGGTCGTCGCTGGTGCAGTCATCAGGCCGCCACCGCGGTGCGCATCGGACACCGCTTCTGCTTGATGTGAGCCTCGAACTCGTGGCGCCACTTCTTGATCCCCGACGCCACCGGCGTCGCGCACGAGTCGCTGAGGACGCAGATCGTCTTGCCGGTCATGTTGTCGCCGATCTCGAGCAGCGTGTCGAGATCCTCCATCGTTCCTTCCCCGTGCTCGATTCGCTCGAGGATGCGCGTCGTCCACGCGGTGCCCTCGCGGCACTGCGTGCACTGGGCGCAGCTCTCGTGCGCGTAGAAGCGCGCGAGCCGCGCGATCTGCTTCACCATGCACTGCGAGTCGTCGAAGACGATCACGCCGCCGGAGCCGAGCATCGTTCCCTGCGCGACGAAGCCCTCGTAGTCCATCAGCGTCGCCTCCGCCTCCTCCAGCGTCTGGATCGGCACCGAGGAGCCGCCGGGGATGATCGCCTTGAACTTCCGCCCGGGGAGCGGGCCGCCGCAGAGATCGTAGAGGAACTCCTTGAAGGGGAAGCCCATCGTGATCTCGTAGTTGCCCGGCTTGCGGATGTTGCCGCAGACGGAGAACAGCTTGCTCCCCGTGCTCTTCGGGCTCGAGAGCGACATCGCCTTGTACCAGGCGGCGCCATTGGTGAGGATGTGCGGCACCGCGGCCAGCGTCTCGACGTTGTTGATCGTCGTCGGCTGGCCGAAGAGACCCGCGACCGCCGGAAAGGGCGGCTTGATGCGCGGGTTGCCGCGACGCCCCTCGAGCGAGTTCATGAGGGCCGTCTCCTCGCCGCAGATGTACGCGCCGGCGCCGCGGTGGACGTGGACGTCCACGCGCTTCCCGGTGCCCATCGCGTTCCTGCCGAGGATCCCCTCCGCGTACGCCTCGCGGACCGCCTGCTCCATGACACGGATCGGCTCGGTGAACTCGCCGCGAATGTAGATGTACGCCGTCTCGGCGCCGATCGCGTGGGCGCCGATCGCACACCCCTCGACCAGGGCGTGCGGGGTCCAGCGCATGATCTCGCGATCCTTGAAGGTGCCGGGCTCGGACTCGTCGGCGTTGCAGCAGAGGTAGTGCGGCTTGCCGTCTCCGGGCTTCATGAACGACCACTTCATCCCCGTCGGGAAGCCGGCACCGCCGCGACCGCGCAGCCCCGATTCCTTCACGACGTTCACGATGTCGGCGGGCTGCGTGCCTAACGCCTGCTCGAGGGCGCGATAGCCGCCGCGCTGGCGCCACCCGCTCAGGGTGCGCGCGTCCGCGTCGCCGAAGTGCTTCGAGAGGATCGGCGTCTCGCGGGGATGCGACTTGTGGGGGTATCCCATTACTTGAGCGTTCCGAGGATCTCGGGGACGCGCTCCGGCGTCACCGACTCGATGAAGTCGTCGTTGATCATGATCGGCGTCGCGAAGCCGCACGCGCCGAGGCACTCGACCTCGATGACCGTGTACTTCCCGTCGGGCGAGGTGACGCCGAGCTCCCCGCACCCGGTGTGCTTGAGGAACGCCCTCGCCACGTCCTCCGCGCCGCAGACACCGCAGGGCGAGGTGGTGCAGACCTGGATGAAGTGGCGTCCCACCGGGTGCTGGTGGTACATCGTGTAGAAGGTGACGACGCCCTTCACGTACGCGGGCGTCAGGTCGAGCAGGCCGGCGATCTCCGCCATCGCGCCCTCGCTCACCCAGCCCTGCGCGTCCTGCGCGATCCAGAGCGCGGGGAGCAGCGCCGCCATCTTGCTCGGATAGCGCGTCAGCAGCTCGTCCAGCTTCTTCCGGTTCTCGCCGACGAAGATCGGCGTGTGCTCCGCGGGATGGCCGTGCCCCGCGCTCGAGTGCGACGCGTGCGCCGGGGCGTGGAGCCCGCCTTCCTCGCGCGCGCTCATCGATCGATCTCTCCCATCACGATGTCGATCGACGCGTTGATCGCGATCACGTCCGACAGCAGGTGGCCTTCGACCATCCGGGGAATCGCGCTGAGGTTCACGAACGAGGGCGGACGGATGCGCCAGCGCACCGGCTTCGACGTCCCGTCCGACACCATGTAGTAACCCTTCTCGCCCTTGGGGCTCTCGACCGCGACGTACGCCTCGCCGATCGGCGGGCGCGGGCCCTCCATCACCTGCTTGAAGTGATGGATCATCGACTCCATCTCGCTCGTCGCCTTGCTCTTCGGCGGCAGGATGACGCGATGGTCGTCGACGTTGACGGGGCCGTCGGGAAGGCGGCGCAGCGCCTGCTCGAGGATCCGCACCGACTGGCGCAGCTCCTCGAAGCGCACGAGGAAGCGGTCGTAGACGTCGCCGTTCGTGCCGACCGGGACGTCGAAGTCGTACGTCTCGTAGTCGAGGTACGGGAAGTCCTTCCGGACGTCGTAGGCGACGCCCGAGGCGCGGAGCATCGCGCCGGAGAGCCCGTAGTTGAGCGCCTCTTCCGCCGTCATCGCGCCGAGCCCGATGGTGCGGCCGACCCAGATGCCGTTCCGCGTCAGGACGCGATCGACCTCGTCGAGAGTCTTCGGGAAGAGGGTGATGAAGGTCTGGAGCTGCTCCGTCCAGCCGTTAGGCAGGTCGGCCGCCATCCCGCCGATGCGCGTCGCCGTCGTCGTGAGGCGCGCCCCGATCCACCGCTCGAGCAGCGCGTAGACGTTCTCGCGCTCCTGGAAGAGCCAGAGGAAGGGGGTGAAGGCACCGATGTCGATGCAGGTCGTGCCGAGCCAGACGAGGTGCGAGATGATGCGCGACAGCTCCATCGCGATCACGCGCAGCACCGTGCACCGCTCCGTGATCTCGATGCCGAAGAGGCGCTCCGCGTTGAGCGCGAAGGCGACGTTGTTCCCGATCGAGTTGAGGTAGTCCTCGCGATCGGTCCACGGGATGATCTGGTTGTACTGGCGGTACTCTCCGATCTTCTCGAAGCCGCAGTGCAGATACCCGATGTGCGGGATGCAGCGCACCACCGTCTCACCGTCGAGCTCGAGCACCAGCCGGAGCACGCCGTGCGTCGCCGGGTGCTGCGGGCCGATGTTGATGAGCATGTGCTCGCCCTCGAGCTCGGGCTCGAGAGAGGGAGGTGCGGCGACGGCGACGGTGCTGCCGTCCTCCGCGACCGCGAGCGGCACGCGCTGCGGCCGTCCCTGCGCGTCGAGACCGGTCGTCGAGAGCTCGACCTCGACCGTTCGCTTGATCGTGGCCATCGATTACTCCCCCGTCTTCTCGCCGGAGCGGAGCCGGGCTCGCATGTCCTGGGGCAGATCCTCGAACGCGTCGGCGATCGAGAGCTCCTCCTTCGAGTAGCGCGCCTCCGGATTGGCGGCGAGCGCCTGGCGCAGCTGCTCGGCGCGGCTGAAGCGGCCGCGGAGCGGGAAGTCCTTCCGCAGCGGGAAGCCTTCCTTGTAGCCCTCCCACATCAGCAGCCGGCGAAGGTCGGGGTGCCCGACGAACTTGATGCCGAACATGTCGAAGCACTCACGCTCCATCCAATCGGCGCTCTTGAAGATCGGGTAGACGCTCGGCACCTCGAGGGGCGTGCCCTTCGGGAGGAGCGCCTTGAGCCGGATGAAGCGGCGGAAGGCGAGCGAGCGGAGATGCCAGACGACCTCGAGCGGCTGCTCGACGTCGCGGAACTCGACCGCCGTCACGTCCGAGAGATACACGTAGGCCTGCTCCGGATCGTCGTGCAGCCAGCGCACGATGTCCGCGACGCGCGAGCGCTCGACGACGACGCTGGTCTCACCCCAGACGACGTCGACGCGCTGGATCGCCCCGCCGAACTTCGCGCGGAGCGCGTCCACGGTCGGATTCACCGGGCCGCCGCGGTGCGGGATCTTCTTCGGAGTGGCTGCGGGCGGCGTTCCTGCCGGGAGCCCGCTCCCCGGGATGACGGGCGTGAACGAGGAGGATGGACTCACAGGCCGGAGCGCGTCTGATGGACGGCGTTGCCGAAAGGCTCGGAGAGCTCGTTGATCGCCGAGGGTGGGATGTAGAGCTGGCTCGTCGGATCGGGCTCCATCTCGTGACGGATCGTCGGATCGGCAGCGCGCTCACGCTTCACCTTCTCCTGCAGCATCATGATCCCGT
Source organism: Gemmatimonadaceae bacterium (assembly GCA_036392515.1). Lineage (GTDB taxonomy): Bacteria > Gemmatimonadota > Gemmatimonadetes > Gemmatimonadales > Gemmatimonadaceae > JABFXC01. The sequence continues at coordinate 18,135 of DASVXU010000038.1, read as the reverse complement.
AGATGAGGCCCTCGGGGCGCGGCGGGCAGCCGGGCACGTAGACGTCCACCGGGATGATCGTGTCGATCCCCTGCACCACCGCGTAGTTGTCGAACATCCCGCCGGTCGAGGCGCAGGCGCCCATCGAGATGCACCACTTCGGCTGCGGCATCTGCTGCCAGATGCGGCGCAGCACCGGCGCGAGCTTGAAGGGGACGCGACCGGCGCAGATGAGGACGTCGGCCTGGCGCGGCGAGAAGGACATGCGCTCCATTCCGAAGCGCGCGAGATCGAACTGCGCGGCCGCGGTCGCCATGAATTCGATGGCGCAGCAGGCGGTGCCGAAGGGCATCGGCCAGAGCGAGTTGGCGCGCCCCCAGTTCACGAGGAAGTCGAGGCGGGTCGTGACCCAGCCTTCACCACCCTTCGGATCGTAGGAGACGACGTTCGACTCGGGACGCGGGGTCAATCCCATTGCAGCGCTCCCTTCTTCCAGACGTAGACGAAGCCGACGAGCAGGATGGCCATGAAGACCAGCATCTCGGCGAAGCCGAAGAACGAGGTCGCGTTGGCCGGGCAGGCGCCGGACGCGAGAAGTGGGGTCGTGCAGGACAGCCGCTGGAAGTAGACCCCCCAGGGCAGCATGAACACGGTCTCGATGTCGAAGACGATGAACAGCATCGCGACCATGTAGAACTTCACCGAGAAGCGCTCGCGGGCGTCACCGAGGGGCGGGATCCCGGACTCGTACGGTTGTTCCTTGATCGGGTTCGGGCGCCCGCGCGTGATGAGGTGGGAGAGGAGCGTGATGCCCACCGCGTTGAGGGCGACGAACCCTATGAGCAGCAACAACGGGACGTAGATCTGCATGGCCCCCAGGAATTACCCGAAGCGGACTTCGTGAAATATTTCACTTGTTGCGCAGGCCGGTAAGCTACCCAGTGCGCAGAGCGAGTGTCAACGGCGTGACACGAGAGGAGATACGGGAGTGAAAGCGTCGAATATCGAGTGAAATTTTCGTCAGCGACGACGCCTCCACCTGCAAGACGGATTCTCGCGTCGCCCCGCGGCGGCGGGTGCGCGACGGGTCGCGCCGCTCGAGGGCGACATTTACCTTCCCGCCTGGCCGAACCCGGTCGCTGACCCCCTCTCTTCCCTCTCTCTCCTCTCTCCTCGCCTTCCTGATGTCGATCATGTCCGACCGCTGGATCACCCGCATGGCCAAGGAGCACGGGATGATCGAGCCATTCGAAGGTCGCCAGGTTCGCGCCGGCGTCGTTTCCTACGGCGTGAGCTCCTACGGCTACGACATGCGCGTCGCCCCGGAGTTCAGGATCTTCACCAACGTCATGAACTCGATCGTGGACCCGAAGAACTTCGACCCGAAGTCGTTCGTCGAGTTCGAGGGAGAGGTCTGCATCGTCCCGCCGAACTCCTTCGCGCTCGCGCGGTCGGTCGAGTATTTCCGCATCCCGCGCGACGTCATCACGATCACGGTCGGGAAATCGACCTACGCGCGCTGCGGGATCATCACGAACGTCACCCCCTTCGAGCCGGAGTGGGAGGGACACGTGACGCTCGAGATCTCGAACACGACTCCGCTGCCCGCGAAGATCTACGCGAACGAGGGGATCGCGCAGGTGCTCTTCTTCCGCGGCGACGAGCCGCCCGAGGTGAGCTACGGGGACAAGAAGGGGAAGTATCAGGCGCAGACGGGCGTGACGCTGCCGAAGATCTAGAACGGCCCGCGGCGCTCGGACAGGAAGCTGATGGCTGTAAGCAGGAAGCGACGGCGTCGACTGCAGTTCCCGCCGTCGCTTCCTGCCTCTGCCCCTCAGCTTCCTGCAGCCCTACTCTCCGCCCGCCAGCGCCTTCTCCTCGAGCTTCGTCGCGGTCGCCTTGATGTAGTCGCGGTTCATCCGGACGATGTTGTCGATCGAGATCTCCTTCGGGCACGCCTCCTGGCACTCGCCGTGAAGCGTGCAGCCGCCGAAGCCCTCCTCCTCCATCCGGTCGACCATGCTCAGGGTGCGACGATGGCGCTCGGGCTGGCCCTGCGGCAGCAGCCCGAGGTGGCTCAGCTTCGAGCTCGTGAACAGCGACGCGGAGGCGTTCGGGCACGCGGCCACGCATGCGCCGCAGCCGATGCACGCGGCGGCATCCATCGCGCGATCGACCTGATCCTTCGAGATCAGGATGCTGTTCGCGTCCTGCGCGCCGCCGGTGTTGATGCTGATGAACCCGCCCGACGCGATGATCCGGTCGAGCGCGCTGCGATCGACGACGAGATCCTTCACGACCGGAAATGCGCGCGCCCGCCACGGCTCGATGTGCACCGTGTCCCCGTCCCTGAAGCTGCGCATGTGGAGCTGGCAGGTCGCCGTTCCCTTCATCGGGCCGTGGGCGACGCCGTTGATCATCATGCCGCACGAGCCGCAGATCCCTTCGCGGCAGTCGTGATCGAAGGCGATCGGCGCCTCGCCGCGGTTCTGAAGCTCCTCGTTGACCATGTCCAGCATCTCGAGGAAGCTCATGTCCGGGGTGACGTCGTTCGCCTCGTAGGTCACGAAGCGTCCCGCGGCGGTGGGTCCCGGCTGGCGCCAGACGACGAGCTTGAGTCGCATTACTTGTAGCTCCGCTGCGAGAGGTGCACGTTCTCGAACACCAGCGGCTCCTTGTTGAGGATCGGATCCTTCCCCTGTCCCGCGTACTCCCAGGCGGCGACGTACGCGAACCGGTCGTCGTCGCGCCTCGCCTCGCCGTCGGGGGTCTGGTACTCCTCGCGGAAATGGCCGCCGCAGCTCTCCTCGCGATGGAGCGCGTCCCGGCACATCAGCTCTCCGAGCTCGAGAAAGTCCGCCACGCGGCCGGCCTTCTCCAGCGCCTGATTCAGCTCGGCGTCGCTCCCGGCCACGTTGAGGTTCTTCCAGAACTCCTCGCGCAGCGCCGGGATGAGCTGCAGCGCCTTCCGCAGTCCCTCGGCGTTGCGCGCCATCCCGCAGAGCTCCCACATGATCTTGCCGAGCTCGCGATGGATCGAGTCCACCGTCCGCTTGCCCTTGATCTCGAGGAAGCGCTTCGTCCGCCCCTGCGCTTCGGCGAGCGCCTTGCGCGCTTCCGGGTGCGACGCGTCCACCTTCTCCAGCTTCGTCGCGCCGATGTAGTTGCCTAACGTGTTCGGGAGGACGAAGTAGCCGTCGGCGAGGCCCTGCATCAGCGCGCTCGCGCCGAGCCGGTTCGCGCCGTGGTCGGAGAAGTTCGCCTCGCCCGCGGCGAAGAGTCCGGGAATCGTCGTCTGGAGGTTGTAGTCCACCCAGAGCCCGCCCATGGTGTAGTGCACGGCGGGGTAGATCCGCATCGGGACCTTGTAGGGGTTCTCGTCGGTGATCCGCTCGTACATCTCGAACAGATTGCCGTACCGCTCGCGGATCGTGCTCTCGCCGAAGCGCTGGATGGCGTCGCGGAAGTCGAGGTACACACCGAGCCCGCCCGGTCCGACACCGCGTCCCTCGTCACACACGGTCTTCGCGGCGCGCGACGCGATGTCGCGCGGCGAGAGGTTCCCGAAGCTCGGGTAGCGACGCTCGAGGTAATAGTCGCGGTCTTCCTCGGGGATCTCGTTGGGCGGACGGTTGTCGCCCTTCCGCTTCGGCACCCAGACGCGGCCGTCGTTGCGCAGCGACTCCGACATCAGCGTCAGCTTCGACTGATGCTCCCCGCTCTGCGGGATGCACGTCGGGTGGATCTGCGTGAAGCACGGGTTCGCGAAGGCGGCGCCCTTCTTGTACGCGCGCCAGATCGCCGTCGCGTTGCTCTTCTTCGCGTTCGTCGAGAGGAAGAAGACGTTGCCGTAGCCGCCCGTCGCGAGCACCACCGCGTCGGCGGTGTACGCCTCCATCGCGCCCGTGACGAGATTGCGCGTCACGATCCCGCGCGCCCGGCCGTCGATGACGATGACGTCGAGCATCTCGTGCTGCGGGAACATCTTCACCTGGCCGCGGCCGATCTGCCGCTCGAGCGCCTGGTAGGCGCCGAGCAGGAGCTGCTGGCCCGTCTGGCCGCGCGCGTAGAAGGTGCGCGAGACCTGCGCGCCGCCGAAGGAGCGGTTGGCGAGCAGCCCGCCATACTCGCGGGCGAAGGGAACGCCCTGCGCCACGCACTGGTCGATGATGTTCACGCTGATCTGCGCGAGGCGGTAGACGTTGGCCTCGCGCGCGCGGAAGTCACCGCCCTTCACGGTGTCGTAGAACAGCCGCCAGATGCTGTCGCCGTCGTTCTGGTAGTTCTTCGCGGCGTTGATCCCGCCCTGCGCGGCGATGCTGTGCGCGCGGCGCGGCGAGTCGTGGTAGCAGAAGCAGAGGACGTTGTATCCCTGCTCGCCGAGCGTCGCCGCGGCCGATCCGCCGGCGAGCCCCGTTCCGACGACGATCACCGAATGACGCCGACGGTTCGCCGGGTTCACGAGCTTCATCTCGAAGCGGTGCCGGTCCCATTTCTCCGCGATCGGGCCGTCCGGAATGTTGGATTTCAGTTCCATGGTCTGCCTAACGTCCGACGCCGGCGAGGATCGCCAGCGGGATGATCGTGAACCCGAGCCAGATCACGCCGGCGACGAGGAGCGAGGTACGGTGCCGCAGCGGATGCTCGGACGGCTTCACGAGGCCGAGCGAGCGGAAGGCGCTCCACGTCCCGTGGAAGAGGTGCAGCCCGACGGCGGCCATCGACACGACGTACAGCGCGACGACCCAGGGGATCTGGAAGGCCCGCACGACGTTGCCGTGCGGATCGCCCTCGACGAAGGGCGCCGGCCGCACCGTCCCCGTGGTGAACTGCAGGATGTGCCACACGAGGAAGAACAGGATGACGAGCCCGCCCCAGCGGATCGTCCGCGAGGCGAAGGTCGAAGCCTGCGGCTTCCACATCGTGTAGGAGGTGCCGCGCGCCGCGCGGTCGCGACGCGTGAGCTCCAGCGCCGACCAGATGTGCGCGATGAGCGCGACGATGAGCACCGCGCGCGCCGACCAGAGGAACGCGGGCTGTCCATGCAGCAGGGCGCTGTAGCGGTTGATCAGCTCGGGACCGCGGAAGACGAGCAGGTTGGCGAAGACGTGCGTGATCAGATAGCCGACCATGATGAGGCCGGTCACCGCCATGATCGCCTTCAGCCCGATGCTGGTCCGGATGAAGGAGCGCATCGTCGGCCTAGAGCTTGACGGCCGCCATCGGCTCCCGCACCGCGTCCGCGCTCTTGCCAAGCGCCACGCGCTCGGCGCTCGTCAGCTCGATCTCGAGCACCTTCTCGAGGCCCTTGCGACCGAGCTTGCACGGGACGCCGAGGAACAATCCCTTCATGCCGTACTCGCCCTCGAGCCAGGCCGCGCAGGGGAGGATGCGCTTCTTGTCGAGCGCGATCGCCTCGCACATCTGCACCGCGGCCGAGGAGGGGGCGTAGTAGGCCGACCCGGTCTTGAGATACTTCACGATCTCGGCGCCGCCGTTCCGCGCGCGGTCGACGATCGCGTCGAGCGCCTTGCGGTCGAGGAGCTGGCTGACGGGGATCCCGCTCACCGTCGTGTAGCTGATCAGCGGGACCATCGTGTCGCCGTGGCCGCCGAGCACCATCGCCTGGATGTCCTCGACGCTCACGTCGAGCGCCTCGGCGAGGAAGGAACGGTAGCGCGCCGTGTCGAGCACGCCCGCCATGCCGAGCACGCGCTCGCGCGGGAAGCCGGTGACTTCCTTCGCGACGTAGCACATGACGTCCAGCGGATTCGACACCATGATGATGATCGACTTCGGCGAGGTGCGCTTCACCTGCTCGCACACCGCCTTCACGATGCCGGCGTTGGTGTTGAGCAGATCGTCGCGCGACATCCCCGGCTTGCGGGCGATGCCCGCCGTGATGACGACGATGTCCGAGTCGGCCGACTCGTCGTAGCCGTTCGAGCCGACGACGCGCGTGTCGAATCCTTCGATCGGGGCCGACTCCCACTGGTCAAGGCCCTTCCCCTGCGGGACGCCCTCGACGACGTCCACCATGACGACGGTACGAGCGAGCGACTTCTCGGCCAGGCGCTGCGCCGTGGTGGCGCCGACGTTTCCGGCTCCGACGACGGTGATCTTATTGAGCATGTGCGGTGATCGGCTGTGGAAGGACTGACACGATGAACGACACTGCGCGCTGCGAACGAACGAAAGGTAAGCAGCGAGGCGGGGCGCGCACAGGTCGCGGCGGCGTCACCCGCCGACCTGCGACAGCGCGCGGAGTCCGCCGACGCGCATCTGCAGCAGCGCGTGCTCGCGCGGCTTCTCGTCGAGCGCGCGGCGGAAGAGCGGCGCCAGCGGCGCCCCGGCGCGCAGCGCGTCGCGGAGCGCGACCTCGTGGTCGCCGAAGAGGCAGGTGCGCAGCCGGCCGTCGGCCGTGAGGCGGACGCGGTTGCACGACGCGCAGTAGGTGTGCGACATCGGCGTGATCACGCCGATCGTTCCCCTGGCGCCGGGAAAAGCGTGATAGACGGCGGGACCGTTGCCACCCGGACCAGGGACGGGCTCGAGCGCCCCCACCGCCGCGACGCGCCCGAGCACCTCGTCGCTCGGCACGACGTGGTCCCATGTCAGCTCGCGCAGCTCACCCACCGGCATCAGCTCGATGAAGCGGACGTGCCACGGATTGTCGAGCGTCAGTCGCGCGAAGTCGGCGATCTCGTCGTCGTTCACGCCGCGGAGCACGACGACGTTGAGCTTCACGGGACCGAGCCCGGCGTCGCTCGCCGCGCGGGCGGCGCGGACCGGGTCGAGCCCGAGGTCGCGTCGCGCGATCTTCACGATCCGCTCCGGCCGCAGGCTGTCGGCGCTGATGTTGACGCGGCGCAGACCCGCCTCACGGTACGCCGCGGCGCGCTCCTCGAAGCGAACGCCGTTGGTCGAGAGCGCGATGTCCTCGACGCCCTCGATCGATGCGAGCATCGCGATGAGCCGCTCGAGCTGCGGCCTGATGGTCGGCTCGCCGCCCGTGAGCCGGACGCGGCGCAGCCCGAGGGGCGCGAGCTGCGAGACGACGGCGGCGATCTCCTCGTACGAGAGGATGTCGGCTCGCGGGAGCCAGGGGAGACCGTCCGCCGGCATGCAGTAGAGGCAGCGGAAGTTGCACCGGTCGGTGACCGAGATGCGGAGATACTCGATCGCGCGCCCGAACTGGTCGCGCGCGGGAGCGGCGGCGACGGTCACGGCGTCACGCGCGCGTCCACCCACTCGCGCGTTCCATCGGTGAACAGCTCCTGCTTCCAGACGGGAAGTCGCAGCTTGATCTCCTCGATGACGTACCTTGCCGCGTCGAACGCGCCCGCGCGGCGCGGATGGCCAGCCGCGATCGCGACGCTCACCTCCCCGAGCGCGAGCGACCCGACGCGATGCTCGGCCACGACGTGCGGAGTGCCGAACCGCTCGGTCGCCTCCCGCACGATCCGCGCGAGCTCCTCGGCGGCCATCGTCTCGTAGGCGTCGTAGTCGATCCCGCTGACCGCGCGTCCCTCGCTGAGGTCGCGGACGGTTCCCGTGAAGAGCACCGTAGCTCCGTTCGCGCTCGCGGCGACCTCGTCGACGAGCGCCGCGACGTCGATCGGATGATGAACGATCGCGCTTCGCATCAGCCGCCCGCAACGGGGGGAATCACCGCGATCTCGTCGGCCGCGCGGACCGGGTCCCCGGCGCGGGCCAGTTGCCTGTTGATCGCGAGCGCCGGCCTGGGGAGCGGGGCGCCGTTCGCGCGTGCCGCGAGCGCCGCGAGCACGTCACCGGCGGTCGCGCCCTCGCCGACTTCGACTTCCACGCTGCGGGCGCCGAGGGCGTCGGCCCAGGAGGCGAAGAGCATGACGCGCAACGTCATAGGCTCCCGGAGACAACGACGCCCCGGAGCGCGGAAGCGCCGGGGCGTTGCGGGCGAGGCATCGGCTCAGGCCTCGGAGTACTCTTCGTCTTCCTGGTCGTCCTCGACTTCCATTCCCGCGACCATGGCGCGGAGCTCCTTCGATGGCTTGAAGACCGGGACGGGACGGGCGGAAACCTCGACGGGAGAACCGGTTCGCGGGTTGCGCGCCATGCGTGTCTTGCGCTGCCGGATCTTGAAGGTGCCGAATCCGCGAACCTCGATGTTCTTCTGCTCCTGCAGAGCCTCCTTGATGGCGTCGAGGAACGAGTCGACGACGCGCGCGCAGTCCTTCTTGGAAATCATCGGACCCGCGGTGCGCGAGATCTGAGCGGTGACACGCTCGACCAGGTCGGCCTTGGTCATGGAATCGCCATGGAGGGGGAAACGGCCCAACGGCTCTACAGTGGCCCGAAGTTATGCCCCCGCCCGGATGGTGTCAAGCGTTTGTGTGGCTTGCACTTGGGTGCGATTCAGCCGGCTCCGCGCCGCTCCCGCACCCGCTCCATGAAGCGGGCGAATAGCCCGCGCGCGTCGTGTGGCCCGGGTGCCGCCTCGGGGTGATACTGGACCCCGAAGATGGGCAGCTCGCGGTGCGCGAGCCCCTCGACTGTCCCGTCGTTCAGGTTGACGTGCGTCACCTCGAGCTCCGGCGCGCCCGGGATCCCCCGCTCCGAGCCCTGCACCGCGAAGCCGTGGTTCTGCGAGGTGATGAGCACCCGGCCCGACGCGACGTCACGCACCGGGTGGTTTCCACCGCGATGTCCGAAAGGAAGCTTCACCGTCTGCCCGCCGTACGCGAGCCCGAGGATCTGGTGGCCGAGGCAGATCCCGAAGATCGGGACACCGCGCTCGCCGATCGCGCGCGCCGTGCGCTGCGCGTACTCCACGGCGGCCGGATCTCCGGGGCCGTTGGAGAGGAACACTCCAGCCGGATTGCGCTCCAGCACCGCCTCTGGCGGAGTGTCGGCGGGGACGATGGTGACGCGGCAGCCCTGATCCTCGAAGAGGCGCAGGATGTTCCGCTTGATCCCGTAGTCGTAGGCTACGATCTCGCACTCGCCCGTGCCCCACTCGTACGGCGTGCGCGTCGAGACCACGGAGGCGAGATCGAGTCCCTCCATCGAGGGGCAGCTCGCCACGAGCGCGCGAAGGTCGTCGGTCGCTTCGGTACCGCCGGCGATCACGCCCTGCATCACCCCGGCGGTGCGGAGGTGCTTCGTGAGGCGACGCGTGTCAACGCCTTCGAGCACGGGCACTTGAGCCGCGCGCAGCCATCCCACGAGATCGCCGCTCGCGCGCCAGTTCGAGTAGGTCTCGGAGATCTCGCGGACGACGACGCCGGAGACCTGCGGGCGCTCCGACTCCGGGTCCTCGGTGTTGATCCCGTAGTTGCCGATCATCGGCGCCGTCATCACCACGATCTGGCCGCGGTACGACGGATCCGTGAAAGTCTCCTGGTAGCCGGTCATGCTCGTCGTGAACACGACCTCAGCGACCGACGGCTCCACCGGATGGCGAAGCTGGCCGTGAAAAAGGGTTCCGTCCTCGAGGAGGAGGAACCCTTCCATCCCGCGCGTGTCGCTCACTTCGCTTACTGCCGTGGAGCGGGCGACGTCGCCGGTGCGCCGGACGCGGGCGCGCTGTTGGCGGGCGCCGTTTCGAGCGGCAGCGACGGCGTGTTCGACGGCGTCGCCGCTGGAGCCGGCGCGGTCCGCGTCGTCGTCGGCTGGTCGAGCACGGACTGCGGCAGGCGGTTGCGCGTCGACATCATCGAGAGCGCGAACGAGAGCAGGAGGAAGATCCCGCCCGCCCACCAGCTCGCCGCCGTGAGGAAGTTGCCCGCCTGGCGAACGCCGAGCACCGCGTCGGCGGAGCTGCTCGCGCCGCCGAAGCTCGCGGCCATCCCGCTTCCCTTCCCGCTCTGCAGGAGGATGGCGGCACCGAGGACGATGCAGTCGAGAACGAGCAGCGTGAAGAGAATGCCGTAGATCATCGCGGCGTGTATCCGGATTGGGATGTCGACGAGCGTGCTAAGCCACGAAACTTAGAAGAGTTACGTGGGTCGAGTCAAGGTTCGCGACGGCGTGTCGCGAGGCTCAGCTGCGAACGATCGTCGCCCACCCTTCGGCGTCCAGGCTCGCGCCGCCGACGAGGACGCCGTCCACGCCCTTCGCGTCGAGCAACGAGCGGACGTTCTGCGCGTTGACGCTGCCGCCGTAGAGGATCGGGAGCTTGTCGCCGTGCTCGCCGGCGATCGACCGCAGCTCGGCGCGGATGGCGACGTGCACGACGCTCGCGTCCGCCGGCGTCGCGGTGCGCCCGGTGCCGATCGCCCAGACCGGCTCGTAGGCGATGAGCGCCGTCGCGATCTGGGCATTCGAGAGCGAGGCGAGTCCGGCGCGCAGCTGGCGCACGACGACCTTCTCCGTCTCGCCGCGCTCGCGCTCCTCGAGCTTCTCGCCGACGCAGAGCATCGGCACGAGGCCGGCGGCGATCGCCGCGGCGACCTTCTTCCCCGTCTGCTCGTCGGTCTCCCCGAAGACGTGGCGACGCTCACTGTGTCCGACGAGGACGTGCGTCGCGCCCGCGTCCTTCGCGATCGGCGCCGAGTTCTCGCCGGTGAAGGCGCCCTTCGCCTCCCAGTGGATGTTCTGCACTCCGACGAGGATGTCGGACCGCTCCTTGAGCGAGTCGCGCACCGCGGCGAGGGAGAGCGCGGGCGGGAAGAACATCACGGTGCGATCGGCTCGCCGTGCATAGCGCGCGAGGAAGGTGCGGAGGAAGGCGCGCGACTCCGTCGGCCCCGAGTTCATCTTCCAGTTCGCGGCGAAGATCGGGGTCTTCACCTCCGCGGCGCCGGTCGTCATCGGTCGTCGAGCGCGGCGACGCCCGGCAGCGTCTTGCCCTCGAGGAACTCGAGCGATGCGCCGCCGCCGGTGGAGACGTGCGTCATCTGCGACTCGAGACCGGCTTCGGCGATCGCCGCCGCCGAGTCACCGCCGCCGACGATCGTGGTCGCGCCGTTGCGCGTCGCGCTCGCGAGCGACTTCGCGATCGAGTTGGTGCCGGCGTCGAACGGCGGCTTCTCGAAGACGCCCATCGGCCCGTTCCAGAGCACGGTCTTCGCGCGGAGGATCTCCTGCATGAAGAGCCGGATGCTCTCCTGGCCGATGTCGTACATCGCCTCGGCGGCGGGGATCGCGTCGCGCTTCACGCTGTGCGCCTTCGCGCCATCGTCCATCGAGGGCGCGACGAGCGCGTCCACGGGAAGCACGAGCTTGTCCTTCCCGCGCTTCAGCAGCTCCTTCGCCATGTCGACGCGGTCCTCCTCGACGAGCGACTTGCCCGTCTCGAGCCCCATCGCGCGGAAGAAGGTGCAGGCCATCGCGCCGCCGATGAGCATCCGGTCCACCTTCGGGAGGAGGCTCTCGATGACGTCGATCTTTCCGCTGATCTTCGAGCCCCCCATGATCGCGACGAAGGGGTGCTCGGGATTGCCTAACGCGCGCCCCAGGTAATCCAGCTCCTTCTCCATCAGCAGTCCGGAGACCGCGGGATGGAGCTGGCGGGCGACGCCCTCCGTCGAGGCGTGGGCGCGGTGCGCGGCCCCGAAGGCGTCGTTCACGTAGACGTCGCCGAGCATGGCGAGGGCCCGCGAGAGCCGCTCGTCGTTCTTCTCCTCGCCGCCGAGGAAGCGGGTGTTCTCGAGGAGCACGATCTCGCCCGGCTTCGCGTCGGTGGTCGCCTTGAGCGCTTCGTCGGAGTCGGTGGTCTCGACGAAGGTCACGTTGCGGCGCGTCAGCTCGCGCAGCTTCGCGGCGACGGGGGCGAGCGAATACTTCGCCTCGGGCTTCCCCTTCGGGCGGCCAAGGTGCGACATCACGATCACCTTCGCGCCGCGGTCGGCGAGGAGCTCGAGCGTCGGCAGCGCCGCGCGGATGCGGGTGTCGTCGGTCACTCGCCCCTTCTCGTCGAGAGGGACGTTGAAGTCGACGCGGACGAGCGCGCGCTTGCCGCGGAGCTGCGCGTCGGTGAGATCGCGGACGGTCTTCTTGTTCATGCGGTGGGCGCGTCGGGCTGGCGGCGCGCGCGGAAGTAGGAGAGGACGCCGACGACGACGCCGGCGGCGACGAGGCCGAGCGCGACGTTCGAGCTCTGGCGATAGCCGTTCCAGCGGAGGAAGTTGGGCGAGTCGACCCGCGCCGCGTGGATCTGCGTCGTGAGGATGGACGTCATCCCGGCATGCGACCAGGCGTAGAGCGCCCCGCCGCCGACCACCAGCGCGAGCGCCGCCGCGTCCCAGACGCGCGCGGCGGCACTCGGGCGCGCGCTCACAGGCGCGCGCCGACGAAGCGGAGCAGATCGACGCAGCGCGACGAGTAGCCCCACTCGTTGTCGTACCAGCCGGAGACCTTCAGCAGCGTTCCGTCGATCACGTTGGTGCTCTTCGCGTCGAGGATGCAGGAGTGCGGGTTGCCGATGTAATCGGACGAGACCAGCTCCTCCTCGGTGTACTCGAGGATCCCGGCAAGGTCGCCCTCGGCGGCCTTCCGGAACGCGTCGTTGATCTGCTGCACCGTGACCGGCTTGTCGACGACGACCGCGAGGTCGGTGAACGACACGTCGGGAGTGGGGACGCGGATCGCGAGGCCGTCGATCTTCCCCTTGAGCTCGGGGATGACCAGCGAGGTCGCCTTCGCCGCGCCGGTGGTGGTCGGGATCATCGACACCGCCGCCGCGCGGGCGCGGCGGAGATCCTTGTGCGGCAGGTCGAGAATCTGCTGGTCGTTGGTGTAGCTGTGGATCGTGGTCATCGTGCCGCGCACGAAGCCGAAGTTGTCGCGCACCACCTTGACCATCGGCACGAGGCAGTTCGTCGTGCACGACGCGTTCGAGATGATGTTGTGCTTCGCCGGGTCGTACTTGTTCGAGTTGACGCCCATCACGATGGTGATGTCCTCGCCCTTGGCGGGCGCGGAGATGATCACCTTCTTCGCGCCGGCGTCCATGTGCTTCTTCGCGCCCGTCGCATCCGTGAAGCGTCCCGTGGACTCGAGGACGATGTCGACGCCGAGATCCTTCCACGGCAGGTTCGCCGGATCCTTCTCGGCGAAGATGCGGATCTCGTCGCCGTCCACCGTGATCGACTTGTCGGTGTAGCTGACGTCGCCCGGGTAGGTGCGGTGCACCGAATCGTACTTGAAGAGATGCCGGAGCGTCTTGGTATCGGTGAGGTCGTTCACCGCCACGAAGTCGAGATCGGCGACGCCGGTGAGCTTCGCCGCGCGAAGCACCTGGCGTCCGATGCGTCCGAACCCGTTAATGCCGACGCGAATTGCCATCGAGTAGTTCTCCCGTTGAGTCGATGCGGTCGCCGATCGCGGGCGCCCGCCCAAAGGTAGCGTAGCTGATGATGCGAGCGCCGCCGTCGAAGAGCGCGGCGGCGCAGGCGTTGAGCGTCGCGGCCGTCGTCACGACATCATCAACGATAACGAGGTGTGCGCCGCGGAGGCGACGGCGCGTCCCCGGGGCGGCGCGAAAAGCGCCCGAAACGTTGTGTCGCCTCTGTTCCGGTGTCAACCGCGTCTGCGTCTCCGTCGCGCGCGCTCGCTGCAGCACGTCGTCCCACATCGGTATTCGCCAGATCCCCGATAGCGCGGCGCCCAGCAGCGCGCTCTGGTTGTATCCCCGCTCGCGCTCCCGATCGCGCGCCAGCGGCACCGGTACGATCGCCGTGCGCTCGCGCACGACGTCGTCGGGAAAGCCGAGCCTCGCCATGCGCATCGCCATCCCGCCGGCGACGGCGCTCCACCCGCCGTACTTGAGCGCGTGAACGATTGCAAGCGCGGTGCCCGAGCCCACCCATGCCGATGAGCGCGCCGCGCGCACGTACGATGGCAGAAGCGGGCACCACCGGCATGCGTGACGATCGACCGGATGCCCGCACCGATCGCATCGCGGCGCGGGGAGCAGGGCGAGGCGCGTCCAGCAGACGCGGCAGACGAGCGCGTCCGCGGGCTCGGAGATGAGCCGGTCGCAGGAGACGCAGACCGGCGGCAGGAGGAGATCGAGCGCGCTCGCCGCCGCGCGTCTCGCGATGGCGCGAACGGTCGCGATCACAGCAGGCGTCCTGTGCGCTCGTGGATCGCGCGCGCCATCGCCGCGCGGTCGGGGGGGAACCCGAACCATCGCTCGAAGGCGAGTGCTCCCTGCTCGATCAGCATGCGCAGCCCGTCCGCCGCGCGATGGCCGAAGGATCGCGCGGCGTGGACCCAGCGCGTCTCCTGCGGTCCGTACACGAGATCGAGCACGAGCGCACCCGGAGGAAGAAGCTCGACGGCCACGGGATAGGCGTCGTCGGGATGGAGGCCGAGTGGAGTGGCGTTGACGACGAGCTCCGCTCCGTCGAGCGCGGGCTCGATCGCGGGGTAGATCGTCACGAGCTTCGGAAACCGCTCGGCGAGCGCTCGCGCGCGCTCGACGCTGCGCGCCGCGATGCGGACTTCGCTCACGTGGCAGCGCTCGGCCGCCGCGCACGCCGCCGCCGCCGCGCCGCCGGCCCCGATCATCGCGATGCGTGCCGGCATGCGGTCGCCGGTGAGCGCGGAGACCGCGCGATCGAAGCCGCCGACGTCGGTGTTGTCGCCGTGCATCGCGCCGTCCGCCCACCAGAAGGTGTTCACCGCCCCGACCCGCTCGGAGATCGGCGTGCGCGTATCGCAGCGCGCGAAGACGGCTTCCTTGTGCGGCACCGTCGCGTTGCCGGCGGCGCCCTCCGCCGCGAGCCTGTCGAGCATCCCGGGGAGCGCGTCAGGCGAGACGTCGAGCGACTCGTAGCGGATCGGCAATCCGGCGCTTGCGAGGGCGGCGTTCTGGAACGCCGGGGAAAGCGAGTGCGCGACCGGCGATCCGAGGAGCACCAGCCGCGCGGGTCGCGTCATCGCGTCGTGCGAGCGTGGACGTGGGCGCCCACCGTCAGCGGTCCGCGGTGACGCGCTCGACGACGCGGCGAATCTCGCGCTCGAGCTCGTTGAAGGTCGAGCGGTACACCGAGAGCTCGGCGCCGACCGGGTCGCTGATCGCGCGATCGGACTTCCCGTGCGACGCGAAGCCGGTGAGGGTGAACGCCTTGCCCGTCCCGCCGAGTGCCTCGACGCGCTCGAGGTGGTGCGGACCCATCGCGAGGATCACGTCGTTCGCCGCGACGAGCTCGCGCGAGAGAAGCTGCGCGCGATGCTGGCTGAGGTCGAGGCCGTGCTCCATCCCGACGAGGAGCGCGCCGTCGGAGGCCGGCGCATTCTCCCACGCGCTCGTGCCGGCGCTCGCGAACTCGAGATCGGTCAGCCCGCGCTCGATCGCCATCTTGCGCGCGATCGCCTCGGCAAGCGGGCTGCGGCAGGTGTTGCCGGTGCAGACGAAGAGAATCTTCATGGCCTCGAGTCGAATCGTTCAGGAAGACGCCGGGTTCCCGCCCTCACACGTCGCCGACGAGATCGGGGACGCTCTCGCGAAGTATATCCGCGCTGATCGCGCCAGGACGGATCACTCGCGGCCGGCGTCCGGTGCAGTCGACGACGGTGGACGGCTGCGACGGATGCAACCGTCCCCCGCCGAGCACCATGAGCCGTCCCCGAGTGACCTCGGTGTGCCAGGCATCGACAATCTCCGCCGCGGACATCGCGGGTGGAACCCCCGGGCGGTTCGCGCTCGTCGAGGTGATCGGCTGTCCGTAGGCGCGAAGGAGCTGCGTGAGGCCGGCGTGCGGGGTCCAGCGGACGGCGATCCCTCCCTCGGGACCACGCAGCCTCTCGGGAACACGCCGCTCGCCCCCGGGGAGCACGAGCGTGAGTGGCCCGGGCCAGTGCTTCGCGGCGAGATGCGCGGCGTATGGCGGCAGGTGCAGCCCCATCTTCGCGAGCATCTCGCTGCCCGAGATGAGCAGCAGGAAAGGCTTCCCCGGCGGACGCCCCTTCATCGCGATCAGCGCCTCGACCCCCGCCTGGTCCGCGGCTCCGCCGAAGCCGTAGACGGTCTCCGTGGGATACGCGAGCACCCCCGCGTTCTCGAGGTGCGCGATCACGCGGCGGAGCGAGCCCTGGATCTCCGCGGGAGACCAGAACGGAACCGGCTTCGCCTCCGTCATGCGCCGCTCCCGGCGAGGAGCGCCTCGGCGCGCGCGAAATCGCT
Organism: Gemmatimonadaceae bacterium; assembly: GCA_036392515.1. Taxonomy (GTDB): domain Bacteria; phylum Gemmatimonadota; class Gemmatimonadetes; order Gemmatimonadales; family Gemmatimonadaceae; genus JABFXC01. The sequence goes on along the minus strand of DASVXU010000038.1, from coordinate 2,042 downwards.
CTCCTCGGTGACCTTCATGAGCAGCTCGCTCCCGCGCACGACGACGACCGGCTTGCCGTAGCGCTCGCACAACGCCGCGTCGTCGGTCGCCGCGACGCCGTCGCGGCGCGCGCGGACATGCACCTCCTCGAGCATCGCGCGTGGAAAGCCCTGCGGCGTCTGGGCGCGCCAGAGACCCTCACGCGGCACGGTCCGGACGATCGAGCCCTGCTCGTCCGCCTCCTTGAGGGTGTCGACGACCGGGAGCGCGGGGACGGCGCCGTTTCCGGCGCGTGCCGCTTCGACCACGCGATCGATCGTCGCGTCGTCAACGAAGGGACGTGCCGCGTCGTGCACCAGCGTCACCGAGCATTCCTCCGGTAGATCGTCGAGACCGTTGTACACCGAGTCGCCGCGCTCCTTCCCGCCGCTGGCGACGAGCAGGCGATCGAGGTCGCTCTGGAATATCCAGGGCGGCGGATCGCCCGCGTACTGCCGCGGCAGCACGCAGACGACCATCGCGACGTCGGGCCGCGCCTGGAAGCGCTGCAGGCTGTGGAGGAGCATCGGTTTCCCCGCGATCCAGCGGAACTGCTTCAGCTCCGATCCGCCGACGCGCGAGCCCGCGCCCGCCGCGACGATCACGACGCCGACATCCTGCTTCACGCTCATCGGAAGAGACTCTCGAAGAGCTCGCGGATGCCGCGCACGCCCACGGCGCGGATGCCGCGCGTCGCGCGCGAGGGCACGCTGCGCTCCGCGACGTATGCCGTCGTGAAGCCCATCTTCGCGGCCTCGGCGAGCCGGCGCTCGGTCTGCGAGATCGGGCGCACCTCGCCACCCAGCCCGACCTCGCCGAGGAAGATGGCGTCGTTAGGCAGCGACCGGTCGTACACGCTCGACGCCAGCGCGGCGGCCACGGCGAGATCGCCCGTCGGCTCCTGCAGCCGAAGCCCGCCGACGACGTTGACGAAGACGTCGAGTTGCGCGAAGGAAAGGCCCGCGCGCTTGTCGAGGACGGCGAGGAGCAGTGCGAGGCGCCGGCCGTCGAGCCCTGTCGCCACCCGCTGCGGCGTGCCGAAGCCCGCCTTCGCCGCGAGCCCCTGGACTTCGACGAGCACCGGGCGCGTCCCCTCGAGCAGCGCGGTGACCGCGCTCCCCGAGACCATCGCGCCGCGCTCGCCCATGAACAGCTCGGAGGGGTTCTCGACCGGGACGAGTCCCTGCTGCGTCATCCGGAAGACGCCGATCTCGTCCACGCTGCCGAAGCGGTTCTTCGTCGCGCGGAGCACGCGATGGTCGAGCGACGCGTCTCCCTCGAAGTAGAGCACCGTGTCGACGATGTGCTCGAGCGTCTTCGGGCCGGCGATCCCTCCCCCCTTCGTCACGTGGCCGACGACGAACACCGCGGTGCCGCTCTCCTTCGCGAAGCGCATGAGGCGCGCGGCGCTCTCGCGAACCTGGCCGACGTTCCCCGGCGCGCCCTCGAGATCCTGGGTGAACACGGTCTGGATCGAATCGACGACCATCAGCTGCGGACGTGCCGCGTCGGCGGTGGACAGGATCGTCTCGAGGTTCGTCTCGCCGAGGAAGGAGACGTCACCCGCGCCGGTCGAACCGTCGAGGCGATCGGCGCGGAGTTTCACCTGCAGCGGCGACTCCTCACCCGACACGTAGAGCGCGCTGTGCCCCGCCTCCTGGAGCTTGGCCGCGGTCTGGAGGAGCAGCGTCGACTTGCCGATGCCGGGCTCGCCGCCGACGAGCACCATCGATCCGGGGACGAGGCCGCCGCCGAGCACGAAGTCGAGCTCCTCGATTCCCGTCTTCCAGCGGCGCGCCTCCGAGCCCTGCACCTCGCGGAGCTTGGGCGTCGAGGCAACGCTGCCACCCTCACCTAACGTTCGCGTCCCGCCGGCGCGGCGGGACGAGGCGCTCGTCGCCGTCTTCGCCGGCGCTACTTCCTCGACGAGAGTGTTCCACTCGCCGCACACCTCGCAGCGCCCGACCCATTTCGGATACGTCGCGCCGCACTCGGTGCAGCGGTAGACCGTCTTCGCCTTCGG